>NZ_JBIVQG010000007.1:0-263413 GCF_044755025.1 Paenarthrobacter sp. NPDC092416
CACTCCGCGGTCTCTTCCGGATCACGATCAGGCAGCTGGGCAGTCAACCCGCTGAGGATGTGTGAGGTCTCTTCTCCTGCAGCCACGTCCAACCTTCCTTTAGGCGCATTCATCGGCGCCTCAGGTCCGGCAGGGTAACTGCCCGTCATGAACGCGTCGTGTGCGACATCTCGGTTTCAACAGCCCGGTCGGATGCGCCGGGCAGGTCTTGTGAGCGCATGGCTGCCCAGTAAAATTCTTCGGGGCGATCGCCCTGCAGCCAAAGCGCTCATGGCCACTCTAGCTTTGACGACGCTGCGATGCGTAGCCGCGAGGCCCATGGGGCGTTGTATGTCACACCCAAGCGCTGTACGTGACGGATGCCACGGGATTGTCACACGTTCGAAATGCCGTGGGTAGTGCGGAATATGGCCGATCGCAGGGACAATGGCTTGAAGCACACGCCCAAAGGGTGTTGGCTGTTAGTAATGGAAGTCACTTCAAGAGGAGGAAACGTGAGCGAGGCCGACGCCGCCACATCGGTAAATGTGGCGGAAAGATTGGGTTTCAAAGATGGGGATCTGATTCAGGAACGCGGCTACGACGAGGACGTCGATTTCGACTTGCGCGACGACATTGAAGATGTCACGGGCTCCGAGTTGCTGGATGAAGACGATCACGACGTCGTGGATGCAGTAATTTTCTGGTGGCGTGACGGCGATGGAGACCTGGTTGATGCCTTGATGGACTCGCTCACCACGCTGACCGAGGGCGGAGTTGTATGGGTCCTGACTCCGAAGTCGGGCCGCGACAACTACGTGTCGCCTGCCGACATCCAAGAGGCCGCGCCCCCGGCTGGTCTGCACCTCACGACATCCGCAGGTGTCTCAAAGGATTGGAGCGCCACACGTTTGGTGGCGCGAAAGAAGAACAAGTGATCGAAGTCCAGCAGGCTGTTGCGCCTGCCCCCGCCACTGTCCCTGCAGTGGGGCAGGCAGCGCCGGATTTCGAACTGCTGAACCAACATGGCGAGCCCGTCCGGTTGTCTGATTTCAGGGGCCGGAACGTCGTCGTCGTGTTTTATCCCTTCGCTTTCTCTGGCATCTGCACGGGTGAACTGTGTGAGATTCGCGACAATCTCGCAGTCTTCGAAGACGCCAACGCCACGGTGTTGGCAATCTCGGTGGACAGTAAGTTCACCCTGCGCGCCTATGCGGAGCAAGAAGGATATGAATTCGACCTCTTGGCCGATTTCTGGCCGCATGGAGCTGTTGCGCAGGAATATGGCGTGTTCGATGCCCGGAGCGGAATGGCACTGAGGGGAACGTTCATTATTGACGCCGCAGGAACCGTCCGATATGTGGTGGTCAACCCACGCGGACAAGCACGGGAGCTCGCCGAGTACCGCCGGGCACTCGCGGCGTTGGCTGGGTAGCTGCTGGTGAGCCAGGTGCGGCCGGGGGTTGGCACGACGGGCTTCGCCAGCATGGAGCCGGCCGCCCCTGTCGCGCTGGCTCCGGACGAAGTTAATTCCCTCGAGCAAGCCGTGGATATCCTTGGCGGCAAGAAGCTTGCGGTACTCACAGGGGCCGGTCTCAGCACAGACTCAGGAATTCCCGATTACAGGGGGCCGGGCTCGGCACCGAGAAAGCCCATGACGTATCAGGAATTCACTGGAAGCCTGGCAAACCGCAGGCGGTACTGGGCCCGGAACCACATTGGGTGGTCCCACCTGAGGCACGCCGACCCGAATTCCGGCCATGTCGCCGTCGCACGCATGGAGAGCCGGGGCCTCCTGACTGGTCTCATCACCCAAAATGTCGACCGGCTGCACGAGGATGCCGGAAGCCTCAACGTGGTGGATCTGCATGGCAGGTATGACCGTGTTATCTGCCTGGAGCACGGACACGTTTTTTCCAGGCACCTCCTTGCGGCCATTCTCGAGGAGATCAACCCCGGCTTCCTTTCGGCCGCCCTGCAGGCCGCTGAAGTAGAGATGGCTCCTGATGCTGATGCGACGGTCGAAGACCCTGAACTCATCAGGTCATTCGTCATGGCGGTGTGTCCAGTCTGCGGCGGAACGCTGAAGCCGGATTTTGTCTACTTCGGCGAGAACGTGCCCAAGGACCGCGTCGAACGTGCCTACGCCATGGTGGATGATGCGGCTGCGCTTCTTGTGGCAGGGTCCTCGTTGACCGTCATGAGTGGCCTGAGGTTCGTTCGCCATGCCGCCAAGGTGGGTAAACCCGTAGTGATCATCAACAGGGGACTTACGCGTGGCGATGCCTTTGCAGCCCTGAAACTTGAGTTGGGAGTCAGCGGCGCGCTGGACTTTCTTTCCCGGGAATTGCCTGATCTTCCGGCCGCCTGATCGCCGATTGGTGTTTCACCCGAATCATCATGTAGAGTCATTGTTCGTTGGTTGAAGCGCTGAGGCACTGAAACAACGATTTGGGTCTTTAGCTCAGCTGGTAGAGCGCCACGTTTACACCGTGGATGTCATCGGTTCGATCCCGGTAGGACCCACTCGGAAACCCCGTCATTCCAAGCCTGTCCGGCAAGGAACGGCGGGGCTTTTTCGTTTCCAGCTGCCGTGCTCCCCGACGGCCTCTGAATGTCAGAGGTGGTGTCTAGGGTTTCAATCCATGGAGCACGTATATGTTCGGCTGACGCCGGGTGGGATCCCCATCGCCGTGGTGCGCGGCCAAACGGAGTGGCAGATTGCGGTGGATCCCGTCCGCTGGTTTGAGCGGGTGAGCTGGTGGGAGGGATCGAGCCGCATGCCCAGAGGTGGGGGTCGCGTGGACGTTGAGGTGTGGCAGGTCCAAGTGCGCTTGGGTGCCAATCCCCGCTCAGCTTTGGCGACCTGGGAATTGGTGCGGGATGGAACCGGAGGAGGCTGGCGTCTGCGCTCTGCGGAGATCGCTGCGGCGTAGTTCGTCAGCGTAGCTCGCCGGGGAAATGGATGAGCTCTCCACCACGACTATTGGGGGATGCCGCGGTGGAGAGCTCGAAAATGAATATACAGCGAACTCTTGGGTTTTGGAAAGCAAGGACGCCCTGTGCGTCTTGTGTGTCGCTAATGTCGATGGGTTTCCCTCCGGATGTCCGCCCACTGACACTATGATGGTTACTGTTCAGCAGAATGAACAGCCGGTTTGTCTTGACGAAGGAGAATCATGGCCGATTCCCGCACCACCCGCTCTGAGGGGTTGGGCGCCTCATCGCCGGCCCCTGCCGTGACCCGCGCCGCCGCGGTTCTTGAAGCCTTGGCGGAGTCGCCGTCGGGACGATTGACGCTGAGTGACTTGTCCAGGGAGCTTGGAATCCCCAAGTCATCCACGTCCAATCTCCTGCTGGCCCTTGAAGAAGCGCGGCTGATTACGCGGCAGGGTGCGGACTTTGCTTTGGGGCGCAAGCTGGTGGAACTTGGCGCTGCGTATTTGAGCCGCCTGGATGAGGTGCAGGAGTTCTACAAGTACTGCGAGCAAGCGCCAACGCTCTCCGGCGAGACGGTCCGCATTGCAATGCTGGATGGTGACCACGTCATCTACCTGGCGCGTTACGAGGGGCATCCGGCCGTCAGGTTGACGTCCAATATCGGCGACAAGATGCCCGTCTCGCTCTGCAGTGTCGGCAAGGCGCTCTTGGCGCAATTGCATGATCATGACATCGAAGCCATGTTCCCGGACGGAATGGAACTTCCTGTCATGACCCCCAACTCGCTGCGCACCGCGGAGGAACTGAAAGCCCAAATCTCCACCATTCGAAAGCAGGGCTTTGCCTTCGAGGACGAAGAGTCGACCGTCGGCGTCGTCTGCCTCGCCGTCCCCGTGCCAACACACGGCGCGCACGGTCCCAGCCTGGGCCTGTCCGTAACGGCACTGAAGGCCACGTATTCAGAGGAGCAGGGCGCCCTCATGGTCAAGGAACTTAAGGAGCTTGCCAGGTCGCTGGGCAACCCCATGGGTTAGTCGGTCAGTGCCGCGCGTCACAATCTCTCCAAGTTGAATAAATCTGATTACTACCTTGGCAGTGAGTTCAACTAGCTGTACGCTGTTCATCATAGTGATCTTGGCGGTGATGCCATCGCTATCTCGCCAGGCCAACGGGGGCCTTGGGGTGATTTTGAGGGAGTGCTTGTGACAACTCGTACTAATGCAAAGCTCGCAGTTGAGGCTGACGATGCTGTTGTTGAGCCGGAACAGCTTCGACGGGCGACGCTGGCCAGCTCAGTAGGCTCCGCTCTGGAGTACTACGACTTCTACATCTACGGCCTGGCCTCGGCCTTGATCTTCGGGCCGTTGTTTTTCAAGCCGTTGGGCGAGAGTGGCGCGTTGATTGCGTCGTTCGCCACCTATGGTGTCGGCTTCGCTGCGCGGCCGTTCGGTGGCATCTTCTTCGGATTCATTGGAGATCGATTCGGCCGGAAGATGGTCCTTCTCCTGACTATCGGAATGATGGGGTTGGCGAGCTTCGCCATCGGCTTGCTCCCAACGTTCGAGCAGGCGGGAATGTTGGGGGCAGTCCTGTTGGTCGTCCTGCGCATCATTCAAGGCCTTGGTGCCGGTGCCGAGCAGGCCGGAGCAACGACGCTGATCTCCGAAGTAGCTCCGCGCCGTCGACGCGGTTTCTTTGCGTCGTTGCCGTTTGTGGGTATTCAGCTCGGAACATTGCTGGGCGCCGGTACCTTTGCCCTGCTGCAGTTGTCGAATGACGGTGCGTTTGAGGCCTGGCTGTGGCGCGTACCATTCCTCGCCAGCTTCGTGCTCATCATCGTGGCAGTCTTCATCCGTCTCCGACTCAAGGAAACTCCAGTCTTCCAGGAGTTGGAAAAGCACAAGAACGTGGCCAAAAACCCGGTTGGTGAGCTTTGGAGGCACTCCAAGAAGAATGTCCTCGTAGGAATCGGTCTGCGGATGGGTGAGAACGGCAACTCGTCGATCTACTCCGCACTCCTCATCTCCTTCTTGTCCGTCAAGGGTGGTGTGTTCCCCGGTGATAAATTCATTGGGCCGGTTGGGCTGCTGATCGCCGCAGGCTTTGCCGCTGTTATGGTGGTGACCTTCGGAGCTCTGTCTGACCGCTTTGGTCGAGTGCGCGTTTACCGTTACGGGGCTCTGTTCCAGGCGGTGTTCGCAATTCCGGCCTTCTACCTTGTCACGCTGGGCAACGTGACGCTTGTTTGGGCTGTCATGGTGGTTGGTATTGCATTGGGCGTTCAGTCCATGCTGGGCCCGCAGTGTCCGCTCCTGCCCGAGCTGTTTGGCTCGCAGTACAGGTTCACCGGAGTTGCCATGAGCCGGGAGATCTCCGCCGTTCTCGCTGGGGGCCTGGTGCCCCTGCTTGGTGCTGTTCTCTTGGCCGCCACGGCCAACTCGTGGGTGGTTCTGGCGGTCTACTCTCTGGTCCTTGCACTCATTTCCTTTGTGACGACGTTCTTCACGCCGGAAACGGCTGGCCGCGACCTCCGTGCGCTCGAGGACGCAAAGTAGCGACTTCGCTTGTCCCAAGCCTCAACGGCGGCTCCTTCCAGGAAGGAGCCGCCGTTTGGCGTTGGCGGAGAGCCCAAGGCCGACAGGCCAGTGCTCACAGCCCAAAGCCCCCAGGCCAATGCTCAGAGACCAGTACACATGCCCGGTCCCCGGAACGCAGCCAAGCCTGAGCCCGCCATCCCTCATCCGCCGTCACGTGGTCGCTGGCCAATGTCCCCAGGAACACAAAAGGCTCCGACCCGTGAGGATCGGAGCCTTTTGTGGCAAAGCCTGCCGAGGCTTAGTAGAAGTGGATGGGGTCCACCAGGTGCGGGAGCTCGCCGCCATCGATGAACGTCCGCAGGTTGCTGCAGAACCGTTCGGCAATGAGTCGGTTTTCTGCCGAGCTGAGGGCCGAGGTGTGCGGGGAAACCAGTACTTGCGGGTGGTTCCACAGGGGGCTTTCCTGCGGGAGTGGTTCAACGGCGAAGACGTCGAGGCAGGCGTAGGAGACCTGGCCGTTGTCGAGGGCCTCCAGGAGGGCTTCCTCGTCCACCACTGTTCCGCGGCCGACGTTGACGAAAACCGTTCCGGGCTTCATGGCCGAGAAAACGTCCCTGTTGAAGAGCTTCTCTGTGTACGGCGTGCCAGGGAGTGTGTTGACCACGGCGTCGGCATCAGCGAGCAGGCCGGCCAGGCCATTGTTGTCCGTCACTTGGTCGATGCCTTCGATCGCCTCGACGTTTCGTTTGGTGCCGCTGACTTTCATTCCGAGGGCGCGGGCGATGCGTGCCGTTTCCATGCCGATTTCGCCGAGGCCTGTGATCACCAGCTTCGAGCCGTTGACCAGCTTGGTGGGCGTCCTCAGTTCCGGCCAGACCTTCGCTGCCTGGTCGCGTGCCATTTCGGCGCTGCGCTTGAAGCCGTTGAGGATGCCGAAAGCGGAGAACTCTGCCAAAGGGAGGGCGTGGACGCCGGCCGAGGTAGTGACGTGGAACTTCTGGAGCGTCTCAGTGTCCAGCCCGGATGCCTTGACGGCTCCGCCGGCGCCCGCTGCCATGGCGTGGATCCACTGAAGGTGCGGGTTGCTCCGGGCGATCCTTGCAAGTCCGGCCGGGCTTTCATTCGGCAGGCCATAGAGGATCTGCGCGCGGTTGAGCATCGCCCAATAGCGTTCTTCCTGCTCGGGAGTGCGCTTGAAATCCGGATCGCCGGCGTGGTCGGCAGGGAATCGCTCGGGTGGCAACAGCTCGGGTTCGTAGAGAACTGTTACGGAGGGATCTACGGCGCGGATACGCTCCACATGCTCAGCTTCGAGCGGCACAGCGATCGCGATGGTAAGTTCATCAGTCGTCATAGTGTTCATCATACTGAATGGCGGCTAGGATATTGAACAGATTTCTTCCAGATGACCACAACGAAGTGAGGTGTTACCCATCATGACCAACGAACGTGTGGGTTTCGTGGGATTGGGCTTCATGGGAGCCCCCATGGCTGCCAACATCGCCGGAGCAGGGTGGGAGGTGACCGCATGGAATCGATCCGACGCCGCGTTTGCCGGACTTCCGGGAGTCCACCGGGCCGAAAATGTCGCCCAGTTACGGGACGAGTCAGCGATCATCTTCATGCTGCCGGATCTGTCGTTCATCGAAGACGCCGCCGCGGGACTGCTCAAGGCGTGGCGGGCCGAACCGCCCAAGCCGGGTACCGCCGTCGTCGTGATGAGCAGTGTCTCTCCGACTGCAGTCCGGCTTTTCGGCAAAACTGTCCACGAGGCGAGTGGAGGCAATGCCGTGGTGGTTGATGCGCCGGTCAGCGGCGGCACCACCGGCGCGCAGAACGGCACGCTTGCCATCATGGTGGGAGCGACGGAGTCTGACTTTGACAGGCTGCGCCCCCTTTTCGAAACCATGGGAACCACCGTCCGCCGCATGGGATTGCTGGGCTCCGGCTCCCTCGCCAAGGCCTGCAACCAACTCATCGTTGGGACAACGACGGCGGCACTCGCCGAGGCCGCGGAACTGGCCGAACGCTCGGGCATGGATGTGGCGGCCCTCTATGAGGTCCTCGCCGGCGGTTTGGCCGGCAGCCGGGTCCTCGAGTTGGCTGGCCCCCGCCTCGCCGCGAAGGACTACACGCCTACCGGACCCGCAAAGTTCATGCACAAGGACCTTGCGTTCGTTGTCCAAAGCGCCGAAGCCGTTGGCTCCGCGGTGCCCATGGCCCATGCGGCCATTGAGCTCTACGCCGAACTCAAACGCCAAGGACTTGGAGACCAGGACCTCACCGTGGTTCGGCAGGCGATTGCCAACCTGAACCAGACAGCAACCGCCAACTAAGCCCCAGCACCAACCAAGAAGGAAAGACATCACATCATGAGTGGACTATTCGATCTGACCGGGCGCATCGCTCTGGTCACTGGATCCAGCCGGGGGATCGGCAATGCTTTGGCCAGGGGTTTGGCTGATGCGGGTGCCACGGTGGTACTTAACGGCATCAACCCTGAACGGCTGGAATCGGCCCACACGGCCATGGCTGCCGACTACCCCGACGGCCGTGTCCTCAGCCGGGCGTTCGATGTGACGGATGCCGCATCAGCTGCCGAGGGCGTGGCCTGGATCGAGGGCAACGTTGGCCCCCTGGACATCCTGGTCAATAACGCCGGGATCCAGCACCGCGTTCCCATGCTTGACCTGGACGTCAAGGATTGGGACAGGGTGATCACCACGGATCTCACCAGTGCGTTCCTGGTGGGCCGCGAAGCCGCCCGGCACATGATTCCCCGAGGCCGGGGCAAGATCATCAACATCTGCTCCGTACAGACCGACCTCGCCCGCCCCACCATTGCTCCTTACGTTGCCGCCAAGGGCGGACTCCGTAACCTGACGCGGGCCATGACTGCAGAATGGGCAGCTTCCGGGCTGCAGATCAATGGCATCGCCCCGGGCTACATCCACACCGAAATGACGCAGAACCTGGTGGATGACGAGGCGTTCAACTCCTGGATTCTCGGACGGACTCCGGCCAACCGCTGGGGAACGGTTGCCGACCTTGCAGGTCCCACCGTTTGGCTTGCGTCGCAGGCGTCCAACTTCGTCAACGGCCAGACGATCTTCGTCGACGGCGGAATGACGGTGGTGGTCTGATGGGCATCAACCTCCCCGCATCCGGTCCTGCAGTCGTCGCCCATGCAAAAGGTGACCTGCGGATCGAAGACATTCCGCTGACCACACCGGCTGCGGACGAGTCGATCGTCGAAATCGCATACGGCGGTATCTGCGGCTCGGATCTCCATTACTGGTTGCACGGCGCGGCCGGCGAGTCCATCCTGAAGGCGCCCATGGTCCTGGGCCATGAGATTGTGGGCGTGGTTGTCCAGCAAGCAGCCGACGGTTCCGGCCCTGGCGTGGGAACCCCTGTAGCTGTCCACCCGGCAACCCCGGCGCCCGGCGACGTCCGCTACCCGGAGGACCGGCCCAACCTTTCCCCAGGCTGCACGTATCTGGGTAGCGCGGCACGGTATCCGCACACGGATGGCGCCTTTAGCCGCTACGCAAACCTGCCATCAAGGATGCTGCGTGTTCTCCCGGAGGCCCTGGATCTGCGCACCGCTGCCTTGGTTGAGCCCGCCAGCGTTGCATGGCACGCGGTGGCCCGCGCTGGGGATGTCGCCGGAAAGACCGCCCTCGTGATCGGCAGTGGCCCCATCGGTGCACTGACTGTCGCCGTCCTGAAGCGTGCCGGCGCGGCCCGGATTGTCGCCGTCGACATGCATGACAAGCCGTTGGAGATTGCGCGCGCCGTGGGCGCCGATGCTGTCCTGAAGGGCGACGAAGCAGAGGCCATTGCGGCAGTGGATGCCGACGTCGTCATTGAATCCTCGGGGAGCCACTACGGCCTCGCCTCGGCCATCAAGGGCGCCACGCGGGGTGGCAAGGTGGTCATGGTGGGACTTCTTCCGTCCGGACCGCAGCCGGTGTTCATTTCGCTCGCAATCACCCGCGAACTGGAACTGGTGGGATCCTTCCGATTCAACGACGAAATAGACGACGTCATCGCAGCGCTGGCGGACGGCTCGCTGTATGTGGACCCCGTAGTGACGCATGAATTCGACCTCGCCCACGGACTGGAGGCTTTTGAAGTGGCCAAGAACTCTGCCGAATCCGGCAAGGTCCTGCTGAACTTCCAGGCCGACAACGCCGAGGGCAACTAGCTCTTAGCCACCGGCACGAAGACGCGGGGCTGGTCGCTCCAGCTGGGCGCCAGCTCCGCGATCGTCTGACGCATGATCTTGGCTGATGCTTCCCTGGCCTGTTGGCCGTCGCCGGCATCGATGGCGTGGGCTACATCCATGTGCCATTGCAGGGCCTGCGCCTGCGGGTGCTCCGGCATGAGGCCATGCACGGTGCGACCGGTCAAGGTTTCCGTGACCTGGCCGATCAGGTTGGCGAACATCTCGTTGCCCGAGCCGGACAACACCAAAGCATGGAACCGGATGTCGAGGCCGAGGAACCGGGGCATGTCGCCGGCGTCGCCGGCTTCCTTCATCGCCAGTGAAATGTCCACCAGTTCCTGGCGGAGGCTTTCGGGAGCGTTTCCTGCCGCAAGTTCGGCAGCAACGGGCTCGACGGCGGAGCGCAGTTCCGCGAGTGACCGCAACTGGGCGCCGCGACCCTCGCCTGCCAAGCGCCAACGGATAACGAGAGGGTCGAACGGATTCCACCGGTGGGCAGGAAGAACGCGGATGCCCACACGCTTGATGGTCTCAACAAGTCCAAGCGACTGCAGTACACGGACTGCTTCGCGAACCACTGAACGCGAAACATTGAGTTCATCTTCCAGATGCTCTGCCAGCATGACGTGGCCGGTAGGGAGGGATCCGCCCACGATGCGGGTCCCCAGGTGCTCAACGGCGCGGTGGTGGAGGCTGGTCGACATAGTGGTAAGCATAGTGGCGCGCGGAGCTCCTGCGTGCCCGGTGGCGACGATGCACACCGTCGCCGCCAGCCTCTTGAACGCGCGCGTCATCATAGACTGTTTGTGACGTGGCGCCGTTCCAAAACGTGGGCGCCGCTTTCCCGCTCACGGCTTAAATACGTATGGTTTATTACAGCCCCTGGTTTTGAATTCGCGTCCTGCATGTCCGCAGGACTGTTTGCACACGATCGAATTGGAGTTTTGATGTCAGCACACATCGGTGTCACCGGCCTTGCGGTGATGGGCGCCAACCTGGCCCGCAACCTTGCACGCAACGGCTTCACCGTGGCACTCCACAACCGCTCCGTGGAAAAGACTGACGCTCTGCTGGAAAAGCATGGCACGGACGGCGATTTCATCCGCACGGAAACGCTGCAGGAACTCGTCGACTCCCTCGAAAAGCCCCGCCGCGTCCTCATCATGGTCAAGGCAGGCGCTCCCGTTGACAACGTCATCGAGCAGCTCGAACCCCTGCTGGAGGCTGGCGACATCATCATCGACGCCGGCAACTCGCACTACGAGGACACCCGTCGTCGGGAAGCTGCTCTCGCCAAGAAGGACCTCCACTTTGTGGGTGTTGGTGTTTCCGGTGGTGAAGAAGGCGCGCTGAACGGCCCGTCCATCATGCCCGGTGGTTCCAAGGAGTCCTACGACGCCCTCGGCCCGCTGCTGGAGAAGATTTCCGCCAAGGTCGACGGCGAGCCCTGCTGCGCATGGGTTGGCACCGACGGTGCCGGTCACTTCGTCAAGATGGTCCACAACGGCATTGAATACGCCGACATGCAGGTCATCGGTGAAGCATTCGACCTCCTCCGTTCCGGTGCCGGCATCGAGCCCGCAGAGCAGGCCAAGATCTTCACCGAGTGGAACAAGGGCGACCTGTCTTCCTTCCTGATCGAAATCTCCGCAGAGGTCCTGGGCCACGTTGACGCCAAGACCGGCAAGCCGTTCGTTGACGTTGTGGTTGACGCCGCAGGCCAGAAGGGCACCGGACGCTGGACGGTCATTTCCGCACTGGAGCTCGGCTCCCCGGTCTCCGGCATCGCCGAGTCCGTATTCGCCCGTGCACTGTCCTCCCAGGCTGAGCAGCGCAAACTCGGCCAGGAACTGCTCGCCGGCGCGGAAGCTTCCGTGGAAATCCCCGAAACCTTCGTCGAGGACGTCCGCCAGGCCCTGTATGCCTCCAAGCTGGTCTCCTACGCCCAGGGCATGGACATGCTGACCTCCTCTGCCAAGGAATACGGCTGGGACCTCAAGCTGGACGAGATCGCTTCCCTGTGGCGTGCGGGCTGCATCATCCGTGCAGAGCTGCTCAAGGACATCACCAAGGCCTACGCCGCTGAAGAGAAGCCGGCCAACCTCCTGTTCGCACCGGCCTTCACCCAGGCGATCGCCGAGGCCCTTCCGGCGTGGCGCCGCGTGGTGGCCACGGCTGTCCAGCTGGGCATCCCGGTACCGGTGTTCTCCTCCTCGCTGGCCTACTACGACGGCCTTCGCCGCAAGCGCGTTGCCGCTGCCCTGATCCAGGGCCAGCGTGACCTCTTCGGTGCACACACGTACGGTCGCGTTGACGCCGAGGGCACGTTCCACACCCTGTGGGGCGAAGACAAGTCCGAAATCTCGGCAGTCGACACCCACTAATACGGCTACCCCAAAGGCCGGTTCCTCCCCGATACGCTGGGAGGAACCGGCCTTTGCCGTGTCGGAAGCCGGCGCGGTCGCAACCAGCCAAGGACAACACCATGACCCAACGCATCGCCCTTGTCACCGGAGCATCCACGGGTATCGGCTTCGAATCGGCCATCGCCCTCAGCGCTGCAGGGTTCACGGTTTATGCCGGTGCTCGCCGGGTCGGGAAAATGGAGCCCTTGAAAGCCCTGGGGGTCACCGTCCTTGGCCTGGACGTCACGGACGAGGAATCCAGGGCGTCCGCCGTGAGCTTGGTGGAGGCTGCCCACGGGCGTGTTGACGTCTTGGTGAACAACGCAGGGTACGGCTCGTACGGTTCATTGGAAGAGGTTCCGCTGGACGAAGGCAGGCGCCAGTTCGAGGTCAATGTCTTGGGCCTGGCGAGGATGACGCAACTGGTGATACCCGGGATGCGGAGCGCCGGCTCCGGCCGTATCATCAATGTCTCCTCAATTGGCGGCAAGATCTATGAGCCGTTGGGCGCCTGGTATCACGGCACGAAATTCGCCGTCGAGGGAATGAGCGATTCCCTGCGCCTGGAGCTGAAACCGCACGGCATCGACGTCGTCGTTATTGAACCTTCCGGAACCGACACCGAATGGGGAACCATTGCGGGCGAGGGACTGTTGGTCACCTCGGGTGGGGGACCGTATTCGGCGCAGGCCCGCATAGTTGCAGCGGCTCTGGCATCAACGTCGGGGCAAGCGCTGGCTACGCCGCCGCGCGTGGTGGCGAAGGCGATCGTCCGGGCGGCCACAGCACGACGCCCCAGGACCCGCTACCCGGTGGGCAGGGGTGCCTGGAGCGTCTTGGCGATGCGAAGAGTTCTTCCGGACCGCGCCTTTGACGCAGCCTTCTGGAGCCTCTACAAGAGGATCGCCGGCTAGATCCGATATTCGATGTAGTACTCAGCCGGGTCGACTGCCGGTTTGGTTTCCGACCGCGCGTCGCGGTGACGCCACGTGGCGGGAATGCCCGTAATGATGGATTCCGGTGGTGCATCCTTCACGACGACGGCGTTTGCGCCGATAGCGCTGTCCGCGCCGATCGTGATGGGACCCAGAACCTTGGCACCGGCGCCGATGGTCACGCGGTCGCCGATGGTCGGGTGCCGCTTCACCTTGGCCAGTGAGCGTCCGCCCAGGGTAACCCCGTGGTAGATCATCACATCCTCACCGATTTCCGACGTCTCGCCAATAACGACGCCCATGCCGTGGTCGATGAAGAAGCGGCGACCAATCGTCGCTCCCGGATGGATCTCAATGCCGGTCAGGAACCGTGCCAGCTGCGAAATCAGGCGCGCCGGAAAGCGCAGCGCCGGATTCTGCCACAGCTTATGCGTGAGGCGGTGCGCCCAGATGGCGTGCAGCCCGGAGTATGCGAAAAAGTTCTCAAAAGAACCTCGAGCCGCCGGGTCGTGTGACCGGGCGGCGTCGAGGTCTTCCTTAAGTCTTGCGAAGAAGCTCACAAAGACCTTTCTACAGGAAATGAATGCGTGCAGGCGTTGTGTTAGCCGCGGATGTCATCGAACAGCACGGTGGAGATGTAGCGCTCACCGAAGTCAGGAACGATCACCACAATGAGCTTGCCCTTGTTTTCCGGACGCTTTGCGAGTTCCAGGGCACCCCAGACTGCTGCGCCGCCGGAGATACCAGCGAGGACACCCTCCTTGGAACCCAGAGCGCGGGCGGTTGCCACGGAGTCTTCAAGGGTGGCGTCAAGGACTTCGTCGTAGACGTTGGTGTCCAGGACTTCAGGGACGAAGTTGGCGCCCAGACCCTGGATCTTGTGCGGGCCGGGGGTGCCGCCGTTCAGGATCGGGGAGTCCTTGGGTTCGACCGCAACGATCTGAACTTCCGGCTTGCGTTCCTTCAGAACCTGCCCGACGCCGGTGACGGTACCGCCGGTGCCGACGCCGCCAACGAAGATGTCCACTTTGCCGTCGGTGTCCGCCCAGATTTCCTCAGCCGTGGTGCTGCGGTGGATCTCGGGGTTGGCCGGGTTGGCGAACTGCTGCGCCCAGATCGAGTTCTCGGTGTTGGCAACAATTTCCTGGGCCTTCTCAACGGCACCGCGCATGCCCTCGGAACCCGGGGTCAGCACAATTTCTGCACCGTAGGCGCGGAGCATGACACGACGTTCCGTGGACATGGTTTCCGGCATGGTCAGGATGACTTTGTAACCGCGCGCGGCGCCAACCAGGGCGAGGGCGATTCCGGTGTTGCCGGACGTGCCTTCGACGATGGTTCCGCCCGGCTTCAGGGCACCGGACTTTTCTGCGGCGTCAACAATGGCCACGCCAATGCGGTCCTTCACGCTGTTGGCCGGGTTGTAGAACTCGAGCTTGACCGCAACGGTCGCTTCAAGTCCTTCAGTCAGCCGGTTCAAGCGGACCAGCGGAGTGCGGCCGACCAGCTGGGTGACGTCGTCGTAGATCCTTGCCATGAAATTATTGCCTATCTCTCAAGAGGGAATGCTGAGGTCAGCCTAACCAGCAGGATCGAAACCCTGCTAAGCAGTTAGCCATGCAGAGTAATATTTCCGTGCCTTCGCGAGCTTGGGATTAATAATCACCTGGCAATACCCCTGATACGGGAACTTGGCGTAGTAGTCCTGGTGGATTTCCTCGGCCTCGTAGAACTCGGGAAGGCGCACCACTTCAGTCACAATCGGGTGGGACCAGAGGGCCTGTGCCCGTTCGATTGCTTCCTCGAACAGGATCTTTTCTTCGGTGGTCGTATAGAACATGGACGAACGGTATTGGGTACCGACGTCGTAGCCCTGACGATTCAGGGTGGTGGGATCGTGGAGTGCGAAGAACATGTCCAGAATGACTTCTTCAGGGACGACCGATTCGTCGAAGGTCACGGCAACCACTTCCGCGTGGCCTGTGGTCCCCGAACAGACCTCGTAGTAGTCAGGGTTGCGGACATGGCCCCCCGTATAGCCGGAGACGACGGAACTGACGCCGCGGGTCTTCTGGTAAACAGCATCGAGGCACCAGAAGCAGCCACCGCCAAGCACAAAAGTTTTCATGTTCTCTTCAATGGATCGGAGGGTCCGATGATTCCCGCAATACCTTACGGGAACATGACGGCATCGGGGAGGTGCCGGGAAGACCTGTTCGGACCGAGCCGGATGGAATAGGTAAGAATAAGAGTATGGAAGCTGTAGACACCGCAATCCCGGACGCGGATTCCGGCGATGATGCCGGTGGCGTTGAAGCAATCGAAGACCCCACCCTGGGCCAGGTTTTGCTGGCCGTAGAGGAGCTGTGGCCTGAGTCGCTTGCCGAGGACTGGGATGAGGTCGGCCTGGTGGTTGGACGCCCCAATGCACCGGTCACCAAGGTCCTCTTCGCCGTGGATCCCACGTTGGCGGTCATCGATGAGGCCATCGAGTGGGGTGCCGAATTGCTGATCACCCACCACCCCTTACTCCTTAAAGGCGTGAACTCGGTGGCAGCAACCACTGCGAAGGGTCTCGCCGTTCACCGTTTGATCGAGGCGGGAACGGGGTTGCTGACAGTCCACACGAACGGCGATTCAGCGGTCGGAGGCGTTTCTGACGTTCTGGCCGACGCCTTTGGCCTGGAAAACGTCACGCCCCTGACCAGCGCCGCCAACGGGTTGCCGGAGGAGGGGATCGGCAGGGTTGGTGATCTTCCCGAACTTATGACGTTGGGCGATTTTGCCGCCAGGGTCTTTGGGATGCTCCCGGCGGTGGCCGGCGGTGTCCGGGTGGCAGGAGACAAGGACGGGTTGTTGCGGCGGGTAGCCGTCTGCGGTGGCGCCGGAGACAGCCTGTTTGATGCTGTCCGGGCGAGCCAAGCGGACGTCTACGTTACGGCGGACATGCGCCATCATCCGGCGTCGGAGGCGCGTGAAGGTGCCGTCAACGGCCGTCCCTACTTGATTGACGTTTCGCATTTTGCCAGTGAATGGCTGTGGCTGCCCGCAGCCGCCGAAGCCCTTGGCAACGTGCTCGCGGACCAAGGCTACGACGTCGAAATCCGCGTGAGCAGCACCAACAGCGATCCTTGGGACTTCATACTCACTCCCGGCGGGGACTAGAGTCTAGAAAGATACGGACAGTCTCAACACATTCAAGCTGTCCGGCCGGAACTGAATCCCCAGGCCCGGCGGCAACAAGCGGAGGTTAAGCGTGGCGAAAGCAGCACCGGCAGAACAGTTGAAATTGCTTGAACTGCAGGGACTGGACGCCAAGCTCAAATCCTTGGCCGGCCGCCGAAGGGTGCTGGAGACGGATCCGCGGATCACGGACCTGCGCGATGCGCTCAACGTTGCCAATGGTGAACTGGGCACGGCGAAGGTTGCCGTCCACGACGCCGAGGCAGAGCTGCGGCGTTCGGAGGCCGACGTCGAACAAGTGGCCTCACGCATCGAACGTGACGAAGCCAGGCTCAACAGCGGAACAGGTTTGTCGAAGGACCTCGTCGCTTTGCAGAGCGACATTGCATCACTGAACAAGCGCCGTTCGGACTTGGAAGATGTTGAGCTGGAAATCCTGGAGCGCCTGGATACGCTCCGCGAACGCCAAGCGGCGCAGCAGGCAATCGTCGACGATATCCAGGGATCCTTCGGCAGCATCCGCGCCGAACTCGATGCAGCCATCGCTGAGATCGTTGCCGAGGAAACCACGGTTCGCGGCCAACGGGCCGCATTCGCGGAGTCGCTTGACGCCGGAATGTTGGCTGTTTATGAGAAGACGATCGCCAAGCGTGGCGTAGGGGCCGCCCGGCTGTTCCACGGCAAGTCCGAAGGGTCGGGCATGATGCTGAGCCCCGGAGACCTCGCCGAAGTGAAAGCCGCTTCCGAGGATGAGATTGTCTTCTGCCCCGATTCCGGCGTGATCCTGGTCCGTTCGGCGGAGTGGAACTAAAAATTTGTTGGTGGTCTAGCTCGACAGGATGATGTTGAGCGCGTGCGGCTTGCGCGCCGTTCCCGCCACAAGTTCCGCAGTCCACATCTCACTGGCAGCCTTCAGCAGTTGTTCAGGACTCGCCGGCGCCTTGCCGCGCCGGGTGAGAAGGTGGCGGGCAAGTTCACCGCGGGTGTGCTTGGCGAAGTGGCTGACCACGGTGCGTTTGCCGTTTGCCTCGTTGAACACATTGATGGTGACGGTCTGCGCAGCCGGGGGAGCCCACGCCGCCGCGTAAGTACTGGAGCGGCAGTCCACGTGAAGTTCCCCTTCGGAGCGCCTGGCGAGGGCAGCGTTCAACTGAGGCTTCCAATAAGTGGCGAGGCGTCCGACGTCGGGCAAAGCAGTTCCCATGGAAAGCCGGTAGGCCGGGACGTGGTCGCCAAAGCCGATTGCGCCCCACAGAGCGGAAACCACCAGAACAGATTCGGTGGCCTTACGGCGTTGCGCAGGCGTCATTGAGTTATAGCCAAGAGCGTCGTACAGGACACCGGAGTAGACCTGGTGGGCGGGTGCAGCGGGTTCGGCGTGCAGTCGCGTATTACGTTCGACGTCGTCCTTCAGCGATGCGCCAACGCCCAGCAGGGCGAGGGCGTCCTCGTGCGCGCTGACCGTGCCCAACGATTCCAGCACCTTTGCACGGTACGGGTTCAGCTCGGGAAAGCTCAGGGATTCCCAATCAACGGCGGGACCATGGATGGCGGGGGTCTTGCCTTCAGAGGGCGGCAGCAGAATCAGCACCAGTCGATATTACCGGGGACAGGAGCAGGCTTCGACGCCGGTAGACTGGACGGCGGATGGGTTGACCAGGCGGCCGCGCGTCACGCAAGTGGCTCGAGGAACGTCCGGGCTCCGCAGAGCAGGGTGGTGGGTAACGCCCACTCGGGGTAACCCGCAGGACAGTGCCACAGAAAACAGACCGCCTGCGCTGCGTGATGTTTGCATCACGTGGCAGCAGGTAAGGGTGAAACGGTGGTGTAAGAGACCACCAGCTCCCCGGGTGACCGGGGAGGCTAGGTAAACCCCACCCGGAGCAAGGCCAGACAGGGCACGTTTGAGGGCTGCTCGCCCGAGTGTCCGGGTAGGCTGCTTGAGGGCGTCGGCAACGGCGTTCGTAGATGGATGGCCGCTACTCCCTTGCCGGCAACGGCAGGGGATGACAGAACCCGGCGTATCGGTCAACCCATCCACCACAAGGGGTCGGCAGGCAATAGTCAGAACCGTATGTCGATGCGGACGCAATCGGGCTTTGCCAAGCTTGGTGCTGCGCCATCCCACCCGTTTGTGACCGTGTGGATCACTGCTGTGTGAGTGATTTCACGCCTCCGGGCCGCCTGTAGCCCTTTCTTCCGCCCTAGAATGGTTATTGAACGTAGATGTTCTGCCGCCGGGACTGCGTTCGCAGCCGGCGGATTTTCTTTGCTCTCGTTCAAGGCGCTGTGGGTGGACCGAAGCCCGCTGGCGCATGTGCCGCAGGATTACTCCGGGCGGCCGCTGCCATCTGCATACGAGGACGTATGTGGTTGACCCAAGGAAGGTAGTTCTGTGAGCCAGACGTCAGATTCTTGTCTTGATAAGTGGATGGGCCGGGAGGCTCTCGCCGAGGCCATGATTCCGGTAATCGGCCGGTTGTACCGGGAAAACAACGTGGTCACCAGCATCCACGGCCGGAGCCTGATCAACAAGTCGACCATGAACATCCTGAAGGCACACCGCTTTGCGCGCCGGATGAGCAACACCGAGCTCCTGCTCGAAGAGACCGCACCCCTGTTGAACGCCTTGGCGGAACTTGAGCTCGGCGCTGCAGCCATTGACATCGCCCGCCTGACGGAGAAGTTCCGGGCCGAGGCAGCCGGCGCGTCGCTGGATGAGTTCCTTCGCGCCGAACTCGCTGAAATCGTAGGCAAACGCGGCGCTGACGACCGCACCAGCACCGACGTCGTGCTCTATGGCTTCGGGCGCATCGGTCGCCTCCTGGCCCGCATCCTCATCGAAAAGGCCGGCGGTGGCCACGGCCTGCGCCTGCGTGCCATCGTTGTCCGCAAGGGCGCCGAGAACGACCTCGTGAAGCGCGCCAGCTTGCTGCGCCGTGACTCCGTGCATGGTTCCTTCGAGGGCACCATCCGCGTGGATGAAGAAGCCAACACGATCACCGCCAACGGCGTGCAGGTCCAGGTCATCTACTCGGACAACCCCGCAACCGTGGACTACACCGCTTATGGCATCAAGGATGCCCTGGTGGTGGACAACACCGGCCGCTGGCGCGACGCCGAGGGACTTTCCCAGCACCTGCAGAGCAAGGGCGTTGCCCGCGTCCTGCTGACTGCTCCGGGCAAGGGCGACCTCAAGAACATCGTGCACGGCATCAACCAGCGCGATATCTCCGACGACGACAAGATCGTCACCGCTGCATCGTGCACCACGAATGCCATCACCCCGGTGCTGAAGGCGATCAACGACAAGTTCGGCATCATCCATGGCCACGTGGAGACGGTCCACTCGTTTACGAACGACCAAAACCTGATCGACAACTTCCACAAGGGCGATCGCCGCGGCCGTTCCGCAGCGCTGAACATGGTCATTACGGAAACTGGTGCCGCCAAGGCCGTTGCCAAGGCGCTGCCGGAACTCCAGGGCAAGCTGACAGGTAACGCCATCCGCGTTCCCACCCCGGACGTTTCCATGGCGATCCTCAACTTGAACCTTGAGAACGGAACCACCCGCGACGAAGTCAACGACTACCTGCGTGAAATGTCGCTGCACTCTGAACTGCGCAAGCAGATCGACTACATCGACTCGCCGGATGTCGTTTCCACCGACTTCGTCGGTTCCCGCCGTGCAGGCATCGTGGACGGTCTCGCGACCATCTCCAACGACAAGAACCTTGTCCTCTACGTTTGGTACGACAACGAGTTCGGCTACTCGTGCCAGGTGGTCCGGGTCATGGAGGAAATGGCCGGCGTCAACCCGCCGTCGTTCCCGGCCCGCGACGTAGTTGCACCGATTGCTGCCCTTCAGGCAGCCAACGCCTAACTCAGAAGTAATCCCGGGTTTCCCGGCTGAGTTACTGGTATCAGCCGGGAAACCTGACCAAAATGGGTTCATGGAAAATGAATCGACGCTGCAGCACGACACCACCCTTGAGCACGCACTTGACGTAGCACGCGCCAACCACAAAGAAGCCCAACGGCTCTTGGATCAGGCAGTGGCAGGCCATGCCACAGGCGATGTCACACCCGAGCGTGTTGAACAGTTGCGTGGGCTTCTTGCGGTAGCCGCGGAAGACCTGCAACGCGTCATGCGTGAGCAATAAACAGGGTTCTGAACACCTGCACAGTGTGACTTCTCCTACACACTGTGGAAACCGGCTCTGACTGTCGGGGCGTTGTCCTACGCTCGAAGGACAACATCCACCCCGATTGGACGGAGCCCCTTGAGTATCACCTGGACTGCCTACAAACGCGCCCGCCGCCGGGCCAGGCAAGCATGGGCCATTGTTGCCCTGATCGCTGTCTCAGTGGTGGGTGGGCTCTCTTGGTTCTTCACTACCGGCCAGTTCGAAGCGTCGCAGCCGTCCGTGGCCGGCCCAAGCCAGGCACCCGTTTTCGATCCCGTCTGGATGAAGTCCGTTGCCGAACCCGTCCCCGTTCCTGCAGGCAGCGCGGCTGACGCTTTGGAGCACCTTGAAGTCAAAGGGAGGGCGCCGAAGGACAACTACGAACGGACCGCCTTCGGCCAAGCGTGGCAGGACGTTGACCGCAACGGGTGCGATACGCGCAATGACATCCTGCGTCGTGATCTGTCCTCCGTGGAATTCACCGCCGGTTCCAAATGCAAGGTTGCGGCGGGGGAGTTTCACGAGCCGTACACCGGGGTCCGAATGTCATTCCACAGGGGACAGGACACCAGCGCGGCCGTACAAATCGACCATGTGGTAGCCCTTGCAGACGCGTGGCAAAAGGGAGCCCAGCGATTGTCATCAACGCAGCGTCAGAGCTTCGCGAATGATCCCTTGAACCTCATCGCCGCCGACGGTCCCGCCAACGTGAAGAAGGGCGCCGGAGATGCTGCTACCTGGTTGCCGGCGAACAAGAATTTCCGCTGCCACTACGTTGCACGCCAAATCTCCGTCAAAGCGGCCTATAAATTGTGGGTCACGGACGCCGAGAAGGAAGCCATGAAGCGGGTTCTTTCTTCCTGCCCCGGTCAACAAACCATTCGCGCGTCCTGAGCGATCGTTCAAAGGAGTATGGCGGCGCTGACCGGCGTCTACAGGGCGAGGTGACCGTGACCCAGTTGCCAGGTGCCGCCGTCGTCAATTCTTTCCAAGACCACGCGTTGGAGGGACGTCTCCCGGGGGAGGCTGTCCAGGTTCTCGAGTCCGCGGTGGCGGAACGTGAAGTACACGGCGTCTGTGGGCGCATCGGTGCAGCGGTCCACCGTGAAGCGGCGGGCGAAGCCCGCGATGTTGCTCTCGGGCAGCTTGGCGAGAAGGTAGGGATCCAGCATCCACGAATCGCAGGTGGCTGTTGCCACTGGTTTGTCAGGGAAGCAGCGGGCAAAGAAGGACCTCGCTTCCTCGAAGCTGGCATCAACCAAGGCGCGCGAGAGCCCGCCGTCTTCCGGGATGTGCACTCCGAGCACCCACTGCGACTTTGCGCTTGATTGATTTGCCTCGGCACGGACCAAATGGAACTGCAGCCTGCCGAGCCGGAAGAGATTGCCAGCCATGTGCAATGTGAGCCAACCCCAGGTGTCCAGCCCAAACTGCCCGTGGACGCGCCTGTTAATGCGCAGCTGAAGTCCCATGTCTGCCAACGTTGCTGCAGAGGTATCCGCGTCCACCCCTTGGGCGAGATGGTACTCGTGAACGGCGGGCGCGAAGCGCAGCAACGCCTCTACCCACTCGACTTCGCTAATGTCGGAAGAGGTAATGCTCGCCGTTGGAAACGTACCGAGCCGCTCCTCAAGAGCCGCGAGAGCGCGCTGGACCGATGCGTTGGGCGGCGAAGCGAGGATTCGGCGACACTCACCGGCGTCGGCGCCGGTGATGTCAAGGAGCGAGAAGAGCTCAGCACGTCCGGTTCCGGTCATGGCGGGTCAGTGTCCGAAGGGATCAGGATCGACGCCGGGCATCCACGTCAGGCCCGGAACGCCCCAACCGTTTCGTTTGGCCTGCTTAAGCGCCTTTTTCGCGTAGCGGTCAACGAGGCGGTTCACGTAGAGCTTCCCGTCGAGATGGTCGAACTCGTGCTGCATGACGCGTGCGAACCAGCCGGTGGCCTCGAAGTCCACCGGGTTGCCATCGCCGTCAAAACCCTGGACCCGAGCCCATTCAGCGCGCTGCAGTGGATAGTGCTCACCGGGGAATGACAGGCACCCTTCAATGTCCTCCTCCGGATCAGGGAGGGCGCCCGAGACTTTGGACAGGGTCAGCACGGGATTCACCAGGACGCCCTGTTCCGGAACATCGTCATCATTGGCGTACTTGTAGACGAAGATGCGCTTGCCGACGCCAACCTGGGGAGCCGCGAGGCCAACTCCGTTTGCGGCGTCGTTGGTCTCGAACATGTCTGCGATCAGCGTCCTGAGTTCGTCGTCGAACACCTCGACTTCGCTCGCCCGGCGGTGCAGAACGGGTTCGCCCCAAATGGTCACTGGCAGGACGGTCATGTCAGTTCTTCCTTAGTGGATCTCGTTGGTCCGGCGTCGGACTGTTCGGTCCGCATACGGGTCTAAACAAAACAAAGGCCGCACCGGATAACCGGTGCGGCCTTCGTGGAAACCGGCTCTACAGCCAATCTCGGTGGGGTGAGCGACGGGGGTTGAACCCGCGACCTCCTGGACCACAACCAGGCGCTCTGCCAACTGAGCTACGCCCACCATGTGCCTTTATCGGCTAGTCCGTATGACCGGCTTTCCGTGAAGGCAACGACAAATAGCTTACCTGCTGTTTGGAGGTGAAAATGCCACTTTTGCCGGTTTCGGCAAAAAAACCTTCAAAAATGGCGCAGATCACATCCCTTCCGTGGATCCCAGGGTCTCGGCTGTGGCGATGATGTCCTTGGAAATGCGCTGGGCAGTCGCTGTGTCCGGGCCCGGGGCGGGGACGAAAACGGCCTCCCTGTAGTAGCGCAGCTCGTCGATGGAATCCTTGATGTCGCCCAGGGCGCGGTGGCCGCCGTGCTTGGCCGGCGACTGGAAGTACGCCCGAGGGAACCAGCGGCGCGAGAGTTCCTTGATGGTGCTGACATCGATCACGCGGTAGTGGAGGTGTTCGACGATGTTGGGCATGTCCCGTGCAAGGAACATCCGGTCCGTTCCCACCGAGTTGCCTCCGAGGGGAGCCTTACGGGGATCCGGAACCCACTTCTCGATGTACTCAAGCACCTGCGCCTCGGCTTCAGCCATGGTCTTGCCTTGCGGAAGTTCATCCAACAGCTTCGAGCGGGTGTGCATGTCGCGCACGAAGTCGTTCATCTGTTCCAGCGCTGCGTCGTCCGGCTTGATGACGACGTCCACGCCATCACCCAGGATATTGAGCTCGGAGTCGGTCACCAAGGCTGCGACCTCGATCAAGGCGTCGTTCTTGAGGTCCAGACCGGTCATTTCGCAGTCGATCCAGACGATGCGTTCATTAGTAATAGGCACGCGCCTAGCCTATCCTTCAGCCGGTTCCAAGTGCTCCGATGGTACGATTTTTGAGCGTGGCAGTGTCGTTTCTTCCTGCCGCGAAAGCCCTCAGAGATGCAGACTTTTCCGTCCCGAACCACACCCGGGCAAACGATTGGACGAAGACCACATGACGGTGCCTCTACCCACCGCCCACAAGGCAGGGACTGACGCGCCGCCCGCCGAGGCGGCCCTCAGTGAAGTGGATAACGCCCGCTCGCCACTGATTGCCGGTTTTATTGGTTCGGTGTTCCTCGTGGCCGGTTCGCTGGGTGTTGGTTGGCTCGCGCCCATCTCGGAGTTGCGTCGCCTCCCACTGTTCATCTGGATGCGAACCGAAGGCGTCGGCGTCGGATTGTCCATCGTCCTGTTGGCCATTGGCGGCATGCTGCTCGTACGCGCGTGGTTGAGGTTGGGCCAGCGGGTCCGGGTCTGGGGTCTGGAAGCCCGCAAGGCGACACTTCAGGCTGTGGTTGCCTGGGGCTTGCCCATGATGTTCACGGTCCCGCTTTTCAGCAGGGACGTCTATGCCTACATCGGCCAAGGACGTCTCATGGTCGAGGGAATAAACCCCTACGAAAACGGGATCTCAGCTTTGCCCAACTACTTCCAGCTGGGCGCGGACAAGATGTGGACCGAGGCACCAGTACCCTATGGTCAGCTCTTCCTCTGGATTGAGCAGTTTGTGGTCTGGGTGACCAACGTCCAGCCAGAGGCAAGCATCATGCTGTTCCGGCTGGTCGCTGTGGTGGGAGTAATTCTCTGCATTATCTATGTGCCCAAACTCGCCGAACTCCACGGAGTGAATCCCCACCGCGCCCTGTGGCTGACTGCAGCGAATCCGCTCTTCCTGACCAACTTCATTGCCAGCGTCCACAACGACGCCCTCATGATCGGTCTGGCTCTTGCCGGACTCTATTACTGTGCAACCCGTCGGGTCATCCTCGGCATTGTCTTGGTCGCTTTGTCCATTTCCGTCAAGCCCATCACGATTGTCTTCCTTCCCTTTATCGGCCTCCTGTGGGCCGGCAAGGGTGCATCGTGGCCACGCAAGATCCTCTACTGGTTCTTGACTGCTGCCCTGACTTTCGGGCTTCTTTATGCGTTGAGCCTCGTGAACGGTTTTGGTTTTGGCTGGGTAAAGGGCCTGTCCGCACCGGGCAGTGTTTGGATCTGGTACGCGCCCATCGGCTTGATCGGCCTGGTGGTGGCCTCGATCTTCAACGTCTTCGGACTTGATGGTTGGGGCATGGCGAAGTGGGTCTACGACGCCGGCAAGCTGCTCATGGTGGCAGCGGTGGGCTGGCAGGTTTTCCGGGGTGAGCATGACCGGCTGATGCGCAGGCTCACCTTGGCGTTCGCGGCCATCGTGTTGTTGGCTCCGATGATCCAGTCCTGGTACGTCGTCTGGCTGATACCACTGTTCGCTGTCACTGGCATCCGCAATGATTGGCAAGTCAAGGCAGTCTACTTCGTGGTCTCGTTCTTCATGGTCTACGCAATCTCCGATCAGCTGGACGTGTTCCCGTACCTGCAGAGTGAAGATCTCGGACTTGCCCTGACCTTGGCCCGGAACGCCGCAGCGATCATTGCCCTGCTCTTCGCGGTCTATTTGATCTTTGTGGATCCCAAAACCAAGAGCCTGTTCCGCAAGCGTGACGAACCAGGACATCGCCCCATTATCTGAGGCCCACAGGACGTCACGTGCCCGGACATTGGACGTGCAGCGTCGGCGACACTGCGGGGCCAGGCGCCGGGCGGCGTCAGCCACCGCGGAGCGTCAGCGCGGTGGTAGGTTCCGAACGGCTTCCCTTGCAGACAATGGGCTGAGCGCCGGCCCATTCTCCGCGGCGAACGCCCTGACCCATGCCGGGTCTGTCTTGCTGTATTCCCGCAGCGCCCAACCGATGGCTTTGCGGATGAAAAATTCCTTGTCGGCCAGATTGGGTTTAATGACGGCCGCCAGCAGACCCGCATCGGTCACGGACTTGGCGGCCAACTGGGACGTAATTGACGCCCGTCGAATCCACATATCGTCGTCGGTGGACCACTCGAGCAGCAGCGGGGTCAGCGTCGCCCTGTGTGCGAGCAAGAGCGCACAGATCCGGCCGGACACACCGTCCACCAGGTCCCACCAGGCGCCAGTACGGATGATTTCCTCGTAAACGGGAAGCATGTCCAGGTCATGCCGGACCAAACGCAAGCCTGTCAGGTCAATCGCGGCGTAGCGCTCCTCACGGGCTTCAGCTTCGCGCCACATTCGAAGCACAGTTTCGCGCAAGACGGCGGGCGATGTGATGGGAAACTGTTTTACGGCAGCTTTGACGATACGGCGCACCTCGGGAACCCGGACACCCCAGGACGGCATGTCAGATTTCATGTAAGCCTGTGCGCCGCCTGCGCGTTCGGGATCGCCAGCAGCACGAAGCTTGGCACGGATTTCCTGAATGAGCGCCGTGTTATCCATGCCTCCACTGTAGAGCCCGGCCGGCCAATGACTGGAAAGCTCGCGTCCTGGCCTATTGCATCGCGTCCCTGCCCTGGGGAGGGTCTCGCAGGTGGTGTGAGCTGGACGTAGAGTGAAGATGTTCGTGCCCTTGTTTGCGGCTCCGGAGCCCGACGCCGTGCACTCACCATCCAGCACTCGCCGTGCGTCAAGTAGCGGAGGAACCCATGTCCATGCTGAAGTCACCCGATCAGATTGCGACGATGCGTGAGGCAGGGCGGGTGGTGGCCAATGCCCTGGCTGCGGTCAAGAAGCATGCGGCGGTTGGTGTATCACTGAAAGAGCTCGACGACGTAGCTGCCACCGTGATCGCGGATGCCGGGGCCAAGCCTGCCTTCCTTGATTACCATCCCCGGTGGGCTTCCGTACCTTTTCCCGGCGTCATTTGTGCCAGCGTGAATGATGCCGTGGTGCACGGGATTCCCAATGGCTACGTCTTGCAGGACGGTGACCTCCTTAGCGTTGACTGCGGAGCGTTTGTGGAGGGGTGGTGCGGGGACTCGGCCATCAGCTTCATCGTAGGAACCGCCAACCCTGCGGACCAGCAATTGATCGATGCAACAGAGGCCGCACTGGCTCGAGGCATTGAGGCGGCCCGCATCGGAAACAAGATGGGCGATCTTGCCTACGCAATTGGCGGCGAGGCCAAGCGCGCGGGATACGGCCTGCTCGCCGACCACGGCGGACACGGCATCGGCAGGACGATGCACGCCGAGCCGCCGGTTCCCAACATGGGCCGTCCGGGTCGAGGTATCAAGCTTGAAGAAGGTTTGGTTATTGCGATCGAGCCCATGCTGATCCTCGGCGGCAAGGACGACTA
Source organism: Paenarthrobacter sp. NPDC092416 (assembly GCF_044755025.1). Taxonomy (NCBI): domain Bacteria; kingdom Bacillati; phylum Actinomycetota; class Actinomycetes; order Micrococcales; family Micrococcaceae; genus Paenarthrobacter; species Paenarthrobacter sp. NPDC092416. The sequence goes on from NZ_JBIVQG010000007.1 coordinate 27,059, forward strand.
CTACCACGACGAGGATGAATGGACCCTGCGTTCCGCGAATGGGAGGCGGGCCGCCCACAGCGAACACACAGTGGCTGTGACAGCTGAGGGGCCCGTCATCCTGACGCTGCCGTAGCGGCGTGACCCTCTCGGTTGTACCTGACCAGGGCCCGGCCCGGGATAGCCCTGGAGACAACCGAGAACCCTGCATTGGTGAAGAGCGAAACAGTGCCGTGGAAGAGCTCCGATGCCCCAGCCTTTGGCCTGAGTTCGGTGTCCACAGGGTAGGCCTCGATCATGTCTGCGCCGTTGCCCAATGCATGATCCACGGCAGCGTCAAGGAGCGCTGCTGCCACTCCGGTGCGACGATGTGCTGGAGCAACAACGAAACAGGTCACTGACCACAGCTGTTCGTCGTCCGGTGAGGACATGCCTGCGGAGCCAGCGAGCCGGGACCGTTCCAAACGCGGGTAGTTTGCCTTCGGTTCCACCGCACACCACCCGACGGGTACTCCCTCCCGGAATGCGAGAACTCCAGGTGCCGGCTCGTCGTCGAACGTTGCCTTGAAGAGTTTCTTGCGTTCGTCCTGCGACGTCGACTTCCACTCCTTGGCGGACAGGGCGAACCAGCGGCACCAGCACCGGGAAGGCTCGCCTCTGTCCCCAAAAAGTGATTCAACAGCGGTCCATGTTGCGGCATGAGTGGTCAGGGCGTCGTCGGCGTCAGCTTTGGCCATGGACCCAGAATAGGCACGGCGCCTGGCCCGGGTAGTGATTTCGGGATCCTGAGTTCACGCGAGGGCGTCGACCAACTCGCCGGTGACAGTGTTGACCGTGAGGTTGACGCCGTCGGCTTCTTCGATCTCCGCCGTGGTGCCTTCTTCCTCCTCCGGCGGCGCCTGCCCGTCGTCACCTTCCGCCCAGTCATTGGCAGAGGACGACTCTCCGCTGGCCGTGGTTCCTGCAGGAGCCGACGTTCCGTTCATCCGCGTGAAATTGGCCGAGCCCCACATGAGGTCATGGCCCACCGAGTCGGCATCGATCTCCGCGACGTGGTAGGTCCGACCTTCGTGCTCCCATTCGCGCAAGCGGAGCCGGCCGACCACGATGACACGCTGTCCCTTTTTCACGCTGCAACCGACGTGACCTGCCAGATACCGGAAACTTTGAACCGTGTACCAGTTGGTATTGCCGTCAATCCACGTACTGGTGGTGCGGTCGTATCGCCGCTCAGTGGTGCCCAGCCGGAACGAGGCAGTGGATGTTCCGTGCGTCGTGGTGGAGCTCTTGACCTCCGAGGCGACGAAGCCGCGGACGGTGATGGTGTCGTTCATGGATTGTCCTTTGAATGTGGTGAAGTGCCTGTCCGGCTCCTTCAGCTTCATTCATGAAAAACACTCCCGCGAGAGGCCAACGCGTGTATGTGCATAACCACCGTGATGGACAGCTTGTGGAGGAGGAGTCCTGTTTGACGTGATGCATGCTCAACGCACTGTAAACTCTTTGTGGCGCAACCGGCTTAGGCTGGAGTTGGCGCCAGTGCGCCCCAGTAGCTCAGGGGATAGAGCAGCGGCCTTCTAATCCGCCGGTCGGGGGTTCGATTCCCTCCTGGGGCACAAAAATCCCCTGGAACTCAGCGAAGTTCCAGGGGATTTTCTTTTAGTCTTTCCCCTCGAGGAACTCCTTGAGGTTTTGAAGAATCAGCCGCCATGTAGCTGACGATTCATCTGCTTCGGCGTCACTTTTGTTGTTTCCTTGCGTGATGGTGACCGTGGTTCCTGCTCCAGCCTCTTGCAGGCGGTACTCCACGGTGTGGTAGTTCTCTGGAACATCAGGCAGCCCTGTCAGCGGGCTGTAGTGGCTGATGCGCAGCAGTTCCAGCGGAGTGATGTCCAGAATGATGCCCTTGTCCTTGTAAGACTTGCCGTTCCACTCCCCGGAAAACGTGATCGGTTCACCCTCTTTCCATGATGACGACACATTGGTTCCGAGGAAGTACTGCTTCACGAGTGCAGGATCAGTCAGGGAGTCAGGGCCTTCCACACTTTTTCGCGCGACGCGGCGACAGTGGTTGACTCCTTCGCATCGCGTCCTTGTGCCTTCATTTTGCTCGCCTCCTTCTCCCAGCACGTGCTTCAAAACTGTCCTTTCCGAAACGCTACGCCCGTCCAAGGCTCAAGTGAATGGCACAATGGCTACGTGATGAGCAGGGGAACCACACCAGGACACAGCAGGCCGCACAGCGCTTTCCGATTGAAGGCCGGCGTTTCCGGGATCGCGGTGATCGTGGCGGCTTTGGCCTTGACGGCCTGCAGTGAACCTGCCGCGAAGCCCGCTGCCACGCCGGCTCCGGGCACAACGACAAGTACAACTACAGCCACAGCGCCATCGGACGTTGACCCTGCAGTGGCAGCCACAACGGCCACCATGGAAGCCACCCTGAAACAGTTCATCGCCGCGAACCCCAAGCCGGAGCGTGAGGCGTTGCGCGCGGCACTTGTGACGGCCGGTGTTCCTGCGGCGAACCTGGAAGTGTCGGTCAGCAGGACCCCCACGGGTCTGGACGTCGATGCAATGGAGGCCGCAGCATTGACCGGCGAGACATGCGTGGTCGGACAAATCCGTGATGGTGGCGTGGTTGTCTCTGTGCTTCCGGTCCTCGCCACGGGCAAATGCTTCGTCGGAGACGCCCGTTAGAGGGGTATCGTGGACCGAATGTGAGTTCTGCGCGCCTTGCCACTAGATTTAAGGGCATGGCGGAATTCATTTACACGATGACCAAGGCTCGCAAAGCCGTTGGCGACAAACTTATTCTGGACGATGTCAGCATGTCGTTCTTCCCCGGCGCCAAGATTGGCGTCGTGGGCCCGAACGGTGCTGGTAAGTCCACCATCCTGAAGATCATGGCCGGACTGGACACCCCCTCCAACGGCGAGGCCCGCCTCAGCCCCGGCTACACCGTGGGCATCCTCCTGCAGGAACCGCCGCTGAACGAGGAAAAGACTGTTCTGGGCAACGTCCAGGAAGGCGTTGGCGAGATCTACGGCAAGATCCAGCGTTTCAACGAGATCTCTGAAGAGATGGCCAACCCTGACGCTGATTACGACACTCTCCTGGATGAGATGGGTAAGCTCCAGGAAGCCATCGACGCAGCGGACGCCTGGGATATCGACTCCCAGCTCGAGCAGGCTATGGATGCCCTGCGGTGCCCGCCTGCCGATTCCGACGTCACCGTACTCTCCGGTGGTGAGCGCCGACGCGTAGCGCTCTGCAAGCTCCTCCTGCAGAAGCCGGACCTGCTGCTGCTCGACGAGCCCACCAACCACTTGGACGCCGAAAGCGTGCTCTGGCTTGAGCAGCACCTCTCCCAGTACCCCGGTGCTGTCCTCGCCGTGACCCACGACCGTTACTTCCTGGACCACGTTGCAGAGTGGATCGCTGAAGTCGACCGTGGCCACCTGTACCCCTACGAGGGCAACTACTCCACGTACTTGGAGAAGAAGAAGGCGCGCCTCGAAGTCCAAGGCAAGAAGGACGCAAAGCTGTCCAAGCGGCTCACCGAGGAACTTGAGTGGGTCCGCTCCAACGCCAAGGGCCGCCAGACCAAGTCCAAGGCCCGTCTGGCCCGCTACGAGGAAATGGCAGCTGAGGCTGAGCGCACTCGCAAGCTCGATTTCGAAGAGATCCAGATCCCGCCGGGACCGCGCCTCGGTAGCTTGGTCATTGAGGCCAAGGACCTGAAGAAGGGCTTCGACGATCGCGTTCTGATCGAAGACCTGTCCTTCTCCTTGCCCCGTAACGGCATCGTTGGCGTCATCGGCCCCAACGGTGTTGGTAAGTCCACGCTTTTCAAGACGATCGTTGGCATGGAGCCGCTGGATGCCGGTGAACTGAAGATCGGCGATTCGGTCAAGATTTCCTACGTGGATCAGTCCCGTGGCGGAATCGACCCCAACAAGACGCTGTGGGAGGTCGTTTCCGACGGCCTGGACCACATCCAGGTTGGTCAGGTCGAAATGCCGTCGCGTGCCTACGTATCGGCTTTCGGGTTCAAGGGTCCGGACCAGCAGAAGAAGGCAGGTGTCCTCTCCGGTGGTGAGCGCAACCGCCTGAACCTCGCGTTGACCCTCAAGCAGGGTGGAAACCTTCTGCTCCTCGACGAACCGACCAACGACCTCGACGTCGAAACGCTGAGCAGCCTCGAAAACGCACTCCTCGAATTCCCGGGTTGCGCAGTTGTGGTCTCGCACGATCGCTGGTTCCTGGACCGAGTGGCCACCCACATCCTGGCCTACGAAGGTGACGACGAGAACCCGTCCAAGTGGTACTGGTTCGAGGGCAACTTCGATTCGTATGAACTGAACAAGGTGGAGCGCCTCGGCCCCGATGCCGCGAAGCCGCACCGCGTCACGCACCGCCGCCTTACCCGCGACTGATTCCGGGTAGCCGACGGGCGAAAATGCAGCGATGGCCGGTCCCTATGGGACCGGCCATCGCTGCATTTTAGGGAAAGAACGGACTACGGAACCCTGACCATGCCTTCCTGGGCTACGGTGGCGACGTGCAGGCCTTCGCGGTTGAAAATCCGACCGGTCGCGAGGCCGCGTGCTCCTTGCGCGCTGGGGGACTCCTGAACGTACAGCATCCACTCATCCACCCGGGCCGGACGGTGCCACCACATGGCGTGGTCCAAGCTGGCGACGCTCATGCCGGGCGTCATCCATGCGAGGCCATGCTTGCGGAGGATGGACTCGAGGAGCGTGTAGTCACTGGCGTACGCCAAGGCAGCCCTGTGCAGATTGGGGTCATCGGGTAACGGCCCCATGGTCTTCATCCAAACGGCATTGGTGGCCACGTGCTCGGTGGGAGGGGAGACGTAGAGTGCGGGATCGACGTGGCGGACGTCGAACGGCCTCTCCGAGGACATGTGCCGTGCCAGGGGGTGATCGTATTGCGACAACAGTTCAGCGGTGCTCGGCAATGATTCCGGGTCCGGGATACCTTCCGGCATGGCTGCCTGATGGTCCAGGCCTTCGTCTTCAACTTGGAACGAGGCAATCATCGACAGGATAGGTACGCCGTCCTGGTAGGCATGTACTCGACGGGCCGAGAAGGACCGGCCATCACGCAGACGTTCCACGCCGAAGGTAATGGGCTTATTGGCGTCGCCGGGCCGCAGGAAATACCCGTGCATGGAATGGGCAACGCGATCAGCCTCGACGGTGCGCATTCCAGCCATCATGGATTGTGCCAGCACCTGGCCTCCGAAGACGCGGTGCCGGGGCTGTTTCTGGGATGGCCCCAGGAAGATGTCCTCGTTGGTCCGGGCGCCGTCGAAGTCGCCCAGATCCAGTAAGTCGATCAGCACTTCCATGGGATCCTCGGCGGGCGCCTCCACCTCGAGGTCAGCATTCGTGTCAGTCATGGTTCGACTCTAGACGGCACCCTGACCCCTCTCAACAGCGGACATGCCGGTAGAGTCGATGGTGTGACAGATGTCCTGACCCAGTCCTTCCGTTTCGCCGATCCCCGTGACCTTGTGGACCTGCGGACCTTCGTTACCCGCGCCAAGAGCATTGATGACGGAGCCATCCGATTGCAGGCTGCCGGTCAGGTATTGGCCGCTTATGTCTGCGTACTGCGGCCCCGGATCCTGGGGGAGTCAACCCCCACGATTCTTGGTCTACGGACCATGGCCCTGGCTGAGCCCGCACAGGCGGACGTCACAGTTACGCTGGCCTCGGTCATGGACCGTCTGGCCCGCTCAGGCGCCACGGACGTCGAACTCCCCATCCCGCCGTCGACCGTTTCTGAGTCGTGGGCCGGCGTGGGTGCGCCGCGGAGCGGCTGGGAGGCAGTAGGTACCGTGACCGACGCCGATCTCAAGTCGGCCGCGGAGGCGGGAATTGCAGAAGTGGCAGGCGTAGTGCCGGCACTGGCCGGCGCGGCGGTGGTGAACACCGCACGCGCTGCCGTGTGGGGCCGGGACCTGCCGGACCTGAACAATGTCCCGGCAGGCGCGGCTTTCGCCGCTTTCGCCCTCGGGTTCCTGGGTGATGGTGAGCAGCAGGTGTTCCGCAACGGCCGTTGGTTCCGCCTGAGCGGTCCGCGCGGTCACGTGCTGGTCCGCACGGGCGCCGGCCTGGGCCTCGGTTTCTAAAACCAGCCTTCCCAAGATCCGCGTTTCCAAGACCTCGCCTTCACGACCTGCTTAGACCGCCGACGGGCTGTTGACCATGGTCAAAGCCGCGCGCTCCATGTAGTCCCAGAGCGTGCCCTCGTGCAGGGGCGAAAGTTCCAATGAGTCGACGGCTGCCCGCATGTGGAACAACCAGCGGTCCTTGGCCTCCGGCGTGACCCGGAACGGCATGTGCCGCATGCGCAAGCGGGGGTGGCCACGTTCGTCGCTGTAGGTGGTGGGACCGCCCCAGTACTGCTCCAGGAACATGAGGAAGCGCCGCTTGGCGGGCCCAAGGTCCTCTTCGGGATACATGGGCCGCAACAGTGGGTCCCCGGCGACGCCGTCGTAAAAGACGTCGATGAGCTTCACGAACGTCTCATGCCCGCCAATGGCTGCGTAGAAACTGTCCGTGTAGGCGGGCTGGCTAAAGGGGTCGTTCTGCATCAGCTGGCGACGTGGCCCGGCCTCTGCCACTGGTAGCTGTGCGGGCACACCCTGCTCACCGGTCATGTCACTCACTTGCTTTCTCCTCGTGATCCTTGGTGGGGCGCACGGCGCCCGGCGCCGTGGCTGCGACTGCCGCCGGAGCGGTGCCGCGTCCGTCGTCGTCCGAAGCGGGTGTCTCGAGCGGCACATAGTCGCCCTGCGAGCGGTTGCCCACACGCAGGATTTCGCCATTGCGCAGGTACCAGATGGCGCCGTCCTCAGCGCGGACACGCGTAATGCGAAGCCCCACGGATTCAACCGTACCAATCACTTCGCTGGTGACGATCACGTCGCCAATCCCGTATTGGTCTTCGATGGTGATGAAGATTCCGGCCAGGAAGTCGCGAATGAGTTGCTGTGCCCCGAAACCGATGGCGACACCCAGGATTCCGACGCTGGTCAGCAGCGGGGCGACGTCCACGTTCATGTACTTGAGAACGTAGATGATGACGATTACCACCACCACGACGCTCACGAGGCTGGTCAGCAGCGAACCGATGGTCTCGGCGCGCTGCGAACGACGTTCGTGGTCGAGCGCTCGGATGGCGGGTTGCACCCATTTGAAGTGCGGCTTCTTGAAGAAGGTGCTGCCCGCGGATACACGCCTGGTGATGCGCAGGATGATGAAGCGTGCCACGATCCACACGAGCAAACCAATGCCCACGGTGATGAGGATCGACACGAGATCGATGTTTTCCGGTTCGATGGTGATGGTTTCTGCCAGGGGGATGGAGGTCAAGGTTGGATTTCTCCTTGTCGTCGGCCCGTGTTCGCCGGGCGCGGAACACTCTGTCCACCTCCAACCCTAGCGCCGTAGCGTGTCCCCATGCGCATCCTGATCCTCGGCGGTACGGCCTTCCTATCAGCAGAAACAGCACGACACGCGGTTGCTTTGGGGCACGACGTCACGTGCCTTGCCCGTGGAACGTCCGCAGAAGCGCCCGACGGCGTCACGTGGATCCGCGCGGACCGTTCCTTGGGTGCGGCGGCCTTTGCGGACGCTGCAGGGGACTGGGATGCCGTGGTGGATGTCTCGCGTGATCCTGTGCAGGCGAAGGCAGCACTGGAGTCGCTTGGCAGCAGGGCGAAACACTGGACGTTCGTTTCCAGTTGTTCGGTGTATGCCGATCATTCAGTGCCGGGCGAGGACGAAAGTGCGGAACGGCTTGAGCCGTTGCCGGCTGGCCAAGCGGGCACGCCCGGGACGTACGGAGAATCGAAGTCGGCCATCGAACAGATGACGCTGGCCATGGTGGGGGACCGCGCCCACATCGTGCGGGCCGGGCTCATCGGCGGACCAGGCGACGGAACGGACCGCTACGGTTACTGGCCCGCGCGCTTTGCCGCCAATTCCGGGCCAGTGCTGGTGCCGGATATCCCTGGCGCTGCCACGCAGATCATCGATGTCAGGGATCTTGCGGCCTGGATCCTTTGGGCAGCCGAGACCGGTTTGACCGGCACGTACAACGCGCTGGGCGCCGTCGTCCCGTTCGGTGACTACATCTCCGAGTCCCGCCGGCTGGCTGCTGAAGCCGCGGCCGGCGGTGAGCCGATCTGGGCTGCGGAGGACTGGCTTGTGGAGCAGGGCGTCGACTACTGGGCTGGACCGGACTCGGTCCCGCTGTGGTTGCCGCCAGGACACGAAGGCTTCCAAGCCCGCACCAACCGGGCAGCGCGGGAACAGGGGATGACCCTAAGGCCTTGGCAGGAGACGCTGAGGGACACTTTGGAGGATGAAGTCACCCGTGGACTGGAACGGGATCGAAAGGCCGGCTTGAGCCGGGCCACCGAAAGCCGGCTTGTTGCTGAGCTCTCATCGCAGCGGGCTGAACAGCGCTAGGCTGCTGCCGCCGTCGTGACTGGCTCGTGAAGTACTGGGAAGTTGACGCTGCGGGCGATAAAGCACACCTGGTTGGCTTCGTGGTGCAACTGCGGGACCAATGAAGTGTGTGCCGGATCGGCAATGGTGACGTGCGGTTTGAGAGTGACGTTTTCGAACTGTCCACTGCCGTCCCGGTTCATTTTCATGAGGCCTTCGGCGTCGTCCTGATAGTCCGTCACCACCACGCCGTGCTTCACAGCAACATGGAGGAAGGACAGCATATGGCACTGTGACAACGCCGCGAGCAATAGCTGCTCCGGGTTGTAGCGGGTCCGGTCGCCGTGGAACGTGGGATCGGACGAGCCCTTCAAAGTGGGCAAACCGGCGATCTCGACGTCGTGATCGCGAGAGTATCCACGGTAGCTTGACGTGCCCTCTCCGAGGTTTCCAGTCCAGCGGACAGTCAGTGCGTAGTGGTGTTCGTTGAGGCCCATGCGGACAGTCTAGCCATCCAGGAACTGTCCGCATGGGCGTCTCAACCGTTCCTTTTAGACGTCAGCTGCCCGTGCTCGCAGGGCCCGGGCTACGCCGTCGCGGTTTTCGAGCATCATGCGCCGTAGGGCTGCGCTTTCTTCCGGCAGGCTGGCGAGGAATTCGTCGGTGCGGTCGACAGTTGCCTGGGTGGTCAGCTGGGCCGGGTAGAGCCCCACAACGATCTGCTGGGCGAGGGCGTGGGTGCGCTCCTTGACGATGCCGGGGACTGCTTCGAAGTATTTCCCGGCGTACGGCTCCAGCAGGGAAGTGTCCGCCACGCGCATGAACCCTGCGACCGCCGAACCTTGGAGCGCGTTGGAGAGATCTCCCTTGACCACGATCGAATCCCAGGCTGCGGCCTTTGCCTCGGCCGTGGGGATCGCGGCTGTGGCTTGGGCTGCCGCGTTCTGGCCGTTCGAGGTGTTGTCGCGGACGAGTTCTTCGTCGATGCGCTCCTGGCCGTGGCGCCCACCGGCCACGAGCGCGGTCAGCAGCTCCCAGCGCATGTCCTGGTCGATCGTCAGCCCTTCAAGAGTGGCGCTTCCGTCCAGCAGGGACTCGATGCGGTCCAGTTGGCCTTCGCTGCGCGAGAGCTGGGCGTAGGACTTGGCGAACTGGAGTTGCGCGTCGGATCCTGCCTCGACCGAAGAAGCAAGGTCCCAAAGTTTGTCCGCTGCCGCGATGGTGGTGTCAGCTTTGTGTTCGGCGGCGACATAGTACGTCAGGGTGGTGGCGAGTTGGCGCAACTGGACCAGGATGACCGACGAATCAGTCTCGTGGGCGATGTTGGCCAGGATGAGCTCAACGTACCCACGGGCCGGGGTTTCGCCGTCCCGTGCTGCATCCCATGCCGAACCCCACACGAGCGTCCGTGGCAGGCTGGCGGCGAAGTCTTTCAAGTGTGCCGTGGCAGTGGCCAGGGAGTGCAGGTCGAGGCGGACCTTAGCGTAGGCGAGGTCGTCGTCGTTGAGCAGGATCAGGTCCGGGCGGGCGAGTCCTGCCAGGTCCGGTACGTCGGTTCGTGGGCCGTCGACGTCGAGTTCTTCACGGTGGGTGCGTTCGAGCTTGCCCTCGCCGGAGAGCGTGTAGAAGCCGACGGCCAGGCGGTGCGGACGCAGGGTGGGCTGTTCGTCGATGGCGCTCTGCAGGATGGCGAAGCTCTTGAGCGTGCCATCATCAGCGACCTCCAGCTCGGGGGCCAAGGTGTTCACTCCGGCGGTTTCCAGCCAGAGTTTGCCCCATGCGTCCAGGTCACGGCCGGATGCTGCCTCCAGTTCGACCATCAGGTCTGCGAGCTCGGTGTTCTTCCACGCGTGCTTGGCGAAGTATGTGCGGACACCGGCCATGAACTGTTCCGGACCCACCCAAGCAACCAGCTGGCGAAGAACGGAGGCGCCCTTGGCGTAGGTGATGCCGTCGAAGTTCACCTCGACGTCCTCAAGGTTGTTGATCTCGGCGAAGATCGGGTGGGTGGTGGGCAGCTGGTCCTGCTTGTAGGCCCACGACTTCTCCACGGAAGCGAACGTGGTCCAGGCGCGATCAAACTCAGTGTTTTCGACGGCGGCCAGGTGGGACATGTATTCGGCGAAGGACTCGTTCAGCCAGAGATCATTCCACCACCGCATGGTCACCAGGTCCCCGAACCACATGTGTGCGAGCTCGTGCAGGACCGTGATGGCGCGGCGTTCGATCTGCGCGCCGGTGACCTTGCCACGGAACACATAGCCTTCCAGGATGGTCACCGCGCCGGCGTTCTCCATGGCACCGGCGTTGAACTCGGGCACGAAGAGCTGGTCGTACTTTTCGAACGGGTAGGGGCACCCGAACTGGGCCTCGAAGAACTCAAAGCCCTGCCGGGTCAGTTCGAAGACATTGTCCGCATCCAAGTACTGCATCAGTGACTTGCGCGCGAATACGCCAAGCGGGACCACCCGGCCGTCCGAGCTGGTGACCTCGGAACGAACGGCCTGGTAGGGGCCGGCGATCAGCGCGGTGACGTAGGAGGACAGCCGCGGGGTGGGGGCGAATTCCCAGACGGAACGGGCGCCGCCGTCGCCGCCGGGCGTGGTTTCTACCGGGGCCGGCGTGGGGGAATTGGAGATGACATCCCAGTGTGAGGGAGCCGTCACCTTGAACGTAAAGGATGCTTTCAGGTCAGGCTGCTCGAACACGGCGAACATGCGCCGCGAGTCCGGAACCTCGAACTGTGTGTAGAGGTAGACCTCGCCATCGACCGGATCCACAAACCGGTGCAACCCCTCGCCGGTGTTCATATATGGTGCGTCGGCCACGATGGTCAGTTCGTTCTCGGCAGCAAGGTTCGGAAGCTGGATCCTGACACCGTCGGAAACGTCCGCAGGATCAAGGGCCGTTCCGTTGAGGGTCACGCTGTGCACAGTGTCGGTGATGGCATCGATGAACGTCGAGGAGCCGGGTGTGGCGGAGAACCGCACCACCGTGCTGGAGCCAAAGACCACGGCACCCTTGGTCAGATCGAGGGTGACGTTGTACGACTCGACATTGAGTAGTTCAGCGCGCTCTGCCGCTTCTTCGCGCGTGAGGTTAAGGCCTGGCAAGTGGTGCCTCCAGAAGATTGGGGTGGCTGGCCGGAGAGGGCTCCCGCCGATGGTGTGAAGCCATTCTTTCACTACATCGGTCTTTGGCAAGGAGGAGGCACCACAGTGTCGCCGGTGCGGAGTAGCGTTGGATTATGGGAACGTTCCGTGACTCGCTCGACCTCCGCGCACTCCGCTTTGCGCTGGCCTTTCCTCTGCTCCTTGCCATCGGTTTCGTCGTGTGCGCCCAGATGTTGCGGCGTGACCTTCCGGACCCCGTGGCCGTTATGTGGAACGCCGACGGCGGATCTGCCTTTGCCCCGTTCGGCGCCTATGTGGCGGGCGGTGCTGCCCTGATTACCTTCTTTGGTTGGGTTGCCTTCCTTCAGGCAGTCCCGCTGTCCAGGCCCGTGATCATGCGTCGGGTCATGATGGGAATCGGCCTCATGGTGAGCCTCTTCATCACCTCGGTGCTGGCCGCTGGCTTGGTGGGACAGTCCACAGTGGGGGACGCGCGGTTTTCCCATGTGGATCCGATCGTGCTGGCCATGGGCAGCGGCGCTGCAGTGTCGCTGGGAGTCGTCATGATGTTCGCGTTCAAGCCGGACCCGCGATGGACCAATGAGGACGACGAAGCCCTTCACACGGAGTTGCTCCTTGCCGAAGATCCGGATCTCGCCCGTGATTCCTTGCGCATGTGGGTCCACGCAAGGAGTTCGGTCTTCGTCATGATCATTGTTTCCACCCTTTTCCCCGCGGCCTTGATTGCCGTTGCCCTCCCGTGGCTCGGCGCGTTGGTGGCTGTAGTTGCCCTGATCGGCGCCGGGTTCCTGTTTGCGCGCGTGCGGGCCGACAGGGCGGGGCTGCAGGTCTTCGCCGGTGGAATCGTGAAAGTACTTGCCGTGCCCGCCGTCGAAATCGCAGTTGCGGCCCCTGCGGAAGTGAAAGCTGCCGACTTTGGCGGATGGGGTTGGCGGCACCACGACGACGCCACCGCCATGCTGGTCAGCAGCGGACCCGCCGTCGTCGTCAGAAAACTTAACGGACGCAGGGTGGCTCTCAGCGCCGGAACGAGCGCCAGCGCTGACAAACTCGCGGGAATTCTTAACCGGGCAGCTGAGCGCGCCCACCCCGGCGGGCAGCCCCGGCAACCCGGGTAAAGGTAACCTAGGTAGCGCATCCCTCACCGCGCGCCCCGGCCAGATGCCATCCCGGCGCGCCAGAAAGAAATGGACTTCCCGTGACTACACCCCGCGTCCACATCGCCACGGACCACGCCGGCATGGAGCTGAGCGCCCACTTGGTCGGCCACCTCACTGCCAAGGGCTACGAAGTGGTGGATCACGGCCCCAAGGAATACGATGCGCTGGACGACTACCCGTCGTTCTGCATCAAAGCCGGAATTGCCGTTGTGGCTGACCAGGAAGCAGGCGTCCACGCGCTTGGCATCGTCCTTGGTGGCTCAGGCAATGGCGAGCAGATCGCGGCCAACAAGGTGAAGGGCGTCCGCGCGGCACTGGCATGGAACTTGTCCACGGCCAAGCTCGCCCGTGAGCACAATGACGCCAACGTCATTGCCGTCGGTGGCCGCCAACACACGGTGGAGGAAGCCACCGAGCTCATCGAAGCATTCCTGCAGGAGCCGTTCAGTGAGGACGAGCGCCACGTACGCCGTATCGGCAAGATTGCGGTCTACGAAACCACCGGCGAGATCGTCGAGTAGTGCCTGAAGGACATTCGGTCCACCGGCTGGCCCGGCAGTTCCAGGATGTCTTCGGCGGCCGGCGGTTGGAGGTATCCAGCCCGCAGGGGCGGTTCACCGCCGGCGCCGCGCTGCTGAACGGGCACACCATGGTGGAAGCCATGGCGCACGGCAAACAGATGTTCCTGCGCTTTGACCACGACACCTTCCTGCACGTACACCTCGGCCTGTACGGTGCGTGGAATTTCGGTGGTGACAGCTCTTTCAGCGGAGCTTCCAGCATCGGTGCCCCGCGTCGGATAGGTGAGCGTGAGTCGGCGTCGATTCCTGGCGAAGACGAGTACGCCGGGCCGCCTGCTCCCGTAGGTGCCGTCCGCGTCCGGCTCGTGTCAGAGCACGGGTGGGCAGATCTCCGTGGTGCAACCACGTGCGCGGCCATTACCTCCGCCGAAGCGGCTGCGGTGTTTGGCCGGCTGGGACCGGATCCCTTGCGTAACTTACCGGGGGACAGGGATGAATTTGTGCGGCGTCTGCGCCGTCGTAAGACCGCCGTGGCGCTCTTGTTGATGGACCAATCAGTAATGGCGGGGGTCGGCAACATCTACCGGGCAGAGGTGCTCTTCCGGAAACGCGTCGACCCGTGGACTCCCGGCAACGCAATTGATGCCGGCACTGCCGGGCTCCTGTGGGATGACGCCGTGGCAGCAATGTCGGACGGCGTCCGGGATGGTCGGATTGTTACTACGCCTCCGTCGATGTGGACGGAAGGCGCAACAACCGCGCCCGACGCCGATGCCCACTTTGTCTATAAGCGGGACGGTCTGCCCTGCCGCGCTTGCGGGACGGTGGTGGGACTGACGGAGATCGGGGCACGCAAGCTGTACTGGTGCCCTGGCTGCCAACTCTAGGTCCGTGGCTGGAGTCGGACCGGATCCACCGACAGTCGGGATGCCGCCTGAAAGATGACGCTGGGTAACGAAAGAAGCCCCCAACCGAGGTTGGGGGCTTCTTCGTCTTGGTGGAGGGGACGACGGGAATCGAACCCGCGTAATCAGTTTGGAAGACTGAGGCTTTACCATTAAGCTACGTCCCCGGATGGATCTCCTGCTTGAGGACATCTTCCCGGTGGCTGTTGAAGCCGGGTACAACTAAACCTAATTCCGGCCGCAGTGTCAAATGTGCATTCATGGCTCGCTTACCCGTAGACTGTCCTGTGCATTCGGGGTGTAGCTCAGCTTGGCTAGAGCGCCTGCTTTGGGAGCAGGAAGTCGCAGGTTCAAATCCTGTCACCCCGACTCTGTGTGCGTGTCTGCTTCAGGGACACGGCAGAACCCCATACCCACAAAATCAGGAGTACTTAGACTGTGAAGAGCGCTGTCGAGAACCTCACCGCCACGCGGGTCAAGCTCAACGTTGAGGTTCCCTTTGAGGAACTGAAGCCGAGCATCGATGCCGCGTACAAGACCGTTGCTTCGCAGATCCAGGTTCCCGGATTCCGCAAGGGCAAGGTTCCCACCAAGCTCATCGACCAGCGCGTTGGCCGTGGCTACGTTCTGGAAACTGCCATCAACGATGGCCTCAACGGCTGGTACCAGGCTGCCGTTCAGGAAACGGGCGTTCGCCCCCTGAGCCGTCCCGAGGTTGAGATCACCGAGGTTCCGGACCCGTCCGCAACCGACGGCGAGCTCAAGTTCCAGGTCGAGATTGACATCCGTCCCGAGATCGAGCTGCCCGACTACGCCGGCATCAAGGTTGAGGTTGCTGCGGCAGAGTCCTCCGATGAGGACGTTGACAAGGCACTGGACGAACTCCGTGGCCGCTTCGGCACACTGAAGTCCGTTGAGCGTCCTGCCAAGAACGATGACTTCCTGACCATCGACATCACCGCCACGATCGATGGCGCTGACATCGACTCCGCTTCCGGCCTCTCGTACCAGGTTGGCGCCGGCACCATGCTGGAAGGCCTCGACGAGGCCGTAACCGGTCTGTCTGCCGACGAAGACGCGATCTTCGAAACCACGCTCGTTGGTGGCGACCACGCCGGCGAAGCTGCCCAGGTCAAAGTTGTTGTCAAGGCCGTCAAGGAGCGCGAGCTTCCTGAGGCCAACGACGACTTCGCCCAGCTGGCTTCCGAGTTCGACACCCTGACCGAGCTCCGCGAGGACCTCGCCAAGCAGGCTGCTGACTCCAAGGTTGTTGGCCAGGGCGTCGAGGCACGTGACAAGGTCCTGGACAAGCTCGTTGAGCTCGTCGAGGTTCCTGTTCCGGCTTCCGTTGTTGAAGAGCAGATCGAAGCTCACTTCAACCCGGAGAACGCCCACGGCGAAGGCGACCACGACACCGAGGAACACCGCGCCGAGGTCAAGGCCAACACGGAGCGCGCCTTCCAGAACGAGGTCATCCTTGACGCCATTGCGGACAAGGAAGAGGTCGGTGTAAGCCAGAACGAGCTGATCGACTACATCGTGACCACCGCCAGCCAGTACGGCATGGACCCGAACCAGTTCGCGCAGATCATTGATCAGAGCGGCCAGGTCCCCATGATGGTTTCCGAGGTGCGGCGCCGCAAGGCTCTCGCAGTTGTTCTCGGCCAGGCCGAGGTTGTCGACTCTGAGGGCAACAAGGTTGACCTGACGGACTTCGTCCGCCCCGCCGGCGAAGCTGAAGAGGCTGCCGGTATCGAAGAAGCCGAAGAAGCTGAGGCAGTCGCCAACGACGACCCCGCAGCAGTGAAGTTCTAAGAATTAACTGGCAACCGACCCCGGATCGACTGATCCGGGGTCGGTTTGCTTTTAAGCCCTGAACGGACAGGTGCGGGCGCTGCCCGGCAACGCCTGTCCCAATCGTGCGCCGTCAGCGAACAGCGCGATTCCGGCGAACAAATCGCCTGTGAAAACGGTTAGTGTCCAAGTAGTGAAGTTCAGTGAGGTCACTGGCACCAGCGAGAGGTAAGTACTTATGTCACAGCAATCAGCGGCTCCCCGGATGGCAACTGTCGATCCCGCAGCCCAGGACAACTACATCTACAACCGCCTCCTGAAAGAGCGCATCATTTGGCTCGGATCCGAGGTCCGTGACGAGAACGCCAATGCCATCTGCTCGCAGCTTCTCCTCCTCTCAGCCGAAGACCCCGAGAAGGACATCTACCTCTACATCAACTCACCCGGGGGCTCCGTCACCGCCGGCATGGCCATCTACGACACCATGCAGTTCATCCCGAACGACGTCGTGACCGTAGCCACCGGCCTGGCTGCCTCCATGGGCCAGTTCCTTCTTTCCTCGGGTACGAAGGGCAAGCGCTACGCAACGCCCAACGCCCGCATCCTGATGCACCAGCCCTCGGGCGGCATCGGTGGCACGGCCTCGGACATCAAGATCCAGGCAGAACTGATCCTGCACATGAAGAAAGTCATGGCGGAGCTCACTGCAGAGCAGACGGGCCAGACCGTTGAGACCATCCTCAAGGACAACGACCGCGACAAATGGTTCACGGCCACCGAGGCTTTGGAATACGGCTTCTTCGACAAGATCTCGGCTCACGCCGGTTCCGTGGCCGGTGGCGGCGGAACGGCCAACCAGTCGAACTCCGACAAGTAACCGGCAACAAGAACCACTGAAAACCAGGAGTAAAGAACATGAACTACAACTTCGGATGGTCTGCCGGTAACCTCCCGTCCAGCCGCTACGTCCTGCCCCAGTTCGAAGAGCGTACGCCGTACGGCTTCAAGCGCCAGGACCCGTACACCAAGCTGTTCGAGGACCGCATCATCTTCCTCGGGGTCCAGGTGGACGACGCTTCCGCCGATGACATCATGGCCCAGCTGTTGGTGCTTGAGTCTACGGACCCGGACCGCGACATCACCCTCTACATCAACTCGCCAGGCGGTTCCTTTACGGCCATGACGGCGATCTACGACACCATGCAGTACATCCGTCCCGAGATCCAGACGGTGTGCCTTGGCCAAGCCGCCAGCGCCGCCGCGGTGCTGCTTGCGGCCGGTACGCCGGGCAAGCGTCTGGCACTGCCGAACGCACGCGTTCTGATCCACCAGCCCGCCCTGTCCGGTGGCCAGGGTGGCCAGGCTTCCGACCTTGAGATCCAGGCGGCCGAGGTCATGCGCATGCGTACTTGGCTCGAGGACACGCTCGCGCACCACTCGGGCCGCACCTCGGAGCAGGTCAACAACGACATCGAGCGTGACAAGATCCTGACCGCTGCCGAGGCCATGGATTACGGTCTGATCGACCAGGTTCTGGACTCCAGGAAGATCAAGCCCCAGGCAATCGCCAGGTAGCACGCGGAAAATAACGCCGGTGCGGTTCGCGAAATATGGACCGCACCGGCGTTCTGTTTCCACCCAACCAGCCCATTGTGACCTAGAGTGGAAGTTGTCACGGTGGTGCCAACCGCGGACAGGCCGCACACTGAGTACGGCTGCGGAGCCGCCCCACCCGCATGTAACGAAGGGATTCCCACATGGCTCGGATTGGCGAGAGCACGGATCTGCTGAAGTGTTCTTTCTGCGGAAAGAGCCAGAAGCAGGTGCGGAAGCTGATAGCCGGGCCCGGCGTCTACATTTGCGATGAGTGCATCGAACTCTGCAACGAGATCATCGAAGAGGAACTTGCGGAGGTCTCTGACCTGGGCAGTTTCGAACTGCCCAAGCCGCGGGAGATCTTCGACTTCCTGCAGGAATACGTCATCGGTCAAGAACCGGCCAAGCGCTCCCTGGCCGTTGCCGTCTACAACCATTACAAGCGCATCCAGGCCGGGCATGCTCCCAAGACCGGGAGCCTGGGCGAGGGCACACACCACGAGGATGTGGAGATTGCCAAGTCCAACATCCTGCTGATTGGCCCCACGGGTTGCGGCAAGACGTATCTTGCCCAGACACTGGCCCGGCGGCTCAATGTTCCCTTCGCGGTTGCTGATGCCACCGCCTTGACTGAAGCGGGTTACGTCGGTGAGGACGTCGAGAACATCCTGCTGAAGCTCATCCAGGCTGCCGACTATGACGTCAAAAAGGCCGAGCAGGGCATCATCTACATCGACGAAATCGACAAAATTTCCCGCAAAAGCGAGAACCCGTCCATCACCAGGGACGTCTCCGGTGAGGGCGTGCAGCAAGCTTTGTTGAAGATCCTCGAGGGAACGGTGGCATCTGTGCCTCCACAGGGTGGTCGTAAGCACCCCCACCAGGAATTCATCCAGATCGACACCACCAATGTTCTCTTCATCGTGGCCGGGGCATTTGCCGGCCTGGAGGAAATCATTGGTTCGCGGTCCGGGCGCAAGGGCATCGGTTTCGGGGCTCCCTTGAACGAAGCCCGTGACAACGTTGATACGTACGGCGAGGTCATGCCGGAGGACCTGCTCAAGTTTGGACTGATTCCGGAATTCATTGGCCGGCTCCCTGTAATTACCACCGTCTCCAACTTGGACCGGCCAGCGCTCATCCAGATTCTTTCCACGCCCAAGAACGCCCTGGTCAAGCAGTACCAGAAGATGTTCCAGTTGGATGGCGTGGAATTGCAGTTCGAGGACGACGCCTTGGATTCGATTGCGGATCAGGCGCTTGAGCGTGGCACGGGTGCACGTGGACTCCGGGCCATCATGGAAGAAGTTCTCCTGCCTGTGATGTTCGATCTCCCCAGCAGGGATGACATCGCCACCGTGGTGATCACCGGCGATGTTGTTACCAAGAAGGCCCAGCCCACCATGATCGCCCACGACGTCGTGGCGAAGCGCCGGAATAAGTCGGCCTGACGCTCCGTTGGCATAGGCAGTGGCTGCTCGATTGAGCCCACGCCCCTGCCCCGCTTCCACTCTTCCGAGGAGTTCCCTGTGCCTGAACAGACCGTCAACAAGGCCGATTTCTGGTTCGACCCCGCTTGCCCGTTTGCATGGATCACCTCACGGTGGATCGGCGAAGTCGAGGAAGTCCGCGGAATTGAGACGGAATGGCACGTCATGAGCCTCTCGGTCCTCAACGAGGGTCGGGAGCTTCCGGCCGATTACCGCGCGAAAATGGACGCCAATTGGGGTCCGGTCCGTGTCATCATCGCAGCCCAGGAACTCCACGGCAGCGGCTATGTGAAGCCTCTGTATGACGCCATGGGGGAGCAGATCCACCACGAAGGAAACAAGGACCTTGACTCCGTTATCGAGAAGGCCCTCGCGGAGGCCGGACTTCCTGCGGAGCTTGCACGCTTCGCAGATTCCGACGAATACGATCAGCAGCTACGGGCAAGCCACGAATCCGGCATTTCCCTGGTTGGCCAAGATGTAGGAACGCCCGTGGTGGCAGTTAACGGAACGGCATTCTTTGGACCGGTGCTGACCAGGATCCCTCGTGGCGAACAGGCTGGCGAAATCTGGGATGCTGCTGTGACGCTGGCTGGCTACCCGCATTTCTTCGAACTGAAGCGCAGCCGTACCGAACGCCCTGAATTCAACTAGCTACTTCAGGAATCGGGAGGTTCTCCGGTCGGCGAGAACTTTGCCGCCGGTTTGGCAGGTGGCGCAATACTGGAGTGAGGTGTCCGCGAAGGACACCTCACGGACGGTATCACCACAGACTGGGCACGGCAGTCCCGTGCGTGCGTGAACCCTGAAGTTGCTGCGTTTGGTGTCCTTCAGCTCGCTGGAGGGCTTCCCGGCCGCCGCCGCGACTGCTTCCCTCAGGACCGTTTGAAGAGAGTCATAGAGGTGGGTCACGCTGTCTTGGTCCAGCGACTTCGCAATGGCGAACGGTGAGATCTTTGCTGCGTGCAGGATTTCATCGCTGTAGGCATTGCCGATTCCGGCTATGACGCTTTGGCTACGGAGGAGGCCCTTGATCTGTTGCGAACTCCCTGAAGTAATTGCTGCCAGTGCACTGGCGTCAAACCCGATGCTGAGGGGATCGGGTCCCAGCGTTGCGATACCTGGAACGTCGAGAGGATCACGGACCACATAGATGGCCAAGCTCTTCTTGGTCCCCGCCTCAGTCAGGTCCAATCCGAGATGGGCGTCGTCGGTCGGCCTGTGAAGAAGGAGCCTCGCGGCGATGTTGCTCTTGCCCATCCGGAGTTCAGCCGAGGACGGATGTTCCGTGTACCTGACCCAGCCCGCACGGGCCAGGTGGAAGACGAAGAACAGCCCGTCGGCGTCGAGAGCGACGAATTTTCCATACCGCGTGGCTCCGCGTATCGTCCGGCCTTCCAGCATCGTGTAGGGCGGATCGGCGGTCTTGAGGGCTGAGAAGGAATTGATCCGCACGTTGGTGAGCACGGCTCCCTCAAGTCGGGAATCCAAGTACGTGCACAGGCCGTGCACTTCGGGAAGTTCCGGCATGGTCCCTACTTTGCCACATGGCACCGCGGCTCGACCCGAAAACCAGCGGACAAAAGCCAAACAATAACGGGACGAAGGACGCTGCAAAATTACAGGAATGTAGTTTTGCGAAGGGGCTTGTGCGTTGCTCGCAGCGGGACAACAATAGAACTTACCCACTTCGAAAGAAGAGGGACACGGAAACCAAAGATTCAGTGATATGCAACCGA
This sequence comes from Paenarthrobacter sp. NPDC092416, assembly GCF_044755025.1. Taxonomy (NCBI): domain Bacteria; kingdom Bacillati; phylum Actinomycetota; class Actinomycetes; order Micrococcales; family Micrococcaceae; genus Paenarthrobacter; species Paenarthrobacter sp. NPDC092416. The sequence continues at coordinate 47,863 of NZ_JBIVQG010000007.1, forward strand.
CGCAGCCTTTGGCAAAGTTGGAAGCAAGCTACCTGTGACGAGGTAGGAAGACCTGAAATTCCGAGGATTCCGCCAGACTGTCAAGTCGTCAACAGACAGCCGAAAAGTCGAAGCCCCACCAACGGCAAAACGCTGATGGGGCTTCCCCTTTGCCCGAAAACTTTTCCCGGGATGCAAACCTGCGTAAATCGGCGGGTGCCCGTGAATTCAGGCCCCGCCGATTTAGTGAGAACTGCTAAGACGCTGGCGTTTCCTCCGCAGGCGCCAGGACAACATCGCTGACGGTCAATTCGCCTTCGCCCGATTGGAGGGTGATCTCCTGTGCGTTCGCGGCAGCCTTCAGGTCTCCCAGGCCGGCTTTCAACTGGGATACGAGTACCTCGGTGGCAGTGATCGTTGCAGACACGACTTCAGTGCGCTGCTTGACCTTGGCCTCGGATTTGGCCTTGCGGATGCCACTGAGTGCGACGCCCACAGTGCCCAGCATGGTGGTGTCGCCGTCGGTGATTTCCAAGGCGGCAGGCCACTCGGCACGGTGCACCGAAGCGTTGCGCCACCAGCTCCAGACCTCTTCGGTGGCGAAGGGCAAGAACGGGGCGAACAAGCGAAGCAGGGCATCAAGGGTGGTGGCCAGTGCGGCCAGCACAGAAGCCTGCTCGGTTTCGCCGGCAGCACCATACGCGCGGTCCTTGATCAGCTCAACATAGTCGTCGGTGAACTGCCAGAAGAACGACTCGGTGATCTGCAGCGCCCGTGCGTAGTCGTAGTTCTCGAACGCCTTGGTCGCCTGGGCTACGACGTCCGACAACTGCGCCAGAAGCGCGCGGTCCAACGGGTTTGTCAGCACGGAGAGATCAGCGGAAACCACAGAGTTTTCGGTGGCACCGAGGTTCAGGACGAACTTCGACGCGTTCAGCAGCTTGATGGCCAGGCGGCGGCCGATCTTCATTTGTGCGATCTCGTAGGCTGTGTCCGCGCCGAGCTTGGCCGAGGCGGCCCAGTAGCGGACAGCGTCAGAGCCGAACTCGTTCAGGACATCGGTGGGCACAACGACGTTGCCCTTCGATTTGGACATCTTCTTGCGGTCCGGGTCCAGAATCCAGCCGGAGATGGCAGCGTGCTTCCACGGTGCGCTCTTCTGCAGTGCATCGGCGCGGACTGCAGAGGAGAACAGCCATGTACGAATGATGTCGTGCCCCTGAGGGCGGAGATCGAAGGGGTAGACCTTGCTGAACAGTTCCTCGTCGCGGCTCCAGCCACCTACGATCTGCGGGGTCAGGGATGACGTGGCCCACGTGTCCAGGACGTCGGCGTCGCCCGTGAAGCCGTTGGGCTGATCGCGCTGCGACTCGTCGAATCCGGGCGCTGCGTCCGCGGCCGGATCCACTGGGAGCATTGCATCTGAGGGCAGGACAGGGTTGTCGTAGTCGGGGTTGCCCTGCGCGTCCAAGGGGTACCACACGGGGATGGGCACGCCGAAGAAGCGCTGGCGGGATACAAGCCAGTCACCGTTCAGGCCGGCGATCCAGTTCTCGTAGCGGGACCGCATGAACGCGGGGTGGAAGTTGATTTCCTGGCCGCGGCCGATCAGGCGTTCACGGCGTTCTTCGTCGCGCCCGCCGTTGCGGATGTACCACTGACGGGAGGTCACAACTTCGAGGGGCTTGTCGCCCTTTTCGAAGAAGTTCACCGGGTGGGTGATCTTCTTGGGCTCGCCGTCCAGGAGGTCGGCGGCCACGAGCAGTTCCACCACGGCTTCCTTGGCCGAGAACGCGGTCTTACCGGCGATCGCGGCGTAGGCTTCCTTGCCGGCGTCGGTGGTGATCCAGTCCGGGGTCTCGGCAATGATGCGGCCGTCGCGGCCCATGATGGCGCGTGTGGGCAGCTGCAATTCGCGCCACCAGGTGACGTCGGTCAGGTCGCCGAACGTACAGACCATGGCGATGCCGGAGCCTTTGTCCGCCTTGGCCAGCGGGTGGGCCTTGACCTCAAGTTCAACCTCGAACAGTGGGGAGGTGACGGTCTTGCCGAACAGTGGCTGGTACCGCTCGTCGTCGGGATTGGCCACCAACGCCGCGCAGGCTGCGAGGAGCTCGGGACGCGTAGTCTCGATGAAGATCTTTTCGCCGTCTTCGGTGAAGAACGGGTAGCGGTAGTACGCACCTGCAACCTCGCGGTCCTCAAGCTCAGCCTGCGCAACCGCGGTGCGGAACGTGACGTCCCAGAGAGTGGGGGCTTCGGCCATGTAGGCGTCGCCGGCGGCGAGGTTGGCCAGGAAGGCGCGCTGCGATACGGCACGGGAAGTGTCGTCAATCGTGCGGTACGTCAGGTCCCAGTCGACGGAGAGGCCGAGGGTCTGGAACAGGTTTTCGAAGACTTTCTCGTCCTCAACGGCGAGTTCCTCGCACAGTTCGATGAAGTTCTGCCGGGACACGACGTCGAAGTCGCGCTGGTTCTTGGCCGGCTGCGCGGGCGGGCGGTAGTCAGCGTTGTAAGGGATGGCGGGATCGCAGCGAACACCGTAGTAGTTCTGGACGCGCCGCTCGGTGGGCAGCCCATTGTCGTCCCAGCCCATGGGGTAGAAGACGTTCTTGCCGGTCATGCGCATGTAGCGCGCCTGGACGTCAGTCTGGGTGAACGAGAACATGTGGCCCACGTGGAGGGAACCCGAAGCCGTCGGTGGGGGAGTGTCGATCGAGTAGACCTGCTCCCGGGTGGTGTCAGGATTGAACTTGTAGGTTCCTTCTGACAGCCAGCGCTGCGTCAAAGCAGCTTCAAGGCCCTCAAGGGCCGGCTTGTCGGGAACGTTGATGGGGGCGGTGGCGGGCGTGTCTGTACCCTGCGTTGATTCAGCCATGGACCAATTGTTTCACGGCCTGGCGTTACAGCCCGCCGCACGACGACTCCGCACCCCCGATAGGGTAGTGCCATGACTTTGGCATCGCATCGGAATGTGGCAGCACAGAACAAGACGGCAGTAGTAACCGGCGCAAGCACGGGCATCGGCGAGGCCACAGTGCGGGCGCTTGCCGCCACAGGTTGGAAGGTCTTTGCAGTGGCACGCCGGGAAGACCGGCTCGGGGCCCTGGGTGCCGAGACGGGTGCCATTCCGTTCCCGGCCGACATCACCAGCGACGACGACGTTGCGCGCCTGCTGAGGGCCGTCGCCAAGGCCGGGGGCGCAGATACGCTCATCAACATTGCCGGCGGTGCACGTGGGGCAGACACTATCGCCAACGCCGACACGGACGATTGGGAATGGATGTACCAGGTCAATGTCCTGGGGACCATGAAAATTACCCGGGCGTTCCTGCCCATGTTGCGGGAGAACGGCGAGGGAACCGTCCTCAATCTCACATCGACCGCCGGACTGACGGCCTACGAAGGCGGCGCGGGATACAACGCCGCAAAGTTCGCCCAGCATGCCATGACCAACGCCCTTCGGTTGGAAGAGGTCGGCAACAACGTGCGGGTCATCGAGGTAGCCCCCGGGCTTGTCCACACCGAGGAATTCGCCCTGAACCGCTTGGGCGACAAGGACGCTGCTGCAAAGGTCTACGCCGGAGTGGAGAAGCCACTGACCGCGGAGGATGTGGCCGACGTCGTGAGGTACGCGGTCGCGCTGCCCCACCACGTCAACTTGGACCAGATCGTTGTCCGCCCCGTGGCACAGGCAGCCAACCACAAACTGATCCGCAAAGAAGCCTAGGGACGTTGCCGCGCCGCTAACGCGTTGCTGGCCAGCAACGCGTTAGCGGCCAAGGGACGTACTATCCAGCCGGGATGCTGAGCGTTGCCAGGATGGCTGCATGATCAGTGCCCGGAACCTGGCGGACCATATAGCCGCTGCTGCTGATGCGGGGCGTTGTCACCATGTGGTCGATGACGATCCCCGGCAGCGGCGGCCCCTCCCTGGGCCACGTCGGCGTGAGGCGACTGCCGGAAGCGACGCCAACGTCCACAAGTTTGGATCCATCCGGGCCCGAATCCAGCAAGTCCCGGAACTCGTGATGGTCATAGGTGGCGTTGAAGTCGCCCATCAGGAGTTGATTCCCTGGCCTTGAAGCCTGGCGGGCTACTGCCGCCAGGTCACTGCGCCACTGGGCGATCCGGGAATCCACGGGTGGAAGGGCATGAACGGTGGTGACGGTGAGGACGCTCTTGGCTCCGGCCGAGGCCACCGTGACACGCACCGTGGGCATCTGGAACGGCGTATCAGGCAGCATCCCTGCGGCCTCAAGGGGAAACTTCGAGTACAGGGCGCTCCCGGAAGCATCGTCCGTGGGGTCACTGAGGCGGTTCGGAAGGACCTCGCCCAGGCCCTCAGTCTGCAAACGGTCCTCCAGCCCTTGGGTATGCTCCTGGATGGCCAGAAGTTCGACGCCGTTCTCCCGGACCAAGCGGACGATCGCCGCCGCGTCGGCTTCCCCATATTCGGAGTTGACGCTCATGGCGCTCACAGTGACTGCCGCCGGCTGTCCTGACCCGGACGGCATCACCGGGCGACCGTAATCCAGCGGGAACAGCCAGAAGAGTTGCGCACCCAGCAGCGCCGCCGTCGTAATCATTGCCCAGACCCGGCGACCCAACAACGCCAGTACAAGGGCCAAGGCCGCAGGGAGTACAAGCCACGGTGTGAAGGACAATAGTTGTACCACTTGCAGGGGCCATTCCGTGGGGATGGCCCGGAACAGCGATAACCCGGCCACAGGCAATGCCACCAAGACAGCCAGCACTGACCAGGCCGGGGCTCCCAGGAGCTTGCGCGGGCGGACAGAAGGCGCAGCCAAGGATGGTTTCGTCATGACGTCGAGTCTATGCAGCGGGCCCTCTTCGAGCCTCCTCCCGTGGGATGAGCGCGCAAGTGGAGTGGAAAGCCATGCTGCCGCTAGACTTGAAGGACCAGCTTTGACCCGGCCATCACCGGTGAGCTTCCGGAAGAACAGTCCTGCGCGCCCTCACCAGCAAACAGAACACAGTAGAACCGGACGGGTAAGCCCGTCACAGCAGTAATGAGCGGCCGACACCGGAAGTTGCTTCCTCACCAGGAAGCGCCAGGGTTTCGGTAAGTGAGGTGGTACCGCGGTACCGGTGTTGACGCAGGTCAGCGCCGAAGCCGTCCTCGCATCCTGACAGTCCACCAGCTATCACCAGGATATGAGATGACTACCTACCCCAAGGCCTCAGCGGCGCCTTCCGGCACGCACGGCGTGTCCGCTTCCGTGAAGTTCCCGGAAATCGAAGAGCGCATCCTCAAATACTGGGATGAAGACGGCACCTTCCAGGCAAGCATCGACCAGCGCGAGGCAGGCACAGACGGCAGCAACGAGTTTGTCTTCTACGATGGCCCTCCCTTCGCCAACGGCCTCCCTCACTACGGCCACCTCTTGACGGGTTACGCCAAGGACCTGGTGGGTCGCTACCAAACGCAGCGGGGCAAGCGGGTCGAGCGCCGCTTCGGCTGGGACACCCATGGCCTTCCGGCCGAGCTCGAAGCCATGAAACAACTGGGCATGACCGACAAAACCCAGATTGAAGCCATGGGCATCGACAAGTTCAATGACGCCTGCCGCGCCTCGGTCATGAAGTACGCCAACGAATGGAAGGCCTACGTCACCCGCCAGGCCCGCTGGGTGGACTTCGACAACGACTACAAGACCCTCAACGTCGAGTACATGGAATCGGTCCTGTGGGCTTTCAAGCAGCTGCACGAAAAGGGCCTGACGTACAACGGGTACCGCGTCCTGCCGTACTGCTGGAAGGACGAGACCCCGCTCTCCAACCACGAGCTCCGCATGGACGACGACGTCTACAAGAACCGCCAGGACCAGACCGTCACGGTCACGTTCCCCATCAAGGCAGGGGAGTCGGAGCTTTCCACGGCACTCGAGGGCGTGCAGGCGCTCGCCTGGACCACCACGCCCTGGACGCTGCCCACCAACCTGGCGCTCGCCGTCGGGCCTGGGATCGCGTATGCCGTCCTGCCTGCTGGACCGAACGGCGTGAAGGCTGCCTCCGCAGAGGCCCCGGTTGCCGGCAGCTTCCTGCTGGCAGCTGACCTTGTGGGGTCTTACGCCAAGGACCTGGGGTACGACGACGCCGCTGCCGCGGCTGCCGCTGTGGTGTCCACCCACACGGGCGCCGAGCTGGCCGGGCTCGAGTACCAGCCGCTGTGGAACGACTTTGCCGATGCCGAGAAGTTCGGCACACAAAACGCCTGGCGCATCCTGGTGGCTGACTACGTCACTACCACCGACGGTACGGGCATTGTCCACCAGGCTCCGGCCTTCGGTGAAGATGACCAGAAGGTCTGTGAAGACGCCGGCATCCCGGTTGTTCTCTCCGTGGACGAGGGCGCCAAGTTCCTGCCCCTGTTTGCACACGGCGAACTGGCGTCCATCGTGGGCCTGCAGGTCTTCGATGCCAACAAGCCCATCACCCAGGTGCTCCGTGCAGATGGCCGGCTGGTCCGCCAGGCCAGCTATGAGCACAGCTACCCGCACTGCTGGCGCTGTCGGAACCCCCTGATCTACCGGGCCGTGTCTTCTTGGTATGTGGAAGTCACCAAGTTCAAGGACCGCATGTCCGAGCTGAACCAGGAGATCAACTGGATCCCGGGCAACGTTAAGGATGGCCAATTCGGCAAGTGGCTGGACAACGCCCGTGACTGGTCCATCAGCCGCAACCGCTACTGGGGCTCGCCGATCCCGGTGTGGCAGTCGGACGACCCGGAATACCCGCGTACGGACGTGTATGGCTCGTTGGCAGAGATGGAAGCGGACTTCGGCCGCCTGCCCGTCAACAACGAAGGACAGGTGGATTTGCACCGTCCCTTCATCGACGACCTGACCCGTCCCAACCCGGACGACCCCACAGGCAAATCCACCATGCGCCGCGTCGAGGACGTCCTGGACGTCTGGTTCGATTCCGGTTCCATGCCCTACGGCCAGGTGCACTATCCGTTCCAGAACCAGGACTGGTTCGACACCCACAACCCCGCGGACTTCATCGTGGAGTACATCGGCCAGACCCGTGGCTGGTTCTACATGCTCCACATCCTGTCCACGGCCTTGTTCGACCGCCCTGCGTTCCGCAACGTCATCAGCCACGGCATCGTGCTGGGCTCCGACGGCCAGAAGATGTCCAAGAGCCTGCGGAACTATCCGGACGTGTCCGAGGTCCTGGACCGCGACGGCTCGGACGCCATGCGGTGGTTCCTCATGTCCAGCCCCATCCTGCGCGGTGGCAACCTGATCGTCACCGAGCAGGGCATCCGCGACGGCGTGCGCCAGGTCATCCTGCCGCTCTGGAACGTCTACAGCTTCTTCACGCTGTACACGAACGCTGCCAACGGTGGCGCGGGATACGACGCGAAGCTGCGCTACGACGGCTACACAGACACGCTCGACCAGTACCTCATGGCAAACACCGGAGACCTGGTCCGCAACGTCACCGAAAGCCTGGATACCTACGACATCTCCGGTGCCTGTGATGAGCTGCGCAGTTACCTGGACATGCTCACCAATTGGTACGTCCGCCGTAGCCGGCAGCGGTTCTTTGACGAGAACGTTGATGCCTTCGATGCGCTGTACACGGCCCTCGAAGCCGTGTGCCGGGTGTCGGCGTCGCTGTTGCCGCTCGTCTCCGAGGAGATCTGGCGCGGACTCACCGGTGGCCGTTCGGTGCATTTGGCCGACTGGCCCGAGGCTTCGCTGTTCCCGGCCAACGCCGAACTGGTGGAGGCCATGGACCGCGTCCAGCAGATCTGCTCCACCGGTTCCAGCCTGCGCAAGGCTGCCAACCTTCGTGTGCGCCTGCCGCTGCAGGAACTGACCGTGGTGGCACCCGGGGCAGATGCGCTGGAAGGCTTTGCCGGCGTCGTCGCCGATGAATTGAACTTGCGCTCCGTCCGCTTGCTGGACGCTGCGACTGCCTCGCCGGAAGAATTCGGCATCGAGCAGAAGCTCGTGGTCAACGCCCGCGCCGCTGGCCCGCGCCTTGGCAAGAACGTCCAGCAGGCCATCAAGGGCTCCAAATCCGGTGACTGGTCTGTCAACGATTCAGGCGTCGTGGTGGCTGGTGGCCTTGAGCTTGAACCCCAGGAATACACGCTGGAGACTGTGGTGGCCGAAACGGCCGACGGCGGCTCTTCCGCCGTTGCTGTTCTGCCGGGTGGCGGCTTCGTGGTTTTGAACACCGAAGTCACGCCCGAGCTGGCTGCGGAAGGCCTGGCCCGTGACATGGTCCGGGCCATCCAGCAGGCCCGCAAGGACGCCGGGCTCAATGTGAGTGACCGCATCCGTACGTCCGTTGAGGCGGAGCAGGACGTTGTTGACGCCCTGAGCACCAACGCTGAACTCGTCAAGACCGAGACCCTGAGCCTTGAGCTGGAAGTCCTGCTGGCAAGCGTCAGCGAACCCCAGGTCACCGTCGAAAAAGTAGAGGCCTGATTCATGACTGACGAATTCTCTGTAGAAAGCGTCTACGCCGAGCTCTTGGGCCGTGCGCCCGAGAACAAGATGGAGCCGCGGCTTGCTCCGTTGTTCCGTGCCATGGATGTGCTGGGTGAGCCGAACAAGGCTTTCCCGATTATCCACATCACGGGCACCAACGGAAAGACGTCCACAGCGCGGATGATCGAGGCCGGGCTCCGTGCCCACGGACTCAGCACCGGCCGCTACACCAGCCCGCACCTGTCCAAGGTCACGGAGCGCATCAGTATTGATGGCGAGCCCGTGGCGGACGATACGTTCGTGCGTATCTGGGATGAGATCCGCCCGTACCTGGAAATCGTGGATAGCGAGCTCGTTGCCGATAACCAGCCGCGCCTCACGTACTTCGAATGCCTCACCATCCTTGGCTTCGCAGTCTTCGCCGACCAGCCAGTGGACGTCGCAGTATTCGAAGTCGGCCTCGGCGGCATCACCGATGCCACCAACGTCGGTGATGGCCAGGTGTCGGTCGTGACCCCGATTTCGCTGGACCACACGGATCTGCTGGGCGATACCACCGAGGATATTGCCTACGAGAAGGCCGGCATCATCAAGCCGGGTGGCTTCCTCGTCAGCGCTGCCCAGCCGGTGGATGCCGCGCAGGTGCTCTTGGAAAAGGCCCGCGAAGTGGACGTGCCCTTCCGCTTTGAAGGTGTCGAGTTCGGTGTGGAATCCCGTAGCGTCGCTGTCGGCGGCCAGGTCCTGACCATTCAAGGACTCGCCGGACGCTACGAAGACCTGCTGCTCCCTCTGCACGGCGCACACCAGGCAGAGAATGCTGCCGTTGCCGTGGCTGCCCTGGAAGCCTTCTTCGGCGGAGGAGAGAAGGAACTGGATGCGGACGTCCTCAAAGAAGCATTTGGCAATGTGACCTCGCCGGGCCGCTTGGAAGTACTGCGAACAGCCCCAACGGTCATCGTGGATGCCGCCCATAACCCGGAAGGAATCCGCGTATCGGCGGAGGCGATCCATGAGGCGTTCAACTTCAGCAAGCTTGTGGTGGTGGTGGGGGTCCTGCGGGAGAAGGACGCCGAGGAAATCCTGAAGACGCTCAAAGCGCAGTTGGGGGATCTCGTGGATGAATACTGCTTCACGCAATCCAATTCGCTCCGTGCTGTCCCCGCAGCGGAACTGGCCGAACTCGCCGTCGACCTCGGTTTTGGTGAGGACAACGTGCACATTGCGGAGAAGCTGGACGATGCCCTGGAATGGGCGATTGAGCGATCCGAGTCCAACGAAGACTTCGCTGGCGGCGTCCTGGTGACAGGGTCCATCACCTTGGTGGCTGAGGCACGCATCCTGCTCGGCAAGGCGGGTGCCTGACGGTGGCGAAACTGACCAAGGCGCAGCGTGAGTGGCGGCCGGGCATGCCCAAGAAGCGGCGTTCCACCAAGGTGATGTTCGCCTCCACGGTGCTGCTGCTTGAAGCGTTCGTGGCCTTCTTCGGCACACTGGTGGTCTTCGGCTTGAGGCGCGGCGAGGTGGCCCCCGGAATCATCCTTGGCGTGGGTATCACCTTGAGCGTTGTGCTGGTGCTGGCCTGCGCAGTCCTCAGCAAGCCCTGGGGCATGTACGTGGGCTGGGGCCTGCAGCTTCTCCTGATTCTGACGGGCTTCGCCGAGCCCACAATGTTCATTGTTGGTGTCCTCTTCGCGATCTGTTGGTGGTACGGCGTCCGCACCGGTATGAGGATTGACCGCGAGGTTGCCCAACGCGACCGCGAGCAAGCTGAATGGGACGCCTCGCACCGTGACGAGGCTGGCCCCGAAACCCCGTAAACTGGCTGGGAAACCCACCAACCACATTGGAGCAACTGTGAGCATTGAACGGACCCTTGTCCTGATCAAGCCCGACGGCGTGGCCCGCAACCTTAGCGGAAGCATCCTCGCCCGGATCGAAGCCAAGGGCTACACCCTGGCTGAGCTGAAGAAGGTCAACGCCACCCGCGAGCTGCTGGAGCAGCACTACGAGGAACACGTGGGCAAGCCGTTCTACGAGCCCCTGGTTGAGTTCATGCTCAGCGGTCCGGTTATTGCAGCCGTCTTCGAGGGCCACCGGGTGATCGAGGGCTTCCGCTCCTTGGCAGGCACCACGGACCCCACCACTGCTGCGCCGGGAACCATCCGTGGTGACTTCGGCCGCGACTGGGGCCTGGCCGTCCAGCAGAACCTCGTCCACGGCTCCGACTCCGTCGAGTCGGCAGAGCGCGAGATGAAGATCTGGTTCGCCAGCTAGGTACGCTTCACCGAGATGACAGTTAAGGCCAATGTTCGTGATGAACATTGGCCTTAACTGTCTTCTCGCGGCTTTGCGGACTGCTTAGTAGCCGGACGTGCCTGCGAAGACGTGGATGAATGCGAAGAAGATGGTGGCGATCACGGCCACGTACAGCAGCACAACGATGATCCAGCCGGAGTCGCCGAGCAGCTTGGCCAGTGCAGGCGGGGCCTTAATGACTCCATGGGAGACATTGCGGATGGTCACCCACACGAACATCGGGATCATAACGGCCCACACCACCATGCAGAACGGGCACAACACGTTGATGACATACAGGGCCTGCGACCACAGCCAAACAACGAAAGCGAAGCCAAGGGTCACGCCTGCCTGCAGGCCCAGCCAATAGCCGCGGGAGTACTTTGCCCCAGCCAACATCCCCATCGCGGTGGTAATGATCACGGCGAAGGCCACGATCCCGATAAACATGTTGGGGAAGCCGAACACGGAGCTCTGCGGGGTCTGCATCACGGCGCCGCAGGAAACCCAGGGATTCACGTCGCAAAGCGTGATGTGGTTGGGGTCCTTGAGAACTTCCAGTTTTTCAAGGACCAATGCGCCGGACGCCAACCAGCCCACGACCCCTGTGATCAGCAACAGCCAAGCAAACGGCTTGTCGCGGACTGATCCGGGAAGCCGCCATGTCTGGGTGTTCGTGTCTTCCACGGGGGTGGGCGCTTGGTTGGCCAGGTTCTCGCTGGCAGTGCTCGGCATCGCGGATGTGATCCTTTACAAAAGTGGCCCGGTCTTCCCGGGAACGGCTCTTGGGAGGATTCTAACGCCGCGGGCTGGGCGCAGCTCCCAGCTTCCGGAGCAGGTCACGGAGGGGGGTGCGACACAGCGCCCTACGCTCCGAATGCGTGGGGGTGTGAGAGAATGAACATGGCCGGAAGCCGATCCACATTCGGAATCCGGTCCGGTGACTTGTTCCCAAGACCGCCACCATGAGCAGGGGCATGCCCGGATCACGTGATCCTCGGTAGGCCCGCCATGGATATGGACGGCACCTGGTTGTGGCAGCAGAACAACGGGTTCCAGAACAGCGTCGCTGGCTTTCCAGGGCTGCCGCACCCCAATGATGGTGCGAACCGGAAGGAATACTACCGACTTCTGTCAATGCCTGAGGGTTTTGACAATATTTGCCCCTCTGGGCACCGGATGTGGCGGTGTCGCTGGGGCAGGAGTGTTGCCACATATGGATAATGATCAGGTTGTAGCCGTTAACGAAGAAGCAGCTCCCGCGGAGGCTGCGGAAGCGCCCAAGAAAGCTACCAGAACGAGAGCCCCTCGGACAACGCGCAAAGCTGCGCCAAAGGCGGCCGAAGCCGCTACGGCGGAGGTTGAGGCTACGTCGGCTGAAGCGGCAAGTACTACCGACGCCGTTGAGCCGCCTAAGGCGCCCGCTCGCCGCAGCCGCGCCACCAAGAAGACAGTAGCCGCGGAGCCCCTGCCCGGTTTCGACGAACAGCCCGCGACCACCGAAGCGGCAGCAGTGGAAACCCAGACCGAAGCAGTTGCCGAGCCAGCCCCGGAAAAGCCGGTTCGTCGTCGTCGGACCACCAAGCCCAAGGTTGAAGCTGCGGAATCCGCCACCATTGTGGAGACGGTCGAAGAAACCACGACGCCGGATGCCGGCACCCAGCCTCAGGCGGCCAGCGCGGACGCTCCTCAATCGGCCGCTGAGGCTCCTGCCGCTCCGGTGGCTACAGAGGAAGCGGCACCGGTCAACGGCGAAGCCGCGGACGAAGAAGCGACTTCCGAGGAATCCGCACCCGGTTCTTCCTCGTTGTTCCTGGAACCCGTCTCCATCACCTCCATGATCTTCCAGGCGCCGGACCTGAGCACCGTGGTGCGTCCCGCCGCCGAGGAGAAGGAAGAAGAAGAGGCGGAGGAAACAGCCGAAGCCGGCACCGAAACCGAGCTTGAGGATGCCGGCAGCCGCCGCCGTCGTCGTAGCCGGGGTCGCCGCGGACGCCGTGGAACCGACCGCGAAGAGAACGAAGCCGAAGACGGCAGTGAAGCAGAGGACGACGAGGCTCCAGTAGCCGAAACCCTGGAAGACGGAGTTACTTCCCGTCGTCGTCGGCGTCGCCGCCGTGGCGACCAAGACCTTGAATTGACCGGCGGTTCGGACGACGACCCGCCCAACACGGTCACCCGGGTCCGTGCCCCGCGCCCGATCACGGAAACTGCACCCTCCAACAGGGTGACCAGCGTCAAGGGATCCACGCGTCTGGAAGCCAAGAAGCAGCGCCGCCGCGAGTCCCGTGAGACCGGACGTCGCCGCCAGGTGATTACCGAGGCCGAGTTCCTTGCGCGTCGCGAGTCTGTTGACCGCCAGATGATTGTCCGCCAGCGCGACGACAGAATTCAGATCGGTGTCCTGGAAGACGGTGTGCTTGCGGAGCACTTCGTGTCCAAGACCCAGCAGGACTCTTTGATTGGCAACGTTTACCTGGGCAAGGTCCAGAACGTGCTCCCGTCCATGGAGGCGGCATTCGTTGACATCGGACGCGGCCGCAACGCTGTGCTCTACGCCGGTGAAGTGAACTGGGACGCCGTCAACCTGGAAGGTCAGCCGCGCCGGATCGAGAACGCGCTGAAGTCGGGGGATTCCGTTCTGGTGCAGGTGACCAAGGACCCCGTGGGCCACAAGGGTGCCCGCCTGACCAGCCAGATCTCGCTGCCGGGCCGCTACCTCGTGTACGTACCGGGCGGTTCCATGACCGGCATCTCGCGCAAGCTTCCCGACGTCGAGCGCAACCGTCTCAAGCGCATCCTGAAGGACCGTTTGCCGGAGAACGCGGGCGTTATTGTCCGCACGGCTGCCGAAGGTGCTTCCGAGGAAGAGCTGACGCACGACATCAACCGTCTTCGCGCCCAGTGGGAAGGCATCGAAGGGCAGGCGTCCTCCACCAAGGTCCTGGCACCGGAACTTCTCTACGGCGAACCGGACCTGACTATCAAGGTGGTCCGTGACGTCTTCAACGAGGACTTCTCCAAACTGATCGTCTCCGGCGATGACGCATGGGACACTATCGAGGCCTACGTCACGTATGTTGCCCCGGACCTGGTGGGTCGCCTGGAAAAGTGGACCAAGGACCAGGACATCTTCTCGGCTTGGCGGATCGACGAGCAGATCCACAAGGCACTGGACCGCAAGGTCTTCCTGCCCTCAGGTGGTTCGCTGGTCATAGACCGCACCGAAGCCATGACTGTGGTGGACGTCAACACGGGCAAGTTCACCGGCAGTGGTGGAAACCTTGAAGAAACCGTTACCAAGAACAACCTTGAAGCGGCCGAAGAGGTGGTTCGGCAGCTGCGCCTCCGCGACATCGGCGGCATCATTGTCATCGACTTCATCGACATGGTCCTTGAATCCAACCGGGACCTGGTCCTCCGGCGCCTGGTGGAATGCCTGGGCCGCGACCGCACCAAGCACCAGGTAGCCGAAGTGACGTCGCTGGGTCTCGTCCAGATGACGCGCAAGCGCATGGGTACCGGCCTTTTGGAAGTCTTCGGCGAGCAGTGCGAGCACTGTGCCGGCCGCGGCGTGGTCACCCACGACGAACCCGTCGAGCACCGCCGGGCCAACGTCGTAGCGGCGGAGCACCACCGCCCGCACACCGAAACCCAGCAGCCGCCCGCCCGCACCGAGCGCAAGCGCCGCCGTGGCAAGGGCGGGGGACAGGCTACTGCCGACGCTCCCGTGGCCGTTCACACCTCGGCGTCCGCTCCTGCCGCGCACGCACCGGCGCCGGAAACCACCGATCCGGTCCGCCAAGCAAAGGCAGAAGCCACCCGGGCGGCATTGGCCACCATTGCGGCGGCCGCACACGCAGCACACTTGCACGACGACGAACTGCATCGGGCGGCCGAGGAGCAGGCACATCTTGCGAGCCATGAAGAGCACTCCGGCGGCGCCGCTGCCGGTTCTCCTGCCGGTGGCGGCCAGGATGCGGCCTCACGTGAATCACGATCGACGCCGGTTCTGCGCTTCGGGGGCGAGGAAGTTGCCCTTCCGTTCGTAGAACATGCCGAGGAAGTGTCCTCCGGTAAACCGGCCATGAGCTTGGACCTCCTCGCCGAGGCCTTCTCGCATCTTGGGGCTGCGCCGGTTGCTGAAACCGAAAGTCCCGTTGCGTCCCAGCCGGCGCAACGGGAACCGAAGGCATCGTCCGAAGAACTGGATGGATACGCTGAGGAAGCCCACGAGGCCTCTTCCCGTTCACGCGGTCGCCGTGGTCGCCGCAACCGCAGTGCCAGCCGGGCGCAGGGCGCAGCCAACGAGACCAGCGTGGAGCACCACGAGGTAGCTGCCTCCAGTGGGGGCGGCACGGCGCATGAGGCCAAGGCGCCCACCGTAGCGCCGGCCAAGCCCGTGGCAGCCAACGAGCCCATCATTCTCGGAGTCGGCGTGCCCGCTTCCGAGCTGTAGGTTCCCGCCACTGCGCAGCTGTACATCGCCGGGCCCCGGCAGAATCCGTGACCAACGGACTCTGCCGGGGCCCGGCGTCGTTGTCGGCCCTTTTAGGCGAGCATCAGTCGCATCCCGTCGGCAACAGTCACATCCCGCCGATCAAGACGGCACGGTTCCGTTACCAGAGTCCATCCCCGCTAGGCTAGGAAGCTGACACGGGGTGCCGGGCGCAGGGCCAGGCTGAGATCCAGACCCGTTGAACCTGTCCGGTTAGCACCGGCGAAGGGATGTCTTCATGACTTCAGCGTCGTATTCTCCTGTCTACCCGGTAGCCGTTGCTGCGGGTCGGCCAACACCAAGGGTGCTCAGCATCGCCGGCTCGGACCCCTCCGGAGGTGCCGGAATCCAAGCAGACTTGAAGAGCATCGCTGCCCTCGGTGGATACGGAATGGCTGCCATCACGGCTCTCACTGCCCAGAACACCCAAGGTGTCACCGGTGTCCATGTACCCCCGGTGGAATTCCTGCGGCAGCAACTCGATGCCATCAGCAACGACATTTCCCTTGACGCCGTGAAGATTGGCATGCTCGGAGACACAGCGGTTATCGAAGAAGTCCGCAGCTGGCTCGAGAAGGTGCGTCCCGCCGTCGTGGTCCTTGATCCGGTGATGATCGCCACCAGCGGTGACCGCCTCCTGCGGGAGTCGGCCGAAACTGCGCTCCGTGGCCTGTTGCCTCTTGCCGACCTGATAACTCCGAATCTTCCTGAACTTGCCATGCTCCTTGGCGAGCCCGAGGCCCCGGACTGGGCTACTGCCCTGGAGCAGGGGAAGCGCCTCGCGGCCGAATGCGGCAATACCGTCCTGGTAAAGGGCGGCCACCTGGCCGGTACTGAATGTCCTGACGCGCTGGTCAATACCAGTGGATTGTTGCGGCAGGACGTACTGGAAGTCGCCGGACCCCGCGTGGTTACCAAGAACAGCCACGGGACTGGATGCTCCCTATCGTCCGCCCTTGCCACCGTGCAGGCCCGCACGGGGGATTGGGAAGCATCCTTGCGTGAGGTCAAACCTTGGCTGCTCACGGCCCTCACAGCGGCGGACACCCTCGAAGTGGGGCAGGGCAGCGGCCCCGTCCATCATTTCCACCACTTGGCCCAAGCCGCCCGGCCCGGCGACTTCGCAGCCAGGTTGTGGGCAGCTGCCACTGAAGAGCTTGATGCCATCTATGGCCTCAACTTCATTCAGGAACTGCAGTCCGGCGCGTTGTCCGAGTCCCAGTTCAGCTACTACCTGGCCCAGGACGCGATCTACCTTAACGGCTATTCGCGGGTCCTGGCGCGCGCCGGGGCATTGGCACCGAGTGAGGAAGAGCAACTGTTCTGGGCGCGCGGATCACAAATGTGCCTTGAAGTGGAATCGGAGCTGCACAGAAACTGGCTCAGCACTCGTCAGGCATCGACCGAAACAGGCCCGGTCACCAAGTCATACGTGGACCACCTGCTGGCCTCGTCTGCATCGGGAAGCTATGCGGTCCTGTTGGCGGCAATACTCCCGTGCTACTGGCTGTATGCCGAAGTGGGCCAGCAGTTGCACGGGGCATATGTGGAAGCCGGCGCGCCGGCAGGCCACCCCTACGCTGAATGGCTGCGGACGTACGCCGATGAAGAGTTTGCTGCGGCAACCCGGAAGGCGATTGATTACACAGCCACCGCGGCGGCGTCAGCATCCGCTCAGGAATGGGAGGCCATGCTTGAGGCCTTCGCCCACTCGTGCCGTTATGAAACAGCGTTCTTCGATGCTCCGAGGCTGTTCGCTTAGCAGGGGGTTTTGAGCGGTTTTCTGCCGAGACGGCGCGCGCCGTGGCGAAATCCCCGAAACAGGGCCTGCAGGCTGTATGCTCTTTAGGCACGGTGCCGGGCGAGTCCGTTCCAGCTGGTGATGATCATCACGTGGAGACCTCCGGACCCGGCCTCATTTGCAGCCGAAGGCCAAACTAGCGTAATCTTGATCTTCGGTGCTTACGCCAACACTTGGGTTATGCCCCTTGGAATTGTTCATGGGATGACTCGCGGACTTCGATCTGAAGTCCACGGCGTTGAGGCACAGCGCGAACCAGGCCTGATTCCGGCTCAAGGTTCCGCACGCAAATTTAGTAAGAAACGTCGAGAGAAGTGAGTACCCAAGTGGTGTACGCGATTGTCCGCGCAGGCGGCCGCCAAGAAAAAGTTTCCGTTGGAGACTACGTAACGCTGAACCGCGTCCCCGGTGGAGCCGGCAGCACGCTTGAGCTGCCCGCCTTGCTCCTGGTTGACGGTGACAAGGTCACGTCTGCAGCTGCTGACCTGGCCAAGGTCAAGGTTACGGCTGAGATCCTCGAGGACCTCCGTGGTCCGAAGATCGTCATCCAGAAGTTCAAGAACAAGACCGGCTACAAGAAGCGCCAGGGTCACCGTCAGGAACTGACCAAGATCAAGATCACGAGCATCAAGTAACCTCTGGTTACTCTGTTCAGGTTTTTCAGTTTCCCCAGAAATTTAGAGGCAGGCATTTCACATGGCACACAAAAAAGGCGCGAGTTCCACTCGCAACGGTCGTGACTCCAACGCTCAGCGTCTCGGCGTCAAGCGTTTCGGTGGTCAGGTAGTTTCCGCTGGCGAGATCATCGTCCGCCAGCGCGGCACCCACTTCCACCCGGGCGCCGGTGTCGGCCGCGGTGGCGACGACACCCTGTTCGCTCTCGAGGCAGGTGCGGTTGAGTTTGGTACTCGTCGCGGCCGTCGCGTAGTGAACATCGTTGCTGCTGCAGCTGCAGAGTAACAACAAGTTCTGAACCGGTGGAGCGGGCCAAACGGCCCGCTCCACCGTTCTTTTAACCGCATTACAATCAACTAGGGCGCTTCCGGGTGCGCTGGATATAGCAATTTCGCTGGCAACAGCAACAGAGGAGATTCACGTGGCGAGCTTTGTAGACCGGGTAGTCCTGCACGTATCCGGTGGAACCGGCGGCCACGGCTGTGTCTCTGTCAAGCGGGAGAAGTTCAAGCCGCTTGGTGGTCCGGACGGCGGCAACGGCGGAAATGGCGGCGACGTCATCCTGCGCGTTGATTCCCAGACCACCACCCTCCTTGACTACCACCACGCTCCCCACCGCCACGCCACCAATGGTGGCCCCGGCATGGGTGACTGGCGCGGTGGCAAGAACGGAGAAACCCTCATCCTTCCGGTGCCGGACGGCACAGTGGTCAAGACCAAGGACGGCGAAGTCCTTGCCGACCTCGTGGGTGAAGGCACGGAGTTCATTGCTGCTGCCGGCGGCCAGGGTGGCCTCGGCAACTCGTCGCTATCCTCGCAGAAACGCCGTGCCCCGGGCTTTGCGCTGCTCGGCATCGAAGGCGAGTCCAGCGACATCGTCCTGGAACTGAAGTCCATTGCAGACATCGCGCTGGTGGGCTTCCCCTCTGCCGGCAAGTCGAGCCTGATCGCTGCCATGTCCGCGGCGCGGCCAAAGATTGCCGACTACCCCTTCACAACCCTTATTCCCAACCTCGGCGTGGTCCAGGCCGGCGAAGTCCGGTTCACCATTGCTGACGTTCCCGGCCTGATCGAGGGTGCCAGCGAGGGCAAGGGCCTTGGCCATAACTTCCTGCGCCACGTTGAGCGCTGCGCCGCCTTGGTTCACGTCCTCGACTGTGGAACCCTCGAAGCAGATCGCGACCCCTTGTCGGACCTCGCCATCATCGAGGCCGAGCTGGACAAGTACGCCGTGGACATGAGCTATGCAGGTGTCGACGGCGAAGTGGTGCCGCTGAACGAGCGACCCCGGCTCGTGGTCCTCAACAAAGTGGACCTGCCCGACGGCAAGGACATGGCAGAGTTCGTTCGCCCGGACCTCGAAGCCCGCGGATACCGTGTCTTCGAAGTCTCGGCCACCAGCCATGAAGGCTTGCGCCAGCTAGGTTTCGCCATGGCAGAAATCGTCAAGGCTGCCCGCGATGCGGTTGAAACTGCGCCGCCAAAGGTTGCTCCACCCATCCTGCGTCCGCGTGCGGTCAATGAGTCCGGCTTCCGGATCCGCCGTGAGGAAAAGAACCTCGAGCCGCTGTTCCGCGTGCTCGGCGAGAAGCCTGTACGTTGGGTCAAGCAGACTGACTTCACCAACGAGGAAGCCATTGGCTACCTGGCTGACCGCCTTGCCAAGCTCGGCGTTGAGACCGAGCTCTTCAAGGTAGGCGCCAAACCTGGCGATACCGTTGTCATCGGTGAAGACGATGGCGTGGTCTTCGACTGGGAGCCCACCATGATGGCCGGCGCCGAGCTTCTGGCCACCCCTCGCGGCACCGACATCCGCGTTGCGGACATCGGCGACCGTCCCACACGTTCGCAGAAGCGTGATGAGCAGATCGAACGCCGCGAGGCCAAGGCAGCTGCACGCGCCGAACTTGAAGCCGAGCGCAAGGCGGGCATCTGGACCGAGTCCGTCAACCGCCGTCGTTCGCAGCCTATTAAGGAAAGCAACCTGGATACCGGTGATGACGACTAAAACAGTCGAAGCTCCCAACGCAGCAGAGGCAAGTGAGCGCCATGCGCTGGCTACCGCCAAGCGGATTGTGGTCAAGGTCGGTTCGTCGTCCCTGACCAGCATCAAGGGCGGCATCTCCGAGAAGTCGCTCACAGCGCTGGTGGATGCCCTTGCGGACAAGCGCAACGCGGGCACCGAGATCATTCTGGTGTCCTCGGGCGCAATCGCTGCCGGTCTTGCTCCGCTGGGTCTTGCCAAGCGGCCCAAGGACCTGGCGACGCAGCAGGCAGCGGCGAGTGTGGGGCAAGGGCTGTTGATGGCCCGGTACACCCAGGCTTTCAGCGCCCATGGCGTGACGGTCAGCCAGGTTTTGCTGACCGCTGATGACCTCATGCGCCGGACGCAGCACACCAACGCTTTCCGGGCCCTGGATCGACTGTTGAACCTTGGCGTCGTGCCTGTGGTGAACGAAAACGACACCGTTGCCACCCACGAAATCCGCTTCGGGGACAACGACCGTTTGGCTGCCTTGGTGGCCCACTTGGTGCGAGCCGACGCGTTGGTGCTCCTGTCCGACGTCGATGCCCTGTACGACGGCCCGCCGTCGCAAGGCGCCCAGCGTATTCCTTTGGTTCGCGGTCCTGAGGACCTCGAAGACGTCACCATCGGCAAGGCCGGCAAAGCGGGCGTTGGAACCGGCGGGATGATGACCAAGGTGGAGGCCGCGTCGATCGCCGCTGGCTCCGGCATCCATGCCCTCGTGACGTCCACGCCCAACGCCGCGGCGGCGTTGGCGGGGGAGGACGTGGGAACGTGGTTTGCCATCAACGGCAACCGCAAGCCCGTCCGCCTCCTGTGGCTGGCGCACTTGGCGACCGTCCAGGGCCGTTTGGTGCTCGACGACGGCGCCGTCAAAGCCGTGCGCGATCGGCACAGGTCACTCCTTCCCGCCGGCATTTCGGATGTCAGCGGTGAATTCGAGGCCGGCGATCCTGTGGAAATGGTGGCCGCTGATGGCACCGTGGTGGCGCGAGGCCTGGTGAACTACTCTTCGGAGGAACTGCCCCGCATGCTGGGACGCTCAACACAGGAACTCGGCAAGGCCATGGGCCGAGGCTATGACCGCGAAGTTGTTCATGTTGATGACTTGGTGCTCCTCTAGGTCCACCCCTCAACTAAACTTGGACCATGACTGAAGCGCTGACGCCCGACGCCCCTGTGATTTCCGACGTTTCCGGTACCACCGGCCGGACGCCGGAAAGCCCTGCGGCTGGTGGAGTCCCGCTGTCGCCGGAAGATGTCCAGGCTGCTGTGCACGCCATCGCGGACCGTTCGCGAAAGGCAGCCCGCCGTATGGGCCAGGCCAACCGTGCCTGGAAGGACCAAGCGCTCCGCGCGATCGGAGCGGCACTGCTGGACGGACAAAAGCATGTCCTGGCCGCCAATGCCAAGGACGTCGCCGCAGGGAAGGCCAACGGAACGTCGGCTGCCCTCCTTGACAGGTTGACACTGACCCCTGCCCGCATCGAAGGCCTGGTTGCTGCCTTGGAGAACCTTGCTGGCTTGCCCGATCCTGTGGGCAATGTGGTGCGTGGACAGACTCTCCCCAATGGGCTGCGCCTGCGCCAAGTCAACGTCCCCATGGGAGTTGTCGCGGCGATTTACGAGGCCCGCCCGAACGTCACGGTCGATATTGCCGGGCTCGCCCTGAAGAGCGGGAACGCCGTCATTCTCCGTGGTGGTTCCGCTGCTGCCCACACCAACGAGGCACTGGTCCGGATTCTCCGGGACGCCTTGGACTCAGTAGGCCTGCCGGCTGATGCTGTCCAGACTGTGGACCAGTACGGACGCGAGGGTGCCAACGTGCTCATGCGTGCCCGTGGCCGCGTGGACGTCCTGATTCCCCGTGGAGGCCGCGATCTCATCCAGACCGTGGTCAACAACTCCTCAGTGCCTGTCATCGAGACCGGCGAGGGCAACGTCCACATCTTTATCGATGAGTCTGCCAGCGAAGAAATGGCCGTAGAGATCCTCCTCAACGCCAAGACACAGCGGCCCAGCGTGTGCAACACCGTGGAAACGCTGCTGGTGCACTCGGGGTCCACTGTGCTCCCGGCAGTCGCTGCTGCCCTTCGCTCCGCCGGAGTGACGCTCCATGTGGATGAGCGGATTGCTGCTGCGCTGGGCAAGGACGTGGAAACCGTGCCTGCCGACGACGTCGATTGGGCCACGGAGTACATGGACCTGGACCTGGCTGTTGCCATGGTGGACAGCCTGGATGACGCGGTCCGGCACATTCGCCAATGGACTACCGGACACACCGAGGCAATTCTGACCAACAACCTTGCCAACGCTGAGAAGTTCATTGCGGACATCGACTCTGCCGCAGTGATCGTCAACGCGTCTACGCGATTTACCGACGGCGGCGAGCTGGGTCTCGGGGCCGAGGTGGGTATTTCGACGCAGAAGCTCCATGCGCGTGGTCCCATGGGCTTGACCGAGCTGACCACCACCAAGTGGATCGTGCAGGGCGAAGGCCAGATCCGCGGCTGACAACGCGGTAACATAGAACAGAAGTCCGGAACGGTGGGGAGCCCCGCCGTCAAAAATCCTTTGAGAGCCACTAGGGGAGAAAATGCTGTTTCAGCAGATCGCCACGTCCATTGCCGCCCAGACAGAGGGTGGCCACGAGGAACTCGCCCCGCTGTGGGCTGAGCCGTGGGTGTTCGGCATTGTGATGTTTGCTTTCCTGTTGGTTCTGATGTTCGTAACCCTCTCCTACACCAACCTTGGCAACCGCCACGAGGCAGTGGAAGAGCACTCCGATCCGCACCGCCAGCACCCGAACAAGCACACTCACGGCCAAGGCCACTAACATTATCGCCGCAACACCTCGCGGGGAGTCGGGGCGCAGGCTTCGGCTGGGCGTGATGGGTGGAACATTCGATCCTATCCATCACGGCCACCTTGTGGCTGCAAGTGAGGTTGCCGCCAAGTTCGATCTCGACGAAGTCGTATTCGTTCCTACCGGGCAACCTTGGCAGAAGTCCAGCAAGCAGGTCAGCAAGCCCGAGCACCGCTATCTGATGACGGTCATTGCCACGGCTTCCAACCCGAGATTCACTGTCAGCCGGGTGGACGTTGACCGTCCTGGACCCACGTACACCATTGACACTCTGCGCGATCTCCGGACTCAGCGCCCCGACGCTGACCTCTTCTTCATCACCGGTGCTGATGCCTTGGCCCAGATCCTGTCTTGGAAAGACGTGGATGAGCTCTGGTCGCTGGCCCACTTTGTCGGTGTGACCCGCCCTGGCCATGTCCTTGACGATATGGGCAGGGAAGACGTGAGCCTCCTCGAGGTGCCAGCCATGGCCATTTCGTCCACGGATTGCCGCATCCGTGTGGGTGCGGGAAATCCGGTGTGGTACCTCGTACCAGACGGTGTGGTGCAGTACATCGCCAAGTATGGACTGTACGCAGGGCAGCCCGGGGCAGGGGAGCTGGCACCTGCATTGTCCGGATCAGACGACCAAGCACGTACTGAATGAGTTTTGAATGAGCCAGGAACAGCGACCCATCCGCAGCAGGCGTGAGCTTCGTCGCGCCCGGGAACAGCAGGCTGACACGGCCGGGCAGGTAGCGGTTGCTACTGCCCCTCCCGAGCATGAAGCCAACGCCGAACCCGACGTCGAAGCTCACCGCGGGATGGGCCGGAATCGCCGGGCCGCCGACGTTCCAGTGGATGCCGTGGGGGCAACTGGACCGGAACGCTCATCGCAGATCCGCGCCCGCGACAGGGCAGCCCTGCGCACCATCAAGGAACTCGCTGACAAGGAAGAGCAACTCTCCGGCGGTGGCCCGCCCACTCGCCGTCAGCTTCGTTTGCAGCAGTTGCAGGCCGAGGTAGCGACGTCGGCCAATCCGATTGTCCCTCTTCCCGAAGCCAAGCCCGGCGATCCCGCCGAAGCCCGTCCGACGGAGGAAAAGCCGGCAGGACCTCTTAAAGGCCATGTCGGCGGCCCCTCCGAAGCGGACATGTCCGTGGAGCAGGCGTTGGCTGTTCGCGAGCTCATTGCCGCGCAGGTTCAGAACCAGACAGCCAAACTCGAGCACATAGCGGACCAGGATCCGCTGGCGGTTGATCCCGAGGTACTTGCCCAGCAGATTGCCCTTGCAGAGCGGGCAGCGGTCCTCAACAAGCGTGCCGCCGCCAAGCAGAAACTCGCGGAGCAAGCGGGAGGCCAGGCGGCTGCGCAATCCGTGGGTCAAGCGGCACCGGCACAGTCGGCAGGGCCCTCGACGGCGAACAACCTTGCGATGGTGACACCGCTCGAATTCGTGAAGGTCCCGGGTATAGAGCGTCCGGTCATGAAGCGTCCTTCCACGACCTTTGTGCCGCTCGTGACATCACCTGGCCCGTCGCTGGATAACTCAACTGCCAGCAAAGGCCGCCCATCGCGTGGGCGTTCGGGTGTCCTTGCCCGGGCCGAAGCTGTGGCCAAGTCTGCTCGGAAGGCTCCGGTGGCAACTCAGCTGCCGGACGAGGAATCCCAGCGGCCGCCCATTGCGGCCAGCACGGCATATGGGCTTGACCCTCTCGATGCCAATACAGCCGGCCTTGCCCGGGCTCAGCGCAACCGGCTCCTTCAGCTCGGAGTCCTGGCCCTCGGCATCGTTGCGCTGATTGCCGGCATCATCATGATCACCAGCGGTTAGTCCGCTATTAACGGCTTTCGCCATTTACAGGCCATTGGCCACAACAAGGAGTCCCGTGACTGCACATGAACAATCCATCGCCCTCGCTCGCCATGCCGCGTTTGCCGCATCAGAGAAGCTTGCCGAGGACATTGTCGCCCTGGACGTCAGCGAACGCCTGGCGCTGACTGACATCTTCCTGATCGCGTCTGCACCGACGGAACGCCAGGTCAACGCCATTGTTGACGGTATTGAGGAGGAGCTGTTGAAGCAGGACCTCCGCCCGGTACGCCGCGAAGGCCGTTCCGAGGGCCGTTGGGTCCTGCTTGATTACGCGGACATCGTAATCCATGTCCAGCACGCTGAGGACCGCGTCTTCTATGCACTGGAGCGGCTGTGGAAGGACTGCCCGGTGGTCGATCTCGAACTTGGGGACGACGCTTCTGCAAAGGTCGCCTCCGGGGAAGACTCGGAGTAACGCCAGCAGTCCGGCAGCCGAATATGCCCGATTTGGAATTTTCGGAAATGCTGGTCTAAGATATTTGAGTTGCTTCGGCGAGGATAGCTGAAAAAGTATTCGTGAAGCAGCAAGAATATGGGGCTGTGGCGCAGCTGGTAGCGCACCTGCATGGCATGCAGGGGGTCAGGGGTTCGAGTCCCCTCAGCTCCACCATCAACAAGAAAGCCACCCGGTCGGGTGGCTTTCTTGTTTTCTGCGGCCGGAGAAGCAAGGGACAACACAAAGCTCTAGTTCGCGAGCGGCGACAGAGCAGGCATCATGAACTCCCACATCTGATCGATGCGGCTGAGGACATCTTCGCGTCCGGTCAGAACGTTGGAGACCATCTGGACCCCGGTGAACGATGCGATGAGATATCGCGCGAACGCGGCCGGGTCCACGCCTGAACCAACGGACCCTTCCTCCTGCGCCGTTCTGAGGAGTGCCTCCGCGGTGGCGATCCAGTCCTTGTAGGGACCGGAAACGTCAGCGTCAAAAGCAGAGGCTTCGAAGGTCAGCCGGATGCCACCTTGAACGATCGGTTCATCCAACAACTGTTGGCCGAACATTTTGCAGAGGCCAATGAGCTTGTCCAGTGCGGGTATGTCGGCAGCTACAATCCCCGCGCCGGCGGCGAGGACCAGAGCATGCTGTTCAGCTATGACTGCCAGGGCCAGTTCTTCTTTGGATTTGAAATGGAAATAGAGGGCGCCCTTGGTGACACCTGCCCGCTGTGTGATGTCGCTGAGGCTGGAATTGCCGTAGCCGATTTCCGCAAAGACCCGGGCGGCGCCCTGGATTACTGACAGGCGTGTGTCTTTCGCACGTTGCTGCATGGTCGGCGGAGAACCCCTCGGGTAGTTCACGGTGCGGCGGAAGTCGGGACCGCCGTCGAGTCCCCAACAACGCTATCACCGGCGGCCGGGCGACCAACAGGCCGGAAACCGACTGAACGGTTTTGTTTAAGGCGCGGTCTGACTCTAGACTTCCTGTGGGGACGTATCGGGCTTCCGCCCGGTCCCCACGGCGGCCATTGGGGGGAGGTGCGGTGGACAATCCAGCGCACCCCGGCCGTTGCAAGGGCAGCATTCAAGGGGCAATGTAGCGGGTGATGCAGCTCACGCGTTTGCGATTTCGCTTCTCGAAAGAATGTGGTTAGTATTGACGAGTTGCTTCGGCGGGAAGGGAAATCTTCCTGAAGAATTCAACACATCCGGGGCTGTGGCGCAGCTGGTAGCGCACCTGCATGGCATGCAGGGGGTCAGGGGTTCGAGTCCCCTCAGCTCCACTTCGGATGAAGACCCCGCTCTGTTGAGCGGGGTCTTTCTGTTTGTCGGTCAGGTTCCCGAGTGGAACTGCCTACTCCGCCGGGCGCGCGAATTCTGCGGCGCTCAGGAATTCGATGCCTTGGAAGGGCTGGTCGCCAACAACGTGGGCGTTGTGGCCCGGAGGAATGGTGTACGAATCACCGGCGGAGATACTGATCTTGCCGCCATCGTTCGTTTCGACTTCCAAGGCTCCGGAGACGCAGAAGCCAACGTGGCTCAACTGGCAGGAGTCGGTGCCGACCACCGGCTTGATGCAGTCGGCCCAGGTCCAGCCGGGCTCGAAGGTCGAGCGGCCGATTGTGTAGTCTCCTACGGTGACAATGTCCACCACGGTTTTGTCCGGGCGGCGCGTTTCATCGGGAGAGTTGTGGGACTTTACTTCAAGGTTCGTGACAACATTGACGGTCATGGCCTACTCGCAGGTGAGAGGAGCCGGTTCGTTTGCAGTCCCGGCGCCTGGCTCAGCGGCCTCCGGGACCAGCGGTCGCCATCGTCAGGGTCGAAGGGCCGGCCAAGGCGATGACGAGTAATCATGCATCATGCAGAAACCACAATGCTCCGAACGCCCCGTGATGTCGAGACGCTGCAGCGAACGAAATTCTTACGAGGCCGGGGTGCCAACGGGTGTATAAGACGGAAAGCGGGAAACAGCAATCGTGAGCGCACTGGATCTTGAGGCGCTGTTCGGGTCACTGAGCAGGCTTCCTGACGTTGAGGCCGATAACCTGCAGGCGTACGACGCCACGGATCGGCTTCTGCTGGAGACGGCAGCCGGCATGGTGGAGCCCGGCGCCAGGATCGCCGTTGTTGGGGACCGGTACGGGGCCTTGACCCTGGGCGCGGCTGCCGGGCTCGGCGTTGAGCATGTGCGCGTCACCCAGGATCTGTTCACCGGCAGGCTCGCGTTGCAGCGTAATGCTGAAGCCGCCGGACTGTCGAATCGCTACAGCCACCATGAATTGGGTCCCGATCTTCTGGGAGCCGCCGAGTTGGTGCTGATGCAGTTGCCAAAGTCCCTTGCCGAGTTGGAGGAATACGCCGACGCCGTAGCCCGCTATGCAGCGCCGGATGCAGTCCTGCTGGCCGGTGGACGCGTGAAGCATATGTCTCTGGGCATGAACGCGGTGTTGGAACGCCTCTTCGAATCTGTCCAACCGCAACTGGCTCGGCAGAAGTCCCGGGTCCTCGTTGCTGCCCGCCCCAAGGCCGTGCCTGCAGAGCCGCCCTTCCCGCTGGCAGAAGTCATCTCTGAACTTGGAATCACAGTCTGCGCTCACGGAGCAGCGTTCTCGGGCGCACGCCTGGATATCGGTACGCGCTACTTGTTGAGCTTCCTGGACAGGATCCCGGCAGCACGCCAGATGGTCGATCTTGGATGTGGGACAGGCATACTGGCCACGATGTACGCGCGCCAACATTCGGATGCCCGGGTGATCGCCACAGACCAGTCTGCGGGTGCTGTGGCCTCGGCACGACTCACGGCATCGGCGAACGGCCTGCAGGACCGAATCGACGTCATCCACGACGACGCCATGTCAACGCTGGAGCCAGGAAGTGCCGATCTCATCCTGCTGAACCCACCCTTCCACCTGGGCGCGAGCGTCCATGCAGGTGCGGCCCTCAAGATGTTTGAGGCTGCGGCCCGGGTCCTCGCTCCTGGAGGCGAGCTGTGGACGGTTTACAACAGTCACCTGCAGTATCGTTCGGCCCTTGAGCGACTCATTGGCCCGACGTCGGCGGAGGGCAGGAATCCGAAGTTCACCGTAACGCGAAGTCGCCGGGCCGGATGAGGCGTCATCGCGCACGGCTTTCACATAGAATTCAGTGTCATCGTTACCAAGCCCTGACTCCGTCGCCAGCGTGTGCGCGTATGCGCGTGGACGGGGGTATCGTACGATTCAGACACACATGAAGTTCGACGAGTGTTTTGTGAACGAGGGGAATCAGTGACTGAGATCCGGCAGCCGACACCGAGGCGCGGAACGAATCTGCCTCGCATGGGGGACTTCAACCTGACCGTCATCCTGGAGGCCATCCGGCGGTCTACCGGGGGACTAAGCCGCGTCGAGCTTGCGCAGATCGTCGGTCTATCCCCGCAAACCATCTCCAACATCTCGCGCCGTCTCCTTGACCAGAAACTCATTGTTGAGGCTGGCAAGGAAGGCTCGGGTCCGGGCAAACCGCGGACCATCCTGCGTCTGAACCCATCAGGAATGTACGCCGTTGGCGTTCACTTGGATCCCGCGGTGATCACTTTCGTGGTCCTGGACCTCGTGGGCGATGTGGTGCGGCATTCGCGGATGGCAACCCCGGGAGGCGATCCCGCTGCGGTCATCACGAGCATCGCTGAACAGATCCACATCCTGATCGAGGAATCCGGCGTTGACGCGTCCAAGATCGCAGGACTTGGCGTCGCGGTTCCGGGTCCCATCGACCTCGACGAAGGCGCTGTGGTGGAGCCGCCACTGTTGACCCGGTGGAACCGGGTGCGCATTCGCGAAGCATTGTCCGAGGCCACGGGGCTGGAAACGCTCGTGGACAAGGACGTGACCAGCGCAGCTGTCGCCGAAACATGGGCTGGGGGAGCCAGCGGCGCAGGCAGCTTCGTCTTCATGTACATGGGAACCTGCATCGGCTGCGGCCTGGTGATGAACGACGAAGTGGTCCGTGGCACGTCTGGAAACGCCGGTGAAATCGGCCACATCATTGTTGACCCCAACGGTCCCCAGTGCGATTGCGGCCTGCGCGGTTGTGTGAAGTCGTCCTGTATCCCACAGGTTCTGGTGGCCGAGGCTGAAGCCGCTGGAGTGCTGGATGGGCACGGTGAGGGCGCGGATGGGCCGGAGGTCCAGGAACGGTACGCGCTGCTGTGCGACAAAGCGGACGCCGGGGACGAGAAGGCCATTGCCATCCTGGACAAGTCGGCAACGCTCGTGGCCCGGGCGGTTTCCGTCGTGACCAACACCTTGGACGTTGAAAGGGTCGTTTTCGGCGGTCCTTTCTGGGGCCGGATGTCCTCATACTTCCTGGAGCGCGTTCCGGGGCTGCTTGCTGAGAACAGCGCGGCCCGCATGATCCACGGCATAGAGGTTGTGGGCACCGGGGTAGGCGAGGATGTTGGCGCGATTGGAGCAGCCTGCCTGGTGCTCGAACACATGCTGGCGCCCCGGGCGCAACGGCTATTGCTCGAAGGCTAGGACGACGACGGCCTGCCCCGGCTACCGCGGGCAGGGACAACCGAATATCCGCCAGGCTCGGCCAAAGCATGTGTGGGGGCTGCAGCCACTTTGACCGAATGGAGAACCATGAACCGCCCAACGAGGTTCACCGCGATCTTTGCCGTCGTTGCAAGCCTCTTGGCATCAACGGCCTGCTCTTCGACGCCACCGCAGGCGGGGAATAAGACGCTCACGATCGCGTATCAAAAGACGGATTCATTTACGGCGCTGGATGCAGTGATGCAGGACGCCAAGAAGGAATTCGAAAGTGCCAACTCGTCCGTCACCGTCGATCTTCAGCCCATCCAGGCCAACGACGACGACTACGGGACCAAGCTGGCGTTGGCGCAGCGCTCCCCGGACACGGCCCCTGACGTTTTCTACGAGGACACCTTCAAGGTGCGTTCCGACGTTGACGCCGGCTACTTGCTGAAATTGGATCCCTACCTTGAGAAGTGGGCTGACTGGTCAAGCTTCGACGAAGCAGCGAAGGCTGCCGGTCGGGCGGACGATGGCAGCATCTATGCCGTTCCGCTGGGTACGGACACCCGTGCGATTTGGTACAACAAGACGGTGCTCCAAAAGGCCGGCATCGCTGTGCCGTGGCAGCCAAAGACCTGGGAAGACATTCTGACTGCGGCTCGTGCCATGAAGGCGGCCGATCCCACACTGATCCCGTTCAGCATGTATGCGGGCAAGGGGACCGGCGAAGGTACCGTCATGCAGAGCTTCTATGAGCTGCTCTACGGCACAGGCAGCACGCTCTACGACGAAAAGGAAAAGAAGTGGGTGGTGGGCTCCTTGGGCTTCACCGACTCCTTGGCGTTCCTGAAGACGCTCTACGACGAAAAGCTTGCTGTGACCCCGGCTGAAGCATTGGACGCCAATGTTTGGAAGAAAGTCTTCGGCGAGTGGTTCCCGCAAGGCAAACTGGGCGCAACCGTGGAAGGCTCCTACTCGCCGTCGTTCTGGCAAAAGGGCGGACCGTACGAGTGGGCCGGGTACGAGCAGGAGATGGCCGTGGCCATGTTCCCCACCCAGAAAGGACAGGAACCCGGCGGTGTGAGCATGTCAGGTGGCTGGACGTTGGCCGTTGGGGCCAAAAGCCAGGAACCCGAGCTCTCCTTCCAATTCCTCACCACGGTGCTGAACAAGAAGAACGCTCTGGCGTATGACATTAAGAACTCCCAAATAGCGGTCCGGACGGATGTGGCCTCCGAGTCCTCTTATCTTGCGGCGAATCCGTTCGTGAAAGACGTTTCCGACTTGGTGAAGGTCACGCACTACCGGCCCGCCACTGCCGACTACCCCAGGATTTCCACTGCCGTGCAGGTGGCGACGGAAGCTGTCATTACCGGCAAACAGAGTCCGGAAGACGCTGCCGCCGAGTACGACCAGACGGTCCGCAAGCTCGTGGGTGAGGACAAGGTCCTCGAGAAATGACGATCCGCCGCTACGTGCGGCTGCTGCCGGTAGTCCCTTCGGTGCTTCTGCTGTTGCTGTTCCTGCTTGCCCCTATCCTGTGGTCGTTCTATGCGTCCTTCACCGACGCAGCCCTTTCGGGCCGCGGAGCCCGGGATCCGCAATGGGTGGGCGTGGACAACTATGTGCGGATGCTGGGGGATACCTCTTTTCCGTTTTCCGCCTGGCTGACGGTGGTGTTCGTTGTCGCCTCCGCGGTCATTGGCCAGAACGTCCTGGGCTTGCTCATCGCTTTGCTGATGGTCCGCTCCCGCAGGATCGTTTCGGCGTGGGTGGGTACTGCGGTGGTGGCTGCATGGGTGCTGCCGGAAATCGTGGCTGCGTTCGCCGCTTACGCCTATTTCAACCGTGATGGAACGCTGAACCAGATCCTCGAATTCTTTGGCGGCCATGGTGCTGACTGGCTCTACTCCTTCCCCATGGTGGCGATTATTCTCGCTAATACGTGGCGCGGAACGGCTTTCTCAATGCTGGTCTACAGGGCCGCGCTGGCTGAAGTTCCGCGCGATATTTCCGAAGCCGCGCTGATGGATGGGGCGCGGGGCTGGCAGCGGCTCGCGTTCATCACCCTGCCGCTGATTCGGGGCAGCATCGCCACGAACCTGATGCTGATCACGCTTCAGACCTTGGCGGTCTTCACCCTTATTTGGGTCATGACCGCAGGCGGGCCAGCCAACGCCACCACCACGCTGCCCGTGCTGGCCTACCAGGAGGCCTTCAAATTCGGCGACATTGGGTACGGTACGGCTGTGGCGTGTGTCCTGATCGTCCTGGGCATGGTCTTTGGGACGATCTATGTGCGGCTGCTGCGGGTGCGGCGCCCATGATGTCCGATCGTTTGCGAACCCGGGAACGGCCTGAACTTTCGACGGCGGGTGGAGCCGAACGCCGCAAGGCCCGCTTCGCAGCCGACATCGCACTGGCCCTGATTGGTGTTTGCTTTGTCCTGCCCCTGTTGTGGCTGCTGTTCGCGGCTGTCGACCCGCAGGCCGGGCATCAAACCACCTGGCCGGCGGCGCCGTCGTTGGAGAACTTCCGGGCCGTTCTCACGCTTGACTTGTTGTTCCGGCCGTTGGCCAACAGCTTTGTCCTCTCTGCCGGCACGGCAGCGGTGAACGTCGTGGCCGCCGTGCTGGCCGCCTACCCGTTGTCCCGTTATCAATCGCGGTTCAACAAACCGTTCATGTATTCCGTCTTGTTCGGAACGTCGTTGCCGGTCACCGCCATCATGGTTCCGGTGTACGGCTTGTTCGTCCAACTGCACCTGCTGGACTCAATGGCAGCCACGATCTTCTTCATGGCCACCACTACTTTGCCCATGGCAATTTGGATGACCAAGAACTTCATGGATTCGGTGCCCTTGGAACTCGAGGAAGCCGCGTGGGTGGACGGGGCGTCCACCATGGCGGCCTTGCGAACCATCGTGATGCCACTCATGCGCCAAGGCCTGGGCGTGGTGTTCATCTTCGTGTTCATCCAGGCATGGGGGAACTTCTTTGTCCCCTTCATCCTGCTGCTGTCTACGGCCAAGCAACCGGCAGCAGTGTCAATATTCAGCTTCTTCGGCCAACACGGCGCCATCGCCTACGGTCAGCTGGCGGCGTTCTCCATCCTGTACTCCGTGCCGGTCCTGCTGCTTTACGCAGTGGTGTCCCGAAGCATGGGAAGCTCCTTCGCATTGTCCGGAGCCATGAAGGGTTAGTCGATGTCCTCGACTATTTCTCCGTAGGGTATGGATTCATCCACATGTGCCTGGTGGCCCGTTGGTCCGGGGTTGTAGGTAATCCGGACGCCGTGCCGTTGGTCCGCTGCGGACTGGAGCAGGACGGGCCGGATGGCCTGGCCAACGTGATCGGTCTGGGAGGCGAGGTATTCCTTGTAAGCGGCTGGGAGCTCGTTCATGGCAAAAGGATAGACCTGTGGAGCTCCCATGGGGAGGGCTCCCCATTGCGGGAATTCCGGGACGAGGCTTGGATGGAAAAGCCCAAGAGTCACCAGCGAGGGGAACCACGAGTGCTTCAGAACACCGCCACGGCCGGAATCGATGCACCGGACATGGCCCGCGCCCAACAGCTCGTAGGCCGTATCTCCCGCAGCTTCGAGCACAAAGTTGTAGGCCAAAGCCGCCTGGAGGAGACCTTGCTGATCGGGCTCCTGACCGGTGGGCACATCCTGCTGGAAAGCGTCCCCGGCCTGGCCAAGACCACGGCTGCCCAGACAATCGCTGAAACGGTGAGCGCTGAGTTCCGCCGCATTCAATGCACCCCCGACCTTCTCCCCAGCGACATCGCCGGCACCCAGATCTTCGACGCCGCCAAAGGAACTTTCGTCACGCAGTTAGGACCCGTCCACGCCAACATTGTGCTGCTCGACGAGATCAACCGGTCCAGTGCCAAGACGCAGAGCGCCATGTTGGAGGCCATGCAGGAACGGCAAACCTCCATCGGCGGCGAGTCCTACCCGCTGCCCGACCCCTTCCTGGTCCTGGCCACACAGAACCCGATCGAACAGGAAGGTACGTACCGCCTTCCTGAAGCGCAGATGGACCGCTTCATGATCAAGGACGTCCTGGACTATCCCACTCCGGCCGAGGAAGCAGAGATCATCCGGCGGATCGACGCGGGCGTGTTCAGCGCAGCTCAAAGGCCGCCTGCAGCGGCCTCCCTGGACGCCGTCCTCCAGATTCAGGAGCTCGTCCGCAGGGTCTACATTGATCCTGCCATTGTTCGCTACATCGTCGGCGTCGCCTACGTGACGCGTAACGCCGCCCAATACCTCGAACCACACCTCGCGGCCCTGGTTGAGTTCGGTGCCAGTCCCCGCGCGAGCATCGCGTTCAGCCAAGCAGCAAGGGCACTGGCCTTGATGAACGGACGGGACCACGTGATCCCCGAGGACGTCAAGAACCTGGCTCACCGCATCCTGCGCCACCGAATAGTCCTTGGCTTTGACGCCGTTGTGGAGGGCATCGGCGTGGAAACGATCATTGACGCTGTTCTGGCGTCGGTCCAGACCCCATAGCGGAGCAGTCCTGTGCCCAGCCTCCTACGACGCATCAAGTCGAAGATGTTCATCGCCGCCCACCGCAGGACCCTTGCACTCCTCGACGGCGAGTACGGTTCCGTCTTCAAAGGCCGCAGCCTGGACTTCGACGAACTCCGGGCTTATGTTCCCGGTGACGAAGTCCGGGACATCGACTGGAAAGCCACTGCACGGCACGGGTCCCCGCTGGTCAAGCGATACGTTGCTGTCCGCCGGCATGCTGTCCTGCTCTTGGTGGATACCGGGCGAAACATGGCTGCGCAGGGAGCGTCCGGAGAATCCAAGAAGGATATTGCCGTGCAGGCGGCGGGTGTCCTGGGATACCTCGCCTGCCGCCACGGCGACGACGTAGGCCTTCGCCATGGCACGGCCACAGCTTCCCGGTTCGTCCCGCCACGCAGTGGAGAGGAACACCTCGAACGGCTGCTGCGGGACATCGATTCAAGCACCGCCCTGGACGCGCCACCCAGCGGAATCGCCCACCAGATTGACTATGTCCTGAGATATCTCAAAGGGCGGTTGCTGATCGTTGCCGTCGCCGACGAGTTCATGCCGGATCCTACCGTGGAGGCACTCCTGCGCCGGCTCCGCGCCCGGCACGAAGTACTGTGGCTGACCATCCGTGACGCGGACCTCGCGCCGGCAGCCGGTTCCCGGTCCGGAGGCCAAAGGGACAGCGACCAGACGGACAGCACCGACGTCGTGAATGGTTCCCGCATCGCCGGAAAGCTGGCGGCGCAAGCGGCGGTGCAGGCGGCCTACGCTGCCGCCATGCGCGAGCGCGGGAGACGGCGCAGTGACGTCTTCCGGCGGCTCAGGATTGCCGAACAGCAAATCGGCGGCACGGCAGATGTGGTTGGGAAAGTATTCGCTCTTCTTGAGCAGCACCGTTCGCGCGCCCTCGGCGGACTTTACCTGGCGAAGGGTGGACGCCGTGCAGGATGAGGCAGGCTTCTACGCACCGCTTCAATACCAACCACTGTGGATGTGGCTGGGTTTGGCATTGCTGGTCCTCGTAGCTGGCTGGTACGCCTGGATCCTCCGGCCATCTCCCCGCCCCAGGCCACAAGCCTCATCTTTGCAGCAGCCGGACCTTTCGCGCTTGCGCTCGCAATGCCTCGCCGCGATCGACGCTGTGGTTTCGGATGCCGACGCCGGACGCTTGCCCGAGCGGGCCGCGCACCAGGAACTCAGCCGCCTGGTGCGGGAATTCGCTGGAACCGCCACGGGACTTCGGGTCACGTCCATGACCCTGGAAGAATTGCGGCACAACGGTCTGGAACCGGTTGCTGCGGGCATCGCCGGGATCTACCCCAACGAATTTGCGCCGGCACCCGTCCACAGTGTGCCGGACTCGGCCGACGCAGCAAGGCAGGCCGTCCGCACATGGAACTGATGTTCTGGTGGATCCTTCCCCTTGCCGCGCTGACTGCGGCACTCGCTGCCTGGCTGCATCGCCGCAGTCGTCCATCACCGGCAAGGGCCATTGCCCACGGTGAACGGCTGACAGGGCTGCCGGAGTACCAGCGGGCCGCCCGCCGGTACCGCACCAGTTTGATCGCCACCATTGCAGTGGGGTCCGTGTTCCTCATGGCGACTGCAACGGCCGCCGCCCGCCCCGTCCAGCGCACCACGTTGGAGCCCGAAAAGCGCAACCGGGACATCGTCCTGTGTTTGGACGTCTCCGGCTCAATGACCAGCACCGATGCCGCCCTTGCCGGGGTGTTCCACCAACTGGCCCGGGAATTCGACGGGGAACGCATCGGCATGGTCATCTTCGACAGCAGCAGCGTCCAGCTGTTCCCCCTGACGGACGACTACAACTACGTGGTGGAACAGCTCGCTTCTGCGAAGGAGTCACTCGACGACGGAGGGGGATCGTTCTTCGATGGCACATGGAACGGAGGCGGGTCCTCGCTCATCGGCGACGGCCTGGCGTCCTGCGTGCAAAGCTTCACCACTGAGGACGACACCAAGCGCTCGCGGTCCGTGGTGCTGGCGACGGACAACTTTGTTTCCGGTGAATCCATCTTCACGCTGGAACAGGCTGGAACCCTTGCGCAGGCCAAAGGAGTCAAGGTGCACGCGCTCAACCCCAGCGACTTCGATGACGGCACCCAATCGGACCAGCCAGGCACACGGCTCAGAGCGGTCGCCGAAGGCACCGGCGGCACGTACCACTCCTCCGGTGCGCCGGACGCCGTCCCGGGCATCGTCCAAAAAGTCCAGGAAAGCGAAGCCACAAGCTACCAGGCAGCTCCCAGCGCAATAGTCGCGGATGCGCCGGCTTGGCCGTTGTTCATCGCGCTGCTCGCGGGCGCCGGAATGCTGGTCCTGGGATGGCGGGTGGACCGATGACGTTCAGCCCCATCATCGCCTGGCCATTTCTCGTAACCGTGGCGGTAGCCGCTGTGGCCTTCACTGCGTGGATGGTCCTGCGGCCGGGTCAATCGACGCTGAGGCGGAAGGCCGCCGTGGTGAGGGCCGTCGTCGTTGCGCTTCTGCTCCTCGCCGCACTGCGACCCGGCGTGCCCGCCGGCGAAGAGCAGCTCGCGACGGCGGATGTGGACGTTTTCTTCGTCGTGGACACCAGCTCCAGCATGGCGGCCGAGGACCACCACGGAACCGACACGCGCTTGGCAGGGGTCAAGAAGGACGTGCTGGCCATCGCCAAAGAACTTGCAGGGGCGAAATTCGCCCTGATCACTTTCGACAGCAAGACCACTGTCCGCATGCCGTTGAGCCAGGACGCCACCGCGCTCCAGACGGCCATGACCACTCTCCAACCGCAAACCCCCCGCTTTGCCCACGGAACCAGCGTGACCGCGGCGGGCCAGCTCCTCAAGGAGAGGCTCGCGGCCGCCAAGGAGCAACATCCGGGCAGGCCAGCTCTCGTGTTCTACGCGGGGGATGGGGAGAACACGAGTGTTGAAGCGCCCCAGCGGGTGCCGGTTGATGCCTCGAGCGTGGCCGGCGGAGCAGTCCTGGGTTACGGCAGCACCGGGGGAGGACGCATGAAGGACCCATCAGACCCGGACGCCGGATACGTCCAGGACCGAAGCACAGGCGATTCCCGGGACGCAATCTCCAGGATCGACGAAGACCAGTTGGCAGCCATCGCCTTGCAGCTGAACATTCCCTACGTACACCGAACGGGCGCAGAGTCAACGTCGGACATGCTCGCCAAGTCCCGGCCCGGGGCGCTGACAACAACCGCGGGCGATGGACCGGGCCGCTTGGAGCTCTATTGGACCTTAGCTTTGGCGGCGTTTTTGCTTGCACTGCGTGAACCCCTGCGGCACGTCGCTGCTCTCCGGGAACTGGGGAAAGTGGCATGACCGGCGCTGGAGGAAGCGACGTTCGACGCCGACGCCGGCGGCTTGCGCTGTGGTCCGCGGTGCCGGCTGTGCTGGCGCTCGCCGTGGCAGTGAAACTCCTGAGTGTCGGTCCACTGAGTGCCACCGCCACGGACGGTTTCGCGGCGGGGCGGTCCTCAGAGGTACTCCAAGCCGCGTCCAGCCTTGGCGTGGCAAACGTGGTAGAGCCACACAAAGCGCTTTTCGCCTCGGGCGACGCGCATGTCCTGGCAAGCGACTTCGAAGCCGCACGGCGTGATTTCGAGGCGTCCTTGCAGCTAGGGGCGGGCGCCGACGAGTGCAAAGTGCGCGTCAACCTGGTCCTGAGCATTGAAAAGTTGGGCGACGCTGCGAAGACGGAGGAGGACGCGGCCTTGCTGTATACGGAAGGACTTGGCGTGCTCGCGGAGTCACCGGCTGGGTGCCGACGGCCCGGTGCGGCGAACACAGCCGGCGAAGGCCAAAGCCTTTCCGCGGCACAGGATCGACTCAATGCCAAGCTGGGCAGCAGCCGAGCCGCGGACGGCCGTCCACATGATGCCCAGGATCAGGCGGCGCGGGCCCCGGCGGAACAGGAACAACTGCACCAATTGGGGGAGAAGGCGCAACAGGCCCAGCGGGAGCGGGCCCAAGGCCAGGAAAGGGAGCAATACCTTCGGTCCCCGGACGGTCAGGGCGTGGATCGCCCATGGTAGGCAATTGGACGAACAATATTCACCAATGAGGCGTCGTGGAGCAGTGTCGCTCGGCTCTTCTTTGCGCCGGCAAGATTGCCGTCGGAGTTGCTGCCTACCCCACAAGGCAGCCCGCGTCGCCCAGTGTGGGCCACGACGTCGTTGCCTCAGTCTTTCGTCTTTGCGTGCCCTCAGGACTCCCAGAGGATTTCGTCATCCACCACGCCGTCTTCATCAGCGGCGACCACCAGG
The DNA here is from genome assembly GCF_044755025.1 of Paenarthrobacter sp. NPDC092416. NCBI lineage: Bacteria > Bacillati > Actinomycetota > Actinomycetes > Micrococcales > Micrococcaceae > Paenarthrobacter > Paenarthrobacter sp. NPDC092416. The sequence continues at coordinate 86,121 of NZ_JBIVQG010000007.1, forward strand.
AGTTCGTCCGTGAAGTGGGACCCGAGTGTGAAGTCCAGCACGAAGTAGCGCTCGGGTTGCCCGGGGTAGATGCCTACATGACCCAGCTTGAGTGCGTTGAGGAAGACTTCATTGGTGAGCTGGGTTTTCTCGCGCACTCCGAAGACGGCCTCGAGTTGCTCTTCCTTGAGCTGCGTCGAATGGAAGTGCAGGAACTGTTGGGAGTTGGTGCCGTCCTGGTCCAGCTCCTCGGCGATCATGTCCCTGACTTGCTCCACCAGCTCGGGTAGGTAACGCAATCGGTAGTCCACCTTGTGCATGGCCGCCTCATCGAAGTGGTCGTGCGCCGTGACGTTGAGGTCAAGCTCCAGCTGATTTCCACCCAGCTCGTGCGAGGCAACATAACAATGTTCCCGCCCGTGGTTGAGCTCGATCTCCCCAAAGTGTTTGCTCGCTACCTTGCCCATGTGATCAATCTAACCCCAAGCACCGGAGTGTTCCAGCACTTGGGACTAATTCACACGCGGCGGCCAAGACCCTTGACAGGCGCGGATTTCAGGGGTTGTTGACTGCCCTTTCCGGAGATGCTGCGAAGCGTGTCTGCTAGGAGTTGCGTGAACAACTGCACTTGCGCAGTGCGCTTCTCGTTGATGAGCAGGGCAAAGACGTTGCGGGCCAGCCGGATGTCAGGAACGTCAAGGACCACGACGCCGGGCGGCCGGTGCCGCAGTGCAAGTTCCGGTACCAGCGAGGCGCCCAGGCCTGCAGCAGTCATCTCGAGGCTCGCGTGAAAGTCGTCGCTGTAGGCCACCACGCGGGGATGGAGGTTGCAACTGGCGAACAGGCGTTCGATGACCAGGGCATCGCTCGTGCCGGGATGGTGGACGATCCACGGCATGTCCGAAAGGTGGGCTGCCTCGATTTCGGCATCCTCGCGGAACTTCCAGGACGCAGGGAGCACAACCCGGAAATCGTCGTCGCCAATCCATTGCCTTTCCAACGAGTGCGGCCATGCCAATCCCGATTGGCCCACTTGGTAGACGAGCGCCACATCAAGTTCGCCTCCACTGCGCAGCCCCTGGATGGTTTGGGCGGGCTCGGCCACTGACACTCGCAGCTCGATCCCGAGCCCGTTCCAGCGCTCATTTCGCAGGATGTCCGGCAGCACGTACGTTGCGAGGCTCGGGAAGATGCCCAGCCGCAGTTCCTGGGCCGGTGAGTCATTGGTCCTTGATGCTGCCGCCAGCAGCGCTTCGACGTCGGTCAGCACCTTGGACGCGTGGCGGGTCATGGTTACCGCGGCGTCGGTGGGGACAACGCTCCGGGCGGAGCGGTGGAAGAGCTCGACGCCGGTATCGCGTTCCAGCGCGGCCATCTGTTGGGAGACTGCCGAGGCTGTGTAGCCCAGCTGGGTGGCTGCGGCGGCAAATGAGCCGAGCCGGGTCACTTCCATGAGGGTCCGGAGGTGGAGAAGGTTGACCATCAGCTGTCCTTTTGCTCAGTTCTTCCCGCGAACGCGGGGGAGTGGGGCCCTTTGAGGCGCCAGTGACACCGTACTCCGGGAATTTGCAACAGGAAAGCTTGCGGGTCGGCGTGACTGTGAGCCTGGTCTCCGCGTCCCTCTGGCGCTGTGGTCCAGGCCTCCTTTTGGTGCCGTTTGGCGTCGTTTTCAAAGTGTCACGACACGCCGTAGCTGAGCGACACGCGGGAGATTAAATGTGGCTAAGTAGTCCACAGGGTGTGGATTTCATCTCTCACTTTGGCGGAATTACGGACATTTTGAGCCACCTGACCTGTGGACGACCGGTGCATTAAATGACATACTTGTAATACATCATCTTGGGGTCCCGGCGAGGCGCTTGCACTACATGTAGTATCGGTTTACGGATTGAGCGGGAAACCAGCACAAGACCAAACAGAGCGTGTTGGCTGTCACGGCAGCCCGCGGGCCGGTATCGGATTCAGTAATAAGTTCCGGTTGAGCCCGCCAGATACGAAGAGCGACAGACTTCAACTAAGGGGACAGGGATCATGACCGTAACGGTTTACACGAAGCCGGCCTGTGTTCAGTGCAACGCAACCTACCGGGCACTCGACAAGAAGGGCATTGCCTACCAGAGTGTCGACATCTCCCAGGATGCCGAGGCCCTTGAGCGCCTCAAGGCGCTGGGCTACATGCAGGCTCCCGTTGTCGTGACCGAGCAGGACCACTGGTCCGGTTTCCGCCCCGACAAGATCGAGGAACTGGCCCAGGCCGTTTCCTCCGTGGCCTAAGTTCCGATTCGGACTTCGCCACCACAGCACGAGAAGAATTCCTATGTAGGCGAGGTGACTCCCATGACAGCGCTGGCAGCGGCAACCGTACGCAATGAGACGGAAGCTGTCACCACGAGGAGTCACCTCATCTACTTTTCCTCGACATCTGAGAACACCAAGCGCTTTGTCCAGAAACTGGGCAGGGATGCAGCGCGCATTCCTCTCCACGCGAAGGATGCGCCGCTTGAAGCACAGGAACCCTACGTCCTTGTACTGCCGACTTATGGCGGTACAAACGGTGAAGGCTCAGTGCCAAAGCAGGTCATCAGGTTTCTGAACAACCCGCGGAACAGGGAACTGATCCGCGGAGTGATCGGTGCGGGAAACACCAACTTCGCGGACAACTATTGCGCAGCGGGAGACATCATCTCCGTCAAATGCAAAGTGCCGCATCTCTACAGGTTTGAACTCATGGGGACGCCGGAAGACGTCGATCGGGTCGATCAAGGATTGGAAAAGTTTTGGACACAACTGTCGCAGAAACAGAAGTAACCGGGGGCGCTGTGGACACGGCCAAGAAGCCACTGCCGGAGGCCTATAAGGGTCTTGGCTACCACGAGCTCAATGCCATGCTGAACCTGTATGGCCCGAATGGCGAGATCCAGTTCGAAGCCGACCGTGAGGCCGCGCACCAGTACTTCCTGCAGCACGTGAACAACAACACCGTGTTCTTCCACGACCTGGAAGAGAAGCTGGATTACCTGGTGAAGAACCAGTACTACGAGCGCGAGACGCTCGACCAGTACACCATGAACTTCATCCGCGATCTCTTCAACCGCGCGTACAAGAAGAAGTTCCGCTTCGAGACCTTCCTGGGCGCCTTCAAGTTCTACACGTCCTACACGCTGAAGACTTTTGACGGCAAGCGGTTTCTTGAGCGCTACGAAGACCGCGTCTGCATGGTTGCCCTGCACCTTGCCCGTGGCAACGAAGAGCTGGCCAACCGCCTCGTTGACGAGATCATCGACGGCCGTTTCCAGCCGGCCACTCCGACCTTCCTCAACGCCGGCAAGGCACAGCGTGGCGAACTCGTCTCCTGCTTCCTGCTCCGTATTGAAGACAACATGGAGTCGATCGCACGCGCCATCAACTCGGCGCTGCAGCTCTCCAAGCGTGGCGGCGGTGTTGCGCTCTCGCTCACCAACATCCGCGAGCACGGCGCCCCGATCAAGCAGATCGAGAACCAGTCCTCAGGTGTCATCCCCGTGATGAAGCTCCTCGAAGACAGCTTCTCCTACGCCAACCAGCTCGGTGCCCGTCAGGGTGCAGGTGCCGTTTACCTGCACGCCCACCACCCGGACATCCACCGCTTCCTGGACACCAAGCGCGAGAACGCCGACGAGAAGATCCGCATCAAGACGCTCTCCTTGGGTGTCGTCGTCCCGGACATCACGTTCGAGCTCGCCAAGAAGAACGAGGACATGTACCTCTTCTCCCCGTACGACGTCGAGCGCGTCTACGGAGTCCCCTTCTCCGACATTTCCGTCACGGAGAAGTACTACGAGATGGTTGACGATTCCCGGATCAAGAAGACCAAGATCAGTGCCCGCGAGTTCTTCCAGACCCTCGCGGAGATCCAGTTCGAGTCCGGCTACCCGTACATCATGTTCGAGGACACCGTGAACCGGGCCAACCCGATCGATGGCAAGATCACCATGAGCAACCTGTGCTCCGAGATCCTGCAGGTTTCCTCGCCGTCCATCTACGCCGAGGACCTGAGCTACGAGACCGTGGGCAAGGACATTTCCTGCAACCTCGGTTCCATGAACATCGCCAAGACCATGGATTCGCCGGACTTTGGTCTGTCGATCGAAACCTCCATCCGGGCCCTCAGCGCTGTGTCTGACATGTCCTACATCAACTCCGTGCCGTCCATCGCGCAGGGCAACGCCCAGAGCCACGCGATTGGCCTGGGTCAGATGAACCTGCATGGCTACCTGGCCCGCGAGCACGTCCACTATGGTTCCGAAGAGGGCCTGGACTTCACCAACATCTACTTCTACACGGTGCTGTTCCACGCTCTGCGCGCCTCCAACAGGCTCGCCATTGAAACCGGCCAGCAGTTCGGCGGCTTCGAGAAGTCCACGTACGCAAGCGGCGAGTTCTTCGACAAGTACACCGAGCAGGAATGGGTTCCGGCAACGGAGCGCGTCCAGGAGCTCTTCGCCGGCCACCACATCCCCACGCAGGATGACTGGCGCGAGCTCAAGGCTTCCGTCATGGAGCACGGCATCTACAACCAGAACCTGCAGGCCGTGCCGCCTACCGGTTCCATCAGCTACATCAACAACTCGACGTCGTCGATCCACCCGGTGGCCGCCAAGATCGAAATCCGCAAGGAAGGCAAGATCGGCCGCGTCTACTACCCGGCTCCGTACCTGACCAACGACAACCTGGAGTACTACCAGGATGCCTACGAAATCGGCTACGAGAAGATCATCGACACCTACGCTGCTGCCACGCAGCACGTGGACCAGGGCCTGTCCCTGACGCTGTTCTTCAAGGACACCGCCACCACGCGTGACATCAACAAGGCGCAGATCTACGCATGGCGCAAGGGCATCAAGACGCTTTACTACATCCGTCTCCGCCAGCTCGCTCTGGAGGGCACGGAGGTGGAAGGCTGCGTTAGCTGCATGTTGTGATCAGCCGATTTCGGTTGATAAATTGCGGCAGCTGCCGCACTGAAAACTAAAGTTTACGACGGCGGGGACTCCCCGCCGTCGTACGCTTACCTTAAAGAACCCAAACGCTAAAAGGGGATGACATGACCGAAAAGGTCAAGCTGCTGAGCCACGTCGAGGCCATCAACTGGAACAAGATCCAGGACGACAAAGACGTGGAAGTCTGGAACCGACTGGTCAACAACTTCTGGCTCCCGGAAAAGGTTCCGCTGTCCAACGACGTCCAGTCGTGGCACACACTGACGCCGGAAGAGCAGCAGCTCACCATGCGCGTTTTCACTGGCCTCACTCTTTTGGACACCATCCAGGGCACCGTCGGCGCTGTTTCGCTGATTCCGGATGCGATCACCCCGCATGAAGAGGCCGTGTACACCAACATTGCCTTCATGGAATCGGTGCACGCCAAGTCTTACTCGTCCATCTTCTCCACCTTGTGCTCCACCAAGGAGATTGACGACGCTTTCCGCTGGTCGCTCGAAAACGAGAACCTGCAGAAGAAGGCGCAGATCGTCATGGACTACTACCAGGGCGACGACCCCCTGAAGCGCAAGGTAGCCTCCACGCTGCTGGAGAGCTTCCTGTTTTACTCGGGCTTCTACCTGCCCATGTACTGGTCCTCGCGAGCCAAGCTCACGAACACGGCCGACCTCATTCGCCTCATCATCCGCGACGAAGCTGTGCACGGTTACTACATCGGCTACAAGTTCCAGAAGGGCTTGGAGAAGGCTTCCGAGGCCCGCAAGCAGGAAATCAAGGACTACACTTTCGAACTGCTCTTCGAGCTGTACGAGAACGAAGTCCAGTACACGCACGACCTCTACGACGGTGTCGGCCTGGCCGAGGACGTCAAGAAGTTCCTGCACTACAACGCAAACAAGGCCCTCATGAACCTCGGCTACGAGGCCATGTTCCCGGCTTCCGTTACCGACGTGAACCCGGCCATTCTGTCGGCCCTGTCCCCGAACGCCGACGAGAACCACGACTTCTTCTCCGGCTCGGGCTCCTCCTACGTGATTGGCAAGGCTGTCAACACGGAAGATGAGGACTGGGAGTTCTAAGTCCCTTCTTCCCTGGTAATTAATGAACGACGGCCGGTTGGCGTCGCAGTGAGGCTCGGCACCTGAAGGGTGCTGGGCTTCACTTGTTTGGACTGATGGAATCGGGAGGGTTGCATTGCATGTCAGTGGAACCTGCGACTCGGTGCCTTTTTTGTGGCAGTACCGACGGCAAGCGCTCCAAGGAACACATACTTCGCCGATCGTTCGAGAAGGTATTCCCGAAGGCTGACGAGCTATGGTTTTCAGAACAATTCAACGAAAAAGTCACGCTGCGCAAGCGCCCGATAGGCCAGTTTGACCTGGTGCTGAAGGCAGTTTGCCGCGATTGCAACCATGGCTGGCTCGAATCTCTAGAAGATGAAGCGTCCGACATGATTAGCCAGTTGGTTTTTGCGTCTGGAGATGCTGCGTTTAGACCTCACTGCTTGGAGCGTCTTGGTCTATGGTTCTACGTGCGCGCACTCTTGCGGACTCATCTGAGTCCTGAGGGACGAGCACCTATTCGTTTGTTCGAAGAGGTTTTTGCGTCAAAGACAGTCCCCACTGCGTGTGATATGAAGGTCGGGCTCTGTGAATCGAGCATATTCGAAGCAGGCGCTCATCAATCCGTCCTCCTGGGACGCAGCAGGAGTTACGTTGCCCATGTTGGTATAGGGCTGGGGCCCTTGCTTTTTCTGGCAACCATTCACGACGGCCAGCCCGAAGGGGCGGAACTGGCACGTTGCGTAGCGGAGGCAGCAAGGACGTGGTTTCCGGGCAGGTTCTTAGGGCTGAACCCGGTCAACTATCCAGGCAGAGTAGAGGTCCTTACCGAATTGGAGGGAAAAACTGCGGCTGTTAGCCAAGCGATTCTTATGGGGATGCGGCCGCCACTGGATCAATTGGGAAATGCCATTGATTTTAAGAGGGCAATTCCCTCGAATTTTCATAGCTCGCTTCGTCGGTGAACTAAAGGATTACGTATTCTCGCTCGACTGAATTGACCCTGCAACTGAACGCCCTGCGATGGCACCTCACTTCAACACTGCAAGTGGAGATTGATTTCCCCTGCATCCAAAGGTGAGAACGCCGTGAGGAATGCATAAGGATCAGCGTGGAATGGACTGGGCTCGAAATACGGGTCTCGAATGGCGACCAGGGGCGCGAGCAAAGCGAAGGTACGTATCTGCGGCATGCCCTCTGCAAATTCCGCCATGCCCCAACCCAAAGAGGCCACCTGTTTACTCCGAAGGCGCGGCTTTGAGCGCATCAATAGCGGCGGGAATCACCGTCGCGGTCGGCGACTTGGCTTGTAATGCGTCGGCCCGCCTACCTTGTCCACGTTGTGCCTGATCGATGCGGAAGAGCATGACCGCGGAATCGGCGTGGGCCAACTCCGTGGGGACTTTCCCCCTCTGATGCCGTTCGGGGTGGCGGTGACTTGGTGCGTGGCCGCGGGCGACTACGTTCTGGAGGGTCGATGCCCTGGCAGGGGTGGGGCTTTGGAGTGGTAGGTGTGACCGGTGGGGGTACGGACTTCCAGGGTGTGCCGGTTCGCGGGCGTGGTTGTGGTGCTCCAGCCGGGGTTTTCTTTGGTGTGGTTGCAGGCTTCGCAGAGTCCGGAGCCGTTGGCCAGGGTGGTTGTTCCGCCGGAGCGCCAGGGGACGATGTGGTCGATGTGCCGGATGGGCGCGTCGCAGTAGGGGGTGCGGCAGGTGTCGTCGCGGGCTTCGATGAAGCGCCGCATCCGCGGAGGGAAGATCCGGGCCTTGGAGTCCATGGCCAGCAGCTCGCCGCTGTCCGGGGCGGTGTAGAGCCGTCTGACCCAGACCCCGAAGTCAGGCTGGGGCGGCGACGGTTCGTGGGTTGGCGAGGACCCCTGGTCTGGTGCGGACTTGTGGGTTGCCGCGGACCCCTGGCCTGGTGCGGACTTGTGGGTTGCCGCGGGTTCATACCCTGCTGCTGTTGCTGTGTCTTGGGCGCCGATGAGGGTTCTGGCCCATTGGGCCGGGACGGTGCCGTAGCCCTTGAGGCGGGCTGGTTCGCTGTCGCCTTGGAAGAGGGTCCGGTCGGTCATCACGAGTTGGACTTCGACCCCGGAGATCCCTGCGGCCGTGCCGGTGACGCGTTGGACCAGGGTATCGGCCATGACCTGTCCCCGGGCGCGGGGGTCCCCGGTGGAGCGGGCGGTATCGGCGGCACGGGTGAGCGCGGCGTACGCGGCGACGCCTTGGGCGACCGGGAGCAGGGCGGTCAGGAGGGTCATGGTGTCCGGTGCCGGACGGAGGCTCACCCGCCGCTCGCTCGCGGCGCGGCTGGCGCGCTGGGTGACCGAGCGTGGATCACGCCGGTACGCGGCGGCTTTGGCTGCGGCGATGATGGCCCGGTCCCCGGAGCCGGTGAAGGTCCCGGTGTCCGGGGCCAGTTCTTCATCCACCGCGGCCCGGTCCTCGGCGGAGAGGCAGGCTGTTTCCTTCACGAGCAAGGTGGCCCGCCATTCGTTGAGCTGGCCGGTGTCCAGGGCGGCCATGGTGCGCGGCATCTCGGTGACCAGGGCCTTGGCCAGCCCCAGGAGCCGGGAGCCCTTGGTGGGCGATTCCCGCCGGGCCAACGCCACTTCCGCGGCGGCCCCGTTGCCTCGTTCCGCGGCCGGGACACCCCGTTCGGCCTGTTCCTGGCGGCGGGCAAGATCGAACGCGACAGCGATTTTGGCTTGCAGCCCGGAAATGGCCGACTTCATGTCCTCCAACACCCGCAACTGATCGATCAGATCAGCACACACCGTGCCGGTGGAGACACTGGCCCCAGCTTCAGCGCCAAGCAAGACAGAATCCGCCCCGGCTTCAGCGCCAAGCAGGACAGAACCCGCGCTGGCTTCAGCGCCAAGCAAGGCAGAATCCGCCCCGGCAGGATCGTGCAAAGAGAGACCACGCCCAGGAGCCCCGGGAGTCTCAGGAGTCCTGGGAGCGTCGGGAGCAGCGACTTGCGCGCGGGAAGCCACAGACGCTGCCGCACCACCCGCTTGACTTTCCTGTTTCTGCTCCATTCCCACACTCTCCCAGCAGGCACCGACAAAATAACGTCGGGCCGCCTTGTGGTGACTCCTCAGGACATGGCCCTGAACCTTCCTGTCCTTGCCCACGTCTTCCCGGTAGGGGAGGATATTCGGCAGCTTCTGGAGGGCGGAACCATGACACAGCTGGGTAAGTTCGAAAAGTACCTGATCGAGGAGTTCTACGATGACTACAGGTCAGGTGATATGACGCACCGGACGTTCACCAGACGGGTGGCGTTCATCATGGGAAGCATGACTGCGGCCGCCGCGGCCATGACACTGGTGGGTTGCACGCCGGACGAGGTGCCCAAGGGCACGGACCCGATGCCAACCCAGACACCCGGTTCGTCCACAGCCGCACCTGGAAACATGACGGCCGTGCCCAATGCCAAGAGTCCGCTGTCCGTCCCTGAGGGCTCAGCCGGCCTGACCACGGCCATGGTGAGGTTCGATTCTGGCGGCACCGAGATCAGTGGCTACCTTGCCCGGCCGGAGGGCAGCCAGAGCCGACCCGCAGTCCTGATCTGCCACGAGAACCGTGGGCTCACACCGCATATCCAGGATGTCGCCCGCCGCTTCGGCAAAGAGGGCTACGCAGCATTGGCCCTCGACCTGCTGAGCAGGGAAGGCGGTACGGCTTCCATGGATGCGGACGCTGTCCCCGGTGCACTGACTCAGGCCGGCGCGCAACGGCACGTATCTGACTTCGCCGCAGCCTTCGAGTATCTGAATGGCCAGGACTACGTCGAGCAAGGACGCATCGCCATGATTGGTTTCTGCTTCGGTGGCGGCATCACGTGGCAAGCAGCTACTGAGATCTCCGGACTCAAGGCAACGAGCGCGTTCTACGGACCTGCCCCGGACCTTGCCAAGGTTCCCACCATCAAGCCGGCGGTCTTTGGCGTCTACGCCGAAAAGGATGCTCGGATTACCGGCGCCATGCCCCAGCTCCGGGATGCCCTGGCCGCCACAACAGTCAAACACCAGATCAAGGTGTACCCGGGAGTGGACCACGCCTTCCACAACGACACCGGCGAGCGGTACATCGAAGCCCAGGCCACGGTCGCCTGGAACGACACGCTGACGTGGTTCAAGGACAACGTCTGACGATGGACAAGCACTGACTCACGCCTGCAAGCGCGAAGTTTCGCTGGCCAACTCCGCCTCCAAGGTCTCAACGCTCGGCAGGCTGGAGAGGAATTCGTCGGGCAGGGATTCAGCGATGGATGTCCGCCATTCGGCAATGCCCACCGGTGCGTTGAACCCGCGCAACGCGTACTCGGCCACCACGCTGTTCTTCTCCTTGCACAGCAACAGCCCGATGGTCGGTTTGTCATCCGGATGTGCCATGAGATCGTCCACCGCTGCCATGTACATGCCAAGCTGGCCCAAGAATCCGGGCTCGAATTTCACGGCCTTCAACTCGATCACCATGTAGCAGCGCAGCTTGAGGTGGTAGAAGAGCAAGTCGGCGAAGAACTCGTCGCCGGCAATCTCCAGCCGCACTTGCTCACCAACAAAGGCGAATCCTTGGCCCAACTCCAACAAGAATTTCTCCACGTGCTGCACCAACTGAAGCTCCAATTCCCGTTCGCTGCGGCGGTCGGTCATAGCCAGGAAATCGAAGACGTAGGGATCCTTGGTGGCCTGCTGCGCCAGATCCGAGTCACCAGGAATCATGGTGGTCTTGAAGTTGGTGATCGCCTGCCCTGAGCGTTCGTGCAAGCGGGTTTCGATCTGGTGCGCCAGGACGTTCCGCGACCATCCGTGTTCGGCAGCCGCCGCTGCGTACCAAAGCCGCGTGGCGGCGTCGTCGAGCTTCTCAAGCAACGCGATCTGGTGGTACCAGGGCAATGTTGCAAGCGGCGCTTGCAACATTGGAAACTCCGGCCATGCCTGGGCGAAGCTCTTCATGTACCGAAGGTTCCGCGGGGAGAATCCCTTGGCCTCCGGGAATCGCGTCCGGATGTCCGCGGAGAGCCGGGTGACCACTTTGGAACCCCAGCCCTGTTCCGATTCGCGCTGTGCCAGTTCCCGGCCAATGCTCCAGTACGAGTTCAACAGCCCGCTGTTGGCTGCTGCGAGCGCCCTGGCCCGGCCGGTGCGGACTTCCTTGGCGATCGTGGTGAGCAGGGTGGGATACCAGTCGGGCATGGATGAGGCAGCCGGGACTCCGGGGAATGATGCAGCAGTGCTGGGGGCGAGCTCTTGGGGCGTCATGTGTCTCCTGTTGATTGCTGTTGGCCCCAAGCTAACGGCAGGCACTGACAGAATGGATCCGTGAGCGAAGCGTGCGAATTTGTGGATGACACACTCCAGCGCGAGTCCACTTGGGAACGGGCCATGGAGTTTCGGGAGCGCCTGGGCGACGGGTTCAAGGTCTACGGCGCCTCCGTAGGTGCGGTTCGCGGGACGATCCGCGACGCGCTCAAAAAGTACAAGGACCTCGGGCACGACGACATCACAGCGTTGAGTTCGGAGTTATGGGCGGATCCGGTTTTCGAGCGGCGGCTTGCCGCCATTGTCCTGTTGCAAACAAAGGTCGGCATCCTCATTCCAACTGACCTCACGCGTCTGGAGGGCTTCCTCAGGCAAGCGGGCTCGCACGAGCTGGCGGATCCGTTGGCCGTTGATGTGGTCAAACCTCTGGTGGCTGCCTTTGAAGGCCAGGCCCGGGAGCGCGCGTTGCGGGTTCTGGATCGTTGGGCGGCGGACCCGGATCCGTGGTTGCGTCGTGCAGCCGAGACGGCGGCCCCACCCCTTGATTAGCCCCACCCACCGGCCTACCGTTTGCCTCAAGACATGCCACATGCCAATTCCGTCAATTAAGAGGCAGGTTGTTGGATGAAATCGCTGTGGTTGGACCGGGAACCCCGCTTCACGTCCGACGCAATCCCGGACGAGAAGCACTTCGAGACCGTAGTGGTCGGTGCAGGAATCACTGGACTGGTTGCGGCCTTGATGCTGGCACGGGCCGGCCAGCGCGTGGTGGTGTTCGAGGCCAGGACCATCGGTGCGGCCACCACTGGCAACACCACCGGGAAACTGAGTCTGTTGCAGGGCGGTATGCTCTCGGCACTGCGCAGCCAGTACTCCCTGAAGCTGGTTCAAGCCTATGTGGAGGCAAACCGTACCGGGCAAGCCTGGTTGATGCAGTACATGGAGCAGCAAGGCGTCGCCTTTCAGCGCCGTACGGCTGTCACCTTCGCGACCACCGACGATGGCGGCCAACGCCTCCGCAGAGAGGCCGCAGTTTCGCGGGACGCCGGTTTGGATGTGCATTTCAGCCGTGACCATGGGCTGCCGCTCCCGGTGATCGAGGCGCTGGAACTTGAAGACCAGGCACAGATCCATCCCATGGAGGTACTGGAGACGCTCGCCGCAGACATCCGTGCGCACGGAGGGCTGGTAGTGGAAGGCGTCCAGGTTCAGAATGTCGGTTCGGAGCAGCCGATGGAAATCTCCACCCGCAAAGGCACCTTCACCGCAGACACCGTAGTGCTGGCCACCGGAACGCCGATTCTGAACCGCGGACTTTACTTCGCCAAACTGGTACCCAACCGTTCGTACGCGGCCGCCCTGCGTTTGCCCGGCGAAACCCCAGTGCCACAGAACATGTACCTTTCCATCGATCCTCCGACGCGTTCGCAACGGACGTATCCAACACCAGGGGGTGACCTGCTATTGGTGGGCGGCTACGGACACCAGGGAGGCCGCGCAACGTCCCCGCAAGCCCACTTGGATGACCTGCTTGGCTGGGCCAAGCAGCTTTACCCCGGCGGTGAAGTGACCCACACGTGGTCCGCCCAGGACTATCAGGCAACAAATCTCGTCCCCTTCTTTGGGAAGCTGCCTCGAGGCCGGGGACGGATTTTCTTCGCGACCGGGTACAACAAGTGGGGGATGAGTAACGGCGTCGCGGCCGCGTTGTCGGTGACGTCGGATATTCTGGGCGGCCAGTCGGACTGGGCCACCACCATCCACCACAGGGTCACCTCGCCCAAGGGCGTAGCGGGATCGGTCACCTTCAATGCAGGCCTCGCGCGCCGCATGATTGAGGACAGGGCGCGGGTCCGGAACAACCCCGAGATCACGGACCAAACCCGCCCGCCGGAAGGTACCGGCGTCGTAGGCCTCTACAAGGGTGACCCGGCAGCGGTCTCAACGGTGGACGGCACGGTCTGCATGGTGTCGGCAAGCTGCGCGCACTTGGGCGGCCTGCTGACGTGGAACGACGCCGAGAAGTCCTGGGATTGTCCGTTGCACGGTTCCCGGTTCACGCCTGAGGGTAAGTACCTGGAAGGTCCGGCAACCCACAACCTTCAGAAGTCGCCGGCCAAGAAGAAGCGCTAGCTCAGCCGTTCAACCCGTCGCCGTGCTTGGTCTGCGGCGCGTCGTTGCTGGGCGGCGGCCCGAACAGCCTGTTTCTTGTGCGATTCCGCGGACTCTGCGTCCCGGGTCAGCCCGATCATTTCCGCTTCCAGGGACGCCAACTGCTTTTTCGCATCCGCGATCTCAGCGTCGACGGCGGCGCGCCGCTCGGCCAGTTCCCTGACCGCGTCCCAGGCTTTGGAAGCGGCGGCGTCAGCCTCGCGTTCTTCCTTCTCTGCAGTTTCACGTTCGCTGAGCGCCTCGGCCAGCGCAGCGCGTCGCTTCCCGGCCCGGCGATCGGCCAGGGATATGGCGGTCTCCTCGGGATGCTTTTCCCTTGGCACCGGGGGCGTCGGCTCTTTCCTTGCAGGGGGAGCACTGCGCTCTGCAGCCGCCTGCCGGCCCGAGCCAGTACCTACGCCGACGCCAGAGTCGCCAACATCGCCGGCCGCAACGGCGCCGGTCAGGTCGACCGATTCAAACCCACTCCCAGTCAGCCCTCGCACCAGCCGGCCGGTGGCAACCGCGGAGGCAGCGCCAGAGTCCGCCATGGCCGCACGAAGTGTCTGCTCGACGTCGGTAGCCGCCGCCGCGCTCAGCGGCGCTCCCAGCTTTGTTGCCATTGCTTTGGCTGCTTGTACGGCTGCCGACAGCTGACCTTGCCTTTGCTGCCCAAGCTCACGAAAGGATTCAGCATCTGAATCCTCTTGCGCGGTGCGCAGGGAAGCGCCAAAGCGTACGACGCCGTCAATCACCTCGGGTTTGTGCAGCTCGAGCATGTTGATGGCCCAGGCAGCGGCGGCCGGCTTTGGCAGGCTGCCGATCTGTTGCGCCAACTCCTTGTCCCCGGCCTCTTTGGCCTGGCGTACCAAGGCTGTTCTCTGGGCCGTGAATTCGCGCGGCATCGCGGCGTACAGCTCCTGGGCAGCATCGCGGAGATCCATGCACTCATCCTAGGGTCAGGCAAGTGGCTGCGCGGGAGGCGGCTGCAGGAACTGAAAGGAACGACACCTGGTCGGCGGGCCTCCGGGGCTTAGGGTAGCCTAAGTCAGTGGACCAGATCATGAGCTTGCCCTTCGGCGTCGCGCTCGCGACGCTTTTTGCGATTGTCATGATCCGTGTCAACGTCACCTACTGGTTGGGCCGCGGAGCAGTTACCGGCCTCGCCCACACGCGCTTCGGCAGTTCCCTCGAAGGGCCCAAAGCAGCCCGTGCCCAAGCCCTGATCCGGCGCTGGGGACCGTACGCCGTGGTGCTTTCCTTTCTCACTATCGGATTGCAGACGGCCGTAAACCTGGCCGCCGGCGCTGCGCGCATGCCCCAGCGGCGCTACCTACCGGCCGCAATCGTTGGTTCCGTCATCTGGGCGCTGCTGTACGCGACCATTGGCCTCGCTGCCCTTGAGGCGTGGCTGGCGGTAGCGGCGGCGTCGCCCGTGGGAGCAGGGGTGGCGGTTGCAGCGGCAGTCGCAATCCTGGCGTGGGTGTTGGTGATCCGGCGTCGTCGGGCAGCAGCCAAATCAGCAGATACAGTGGTCTGAGTTCAACTGCTGCATCGGCGAAAGGCTCGGGTTGACCACTGCACTACCGGAATTGGCGGACGGCAACTACTACTACGAATCGTTGGGCGAAGGCCGCTACCGCTCCACGATCCATGCCCAAGGCGCCTGGAATCCGCACGAACAACACATGGCTCCCGCCTCGGGCATCATGGCCGATGCCCTCCTGCGGCATGAGCCCCGCGATGATGTCCGCATGGCGCGCATCAGCTACGAAATCCTTGGACTGATCCCCGGCGGAGAGTTCCAGGTCACCACCTCAACGTTGAGGCCTGGCAGGACCATCGAGTTGATCCAGGCTGAGCTTTCCTCGGGTGGCCGGGTGGCGATCCGCGCCACGGCATGGCGCATGATCACCAGCGACACCAGCGCGGTGGCTGCCGTGGAGGACCATGCCATGCCTGCCCCCGATGAATGCAAACCCTGGGACGGCGCCAGCGTCTGGCCAGGCGGCTACATCCGTTCCTTGGAAATGCGCATCGCAGAAGGCCACCGACCGGGATCGGGCAGGGTCTGGATCCGGACCATGCATCCGCTGACGGACAAACAAGACAGCAGCGACCTCGCACGGTTGATGGGCTTGGTGGACACGGCCAACGGCATCGCGGCCCGGGTGCCGCCAGGGGAGAACAGCTACATCTTCCCCAATGTGGACCTGCAGATTCACATGTACCGGGCGCCTTCCGGAGAATGGCTCGGCCTGGATAATGCAGTGTCATTCGGTGCTGATGGCATCGGACTGACATCCACGGTCCTGCATGATCTCAACGGGCCGTTTGGGCGCGCCGAGCAAATCCTGACCCTGAGGAAGAGCTGATGCACGCCGCCGATAAGGTCCTGACGGCGTACCGTCAGCGCGAATCGTTGGGCGCTGCTGAGGATCTCGATTTTGCTTTGGAACTCCTGAAACGGGTACGGAGCGGTGATTTGGGTCCCACGCTGCGGCTGTACCGCCCGCGCCCCACTGTCGCCTTCGGCCAGCGCGACGCGAACCTGCCGGGCTTCCCAGCGGCCGAGGACGCGTGCCGATCGCTCGGGTTCGAGCCGTTGGTCCGCAAAGCCGGTGGCCGGGCAGCGGCGTACCACGAAGGTACATTGGTGATCGATCATGTGGAACCACATCCAGATGCGATTGTTCGTGCCAAGGCCCGGTTCTCCGAGTTCGGTGAGCTCTTGGCCGGCGCGCTCCGCAGCGTCGGGGTCCATGCCTCGGTGGGGGAAATTCCGGGGGAGTACTGCCCGGGTGAGTTCAGTGTCCACGGCGAAGACCCCGAGTTCCCTGCCCATCGCGTTAAGTTGATAGGCACCGCCCAGCGTGTTGTGTCCGGTGGCTGGCTGTTCAGTTCCGTCATCGTGGTGGAGAACTCCGCCCCCATTCGTGAGGTCCTCACGGCGAGCTATGCTGCGCTTGGCTTGGACTGGGATCCCGCCACAGCCGGTGCCGCAAATGACCTCCTGCCGTACCTGGATGTGCAGACTGTCGAGGACGCCGTCATTGATGCCTACAGGGGCTACGGAGACATCATCGACGGCGACTTCCGCACACTGTTGCCTCACGCAACCGAGGTCTAGGCTAAAGAAAAGCGGGCTTGGTCTGCGACTCGGCCTGGGGTACATGCGAATCGTGGTGGAGCGATGGACCGGAAACAACACCCCGTTCAGGATTCAGACGCCGAGCTGACCGTCAGCGAGCCGAAACGCTCCGCGGCGGGGCTGCCCAGCCTCAGTGAGACACTGCCCCACGCCATGGCCTTCATGGGGCCAAGCAGGGCTTGGAAAACACTCACCGCCGTCAATCAAAAGGACGGCTTCGACTGCATGAGCTGCGCCTGGCCGGACCCGCCGGAACGCAAAGCCGCCGAGTTCTGCGAGAACGGCGCCAAGGCGATTGGATGGGAAGCGGAGCCGCTGAGAATTCCCACCGAATTCTGGTTCGACAACCCGCTCAGCTCGCTTGAATCGCGCTCCGAGTACTGGCTGGGCCAGCAAGGCCGGTTGGTGGAGCCTGTGTACAAAGCGGGCGGCGCAGACCATTACACACCCATCACTTGGGACGCCGCATTCGACATCATCGCCCGGGAGCTCAACGCACTGGCGGACCCCAATGAGGCGACGTTCTACACCAGTGGGCGCACCAGCAACGAGGCAGCCTTTGTCTACCAGCTCTTCGTGCGGGCGTTCGGCACCAACAACCTCCCGGACTGTTCCAACATGTGCCACGAGTCCACCGGGCTTGCCATGGGCGAAACCATCGGCGTCGGCAAATCGGCCATCACCTACACGGACTTCGCCAAGTCGGACCTGATCATCATCATGGGCCAGAATCCAGGCACCTGCCATCCGCGGATGCTCACGGCTCTGGAAGAAGCAAAACGCGCCGGGGCGTCGATCGTAGCCGTGAACCCGTTGCCCGAGGCCGGCTTGATCAACTTCCGAAATCCGCAGCGCGTGCGGGGACTGGTAGGCAAGGGCACGGATTTGGCTGATCAGTTCCTGCAGATCAGGCTCGCGGGCGACATGGCGTTGTTGCAGGCCCTTTCCAAGCGTGTCCTCGACGCCGAAAGCAAGGCCCCAGGCACAGTGCTGGACCGGTCTTTCATCGATGAGCACTGCCATGGCTTTGTAGGGTTTGCCGCTCACTTGGCTGCCCTGAAGGAACGCGATGTCCTGGCGGCCACCGGGCTGACGAGCGCACACATCGATGAACTGGCTGAACGGTACGTGAACGCGGACAAGGTCATTATTACCTGGGCCATGGGATTGACCCAACACAAGAAGGCAGTTCCGACCATCAAGGAGATCATCAATCTGCTCCTCTTGCGCGGGAATATCGGCAAACCCGGGGCGGGGCCCTCTCCGATTCGCGGGCACAGCAACGTGCAGGGCGACCGGACCATGGGAATTTGGGAAAAGATGCCGCCGTGGTTCCTTGACGCCTTGCGGGGTGAATTTGGGTTCGACCCTCCGCGGCAACCGGGCGTTGACTCCGTGGACAGTATCCGCGGCATGCGTGACGGGCGGATCAAAGTGCTGGTCGCGCTGGGCGGAAACCTGGTCCATGCGATGTCTGACACGGCTGTGGCGGAGGCCGCGGTCCGCCGGACCCGGCTCTCCGTGCAGATCTCCACCAAACTCAACCGCTCCCACGCAGTGGTGGGTGAACAGGCGCTGATCCTGCCAACCCTCGGTCGCACGGAAATCGACAGGCAGGGCGGAGTAGCGCAGTTTGTGACGGTGGAGGACACGGTGTGCGCCGTCCACCGCTCCGCCGGTCCGCTGGAACCGATTGCCGCTGATGTCCTGTCAGAGGTTGCCATCGTCAGCCGCATGGCCCAGGAGGTGTTGGGTGACAATGTGCCTGTTGATTGGGCTGGAATGCGGCGCAGCTATGACACCATCCGCGACCACATCTCCCATGTAGTGCCCGGGTTCGAGGATTTCAACGTCCGGATCCGGGAGCGGGATGGATTCGTCCTGCCGCACGGGCCACGTGACTCCCGGACGTTCCCCACGGCGACTGGCAAGGCCATGTTCACCGTCAATGAGTTGGAGACCATCGAGGTGCCGCAGGGTCGGCTGCTCCTGCAGACAGTGCGCTCCCACGACCAGTTCAACACCACCACGTACACCATGAATGACCGATACCGGGGCATCAAGAAGGGCCGGATGGTGCTGCTGGTCCACCCGGACGACATTGGTGCGCTGGGTTTCACCGATGGTAGCTATGTTGACGTGCACAGCGAGGCGGAGGACGGCGTGGACCGTGTGCTGCGCCAGTTGCGTTTGGTGGCGTACCCCAGCGCCCGTGGCTGCGCGACAGCCTATTACCCGGAGGCAAACGTCCTGGTTCCCTTGGATTCGACGGCGGAAGGCAGCAACACTCCCGCATCCAAGTCAGTGATTATTCGACTGGAGCCGGCCGCGGCCCCGATTTTCGAGGCTGCAGCCGGTCGCCGGCCGTAAGCGCGAACGGGTTTAGTGCCCGCGCGCGATCCATTCGTCGAGGTGGGGTGCCTCTGCGCCGATCGTCGTGGAGTCACCATGCCCCGTCAGCACCACTGTTTCTTCCGGAAGGGACAGGAGCCTGGTCCTGATGGAATCGATGATGGTGGGGAAGTCGCTGTAGGAGCGGCCCGTAGCTCCGGGGCCACCTTGGAAAAGGGTGTCGCCGCTGAAGAGCGTTCCGGCATCGGGCAGGTAGAACGAGACTGACCCGGGCGAGTGACCTGGCGTGTGGATGGCCTTGAGCTTTGAACCGGCAACAGTGAACTCGTCACCGTCCACGATCGACGCGTCCGGGTCAACCTCGGGGAACACCGTCCGCCACAGCATCCAGTCGTCCTGATGCAGGTGGATGGGTGCTTTGACCAGGTCCCAGAAGGCCCCGGCGGAGCTGATGTGGTCGTCGTGGCCGTGCGTGAGCAAGATGGCTTTGACGGTGCGTCCGTTCACGGCGTTCAGCACCGCGGCCGGGTTGTGGGCAGGATCGACGACGATGCATTCGGTGTCATCGCCAATGATCCATACGTTGTTATCGACATCCCAGGTTCCGCCATCGAGGGAGAACGTGCCGGACGTAATGACGCGGTCAATCCGGAGGTTGGAGGTTTCGGTCACAGTTCCACCACCGAACGAAGGACGGCGCCGTGGTGCATCTTGTCGAACGCTTCTTCGATCTGGTCGATGCTGATGCGTTCGGTGACAAAGGCGTCCAGGTCCAGCTTGCCCTGCTTGTAGAGGTCCACCAGCATGGGGAAGTCCCGGGAGGGAAGGCAGTCGCCGTACCAGGAGGACTTCAGGGAGCCGCCACGGCCGAAGACGTCCAGCAGCGGGAGTTCGAGGGTCATGTCCGGCGTCGGGACGCCGACAAGGACAACCGCTCCTGCGAGGTCGCGGGCGTAGAACGCCTGCTTGTAGGTTTCGGGCCGACCTACAGCGTCAATGACGACGTCGGCGCCGAAGCCGCCGGTGAGCGCGCGGATCTGTTCCACGGGGTCACCGGATGAGGAGTCCACGGTGTGGGTGGCGCCAAGTTCTTTGGCGCGCTCGAGCTTCTTGGCATCGATGTCCACCGCGATGATGGTGGTGGCGCCTGCGAGCGCAGCGCCTGCGATGGCGGCCACTCCAACACCGCCGCAGCCGATCACGGCAACCGAATCGCCGCGCTTGACCCCACCGGTGTTAATGGCCGCGCCAAGGCCGGCCATGACACCGCAGCCGAGCAGCCCGACGGCGGCAGCGTCGGCGTCGGGGTCTACTTTGGTGCATTGCCCGGCAGCCACGAGGGTCTTTTCGATGAACGCCCCGATACCGAGCGCGGGGGACAGCACCGTGCCGTCTTCGAGCGTCATTTTCTGGGTGGCGTTGTGCGTGTTGAAGCAGTACTGGGCTTCGCCACGGTTGCAGGCGCGGCAGTTGCCGCAGACCGCGCGCCAGTTGAGGACCACACGGTCACCGGGTTCGACGTCGGTGACGTCCGGTCCTACCGCGCTGACGACGCCGGTGGCTTCGTGGCCCAGGAGGAAGGGGAAGTCGTCGCTGATGCCGCCGAGCTTGTAGTGAAGGTCGGTGTGGCAGACGCCGCTGGTGAGGATATCGACGAGTGCTTCGCCGGGTCCCGGTTCGGGAACGAGGATTGTTTCGAGTGTGGCGGGAGCGCCTTTGGAGCGCACCACAACACCTTTGACTGCGTGAACCATGGAAATGCTTCCCTTCGAGGTCGCGGATAGTGCGGCCTGGGGTCCGCATAGGGTCCATTCTGTCTATCACACGTGGCAGGCGCTTTGCCGGGGTGGACCGAAGAATGGGCTATGCGGACGCCAAACCGGCGAACCAGGAAGCCGTATGACTAGGCGGCGAGGCGGTTTTCGACCTCGGAGGCTGACGGGTTGGTGGCTGCGGTGCCGTCCGGGAACAGGACGGTGGGGACGGTACGGTTGCCACCGTTGAGCTTCTCGACGAGTTCGGCGGTGCCATCGACTTCTTCGATGTTGATCTCCTGGTAGCCGATGCCCTTGGCGTCCAGCTGCTTCTTCAGGCGGGTGCAGTAGCCGCACCAGGTGGTGGAGAACATGGTGATGGTGCCGGATTCGGGGGTGAAGTTCACAGAGCTCTCCTGTGTAGTTGGACGGTGATTCGTTGGTATCAACGGTAACCCGGCGTTGAATAATTCCCGTGCCACCGCGAAGCAGGGTTACGGCCGGTGGTGGTGCTGGTGCCTCTTGCCCGGACAGGGCAGACTGTTCGCATGTGTGGACGTTATGTGATGGCCCGTGCGGTGGGGGACTTGCTCGCCGACTTTGACGCCGAACTCGAACACGAGCTTGAGCTCGAAAAATCGTGGAATGTGGCCCCGACTGATGCCGTTCCGATTGTCTTGGAACGGTTGGTTGATGACGGGCTGAAGCGGCAGTTGCATGTGGCCCGGTGGGGCCTGGTGCCGTCGTGGGCGAAGGATCCGTCAGGGGGCGCGCGCCTGATCAATGCCCGCAGTGAAACGCTGTTGGAGAAGCCGTCCTTCCGCAAAGCGGCGGTCGCCAGGCGTTGTGCTGTTCCGGCGGACGGCTATTACGAGTGGAAAAAGGGTGAAGGCAAGAGCAAGCAGCCCTATTACGTCCACCCAGACGACGGCGGTGGCTTGGTTTTTGCCGGGTTGTACGAGTGGTGGCGGGACCAGTCAAAGGGCAATGACGATCCTGGCCGGTGGTTGCTGTCGATGTCGATCCTCACTGCTGACACGCCCACAGCGCAGAGCAGCGACTCGGTGTTTGATGAATTGACGGCCCTTCATGACCGGGTTCCATTGCCCATGAGCACGGAGACGATGGAAGCCTGGTTGGATCCGCGTGAAGATGATGCGGCCGGGTTGGTGGACTTGGTGCGCGCGGGCGCACACGACGCTGCAGCAGGCTGGACGCTTGACGCGGTAGGTGCCGCGGTGGGTAACGTCCGCAACAATTCCCCGGAACTCATCCAGCCGGTCGAAGGCCTCTTCTAGCGGAGGCAGCCTGGCGGCTGGCGCAGCCGGCCTGGCGGCGCAAACCGCCAGGCCGTGGTGCTTGC
Organism: Paenarthrobacter sp. NPDC092416; assembly: GCF_044755025.1. NCBI lineage: Bacteria > Bacillati > Actinomycetota > Actinomycetes > Micrococcales > Micrococcaceae > Paenarthrobacter > Paenarthrobacter sp. NPDC092416. The sequence goes on from NZ_JBIVQG010000007.1 coordinate 108,183, forward strand.
GCTACAGAGCTTCGGCCACCGGCACGCCGGACTGGAACTCGCGGCCGTCTGCTTCGCTGAAGGCGGTCATGAGGTGTCCCTTGCCGAGGCCGTGGATGGCTGCCATGGGGAAATTGCCCGTAATGACGTTGCCGGAATGCTCAACGCCCTTGATGTCGTAGTTTTCTTCAGCGCTTTGGGAGTGGTTGAAGGAGTAGAACGAGATTGCTTCGCCGTTCATGAATTCAATGCCAAGCCTTCGCTGGGAGGAATGGTCTTCGCTCGCGGCCACAAGGCCCACAACATAGGCGCCGGAGCCCGGTATGTTGCCTTCGATCTCGAACCGTGCCACGAGGTTGTCGTCCGTGGCGGTGATGCTTACTTGCTTCAGGAGTGCGTCATGGGTGCTCATGCCACAATCCTGCTCTGTGGACCCGCTGCCGTCCACCCCCGAAATTCATCGTTCCAGGAGTCGCCGGACGCTGGCCGCCACCGTTGATCGGTCCACTGCCTGTCCGCGGCGGGCTGTCAGGAGATGCATTGCGAGCCCGTCGCCGTAGTCTGACACGGCTTCGGCCCGGGACCTGGCGTCGGGGATTCCCAGTGATTCGAGGATCTGTTCGAAAGCGGACAGCATTCTCTCGTGGCCGGCAGCTACAACTTCGGGTTGGTCCAGGGCGAAGGCAAAACGTGCCCGGGTCAGGTCTGCGTGGTCGCCTGCGAGCGCGAGCAGCGCCCCGGCGAGTTGCTCCGATAACTCTGCCACCGACGTCGGGATCCCCGCGCCTCCTTGCTGCTGAAGCAGGAGGGTGTCCCGTTCTTCAACGCGGTCGACGGCGGCCGCTACCAGGGCGGCACGGTTCCGGAAGTAGTTCGATGTAGTACCGATGGCGACGCCGGCCTGGGCGTCCACGGCCCGGTGGGTGAGGCCTTTGAGGCCCTTGGCGGCGACGACGGCGAGCGCGGCGTCGGCGAGTTCGGTTCGTCTGTCAGACATGGCGAAAGTCTAACTTCCATCTCGCAAACCACTACAAATGTAGTAGAATCGAAGCTATGAAAAATGTGGAGATCATCGGAGGCGGAATTGCGGGACTGGCGCTTGCCCTCCAACTCGATCCCGCGCGGTTCGACGTCACGGTGCATGAACAGCGTCCAGAGCTTCCAGCCGTGGGTACCACCCTGGCCATGTGGCCTGAGGCGCAAAAAGCGCTGGCCGGATTGGGGATCCTCGACGCCGTCCGTAACTCCAGTCCCGTCATCAAAGGCGGTGCGCTGCGCAACGCTGCCGGAAAACCATGGATGACTGTTGACGGGAAAAACCTGATCGGCGTTTCCCGGCACACCCTTCTTAGCCTCCTGGATGCCGCCGTCCCGGCCACAGTGCGGCGCGAGACCGGACGCGTGCCTGGCCTGCCAAGCGATGCCTTCCTGGTTGTAGGCGCCGATGGTGTGCACAGCATGGTCCGCCGCTCCGCGTGGGGCGAAAAGTCCGCTTCCCGGATCACGCCCTACCTGGCCGTGCGCGGTGTTCTTCCCGAACAGCCAGCGAAGGATGCGGTTGGCGAGTACTGGGGTCGGGGAGATCTCTTCGGCATCGGCCCGTCCAGCGGAGGCACCAATTGGTATGCATCCTTCCGCACTGGACTGGGGGTGGACGGGGTGGACGTTGATGAGGCACTCCACATCGCCCGGGGGCGTTTCGCCGACCACTCTGCCGCGATCCGCCATGTCCTGTCGCAGGCAACACCAGAGACTTCCCTGGCGCAACGCATCTGGACGGCTCCACCCTTGCGCAACTATGCCCGGGACAATGCGGTGCTCATAGGCGACGCAGCCCATGCCATGGCTCCCAACCTTGGCCGCGGCGCCTGTGAGTCGTTGGTGGACGCCGTCACCCTGGGAACCTTGCTCAACACCCTGCCCCTTGAAGATGCCCTGAACGCCTACGACCGCCAGCGGGTAAGGAGAACCCAGCGACTCCGCATCGGTTCGTCCCTCATGATGCGCGTCGCGCTCGCAGAAGGTGGGCGGCCGTTACGGGATGCCCTGCTTGACCTCTCGGCAAAGCTGCAGGCGAAGGGTAAGCGAAAGCCTCGAACCGCCGTCGACGTCTGATGGCCCATGACGCGCAGAACCCGCGGCAGAAATTCCGGGAATTGTCGGCGCCGCTGCAGGTAGCCTAGGACTGAAACCGGGAGGCCAGGACGGAGGCATGCGCATGACTGCACCGCTGCTGCGCCTTGTAGCCTTCTCCGCTTGCCGGCTGGGTGCGCTCGCAGTGGTGATGGCCCTGATCGCTGGGATCATGGGCATGCACACGATGACCGCGGGCCATTCCGGACACACAACGGCGGCAACTGCGGACGTCTCTGACCATTGTGCATCTGCCACCTGCTCAGGCGATTGCGCCGAGATGCCGGGCATGGGTGCTTCCTGCACGCCGCTGGCAAAGACCACATCACTGGTGGTCGCCGCGCCCCGAACATCGCCATTCGGCGTTGAGCGGGGACGCAACGAGGTGCTTGCATCCCCGCTCCCACTCATCTACGTACCCGACGGTCCATCCCCGGGTGAAATGTCAATCAGCCGCACGTAGGAAGAATCGCCGAACACCTGCGGGCATTCGGCCACTTATTAGCTGGCTCGCACTTCTGCGGGTCCGCCCTCTTCCCGAGGGGCAACCCTCTTTGCGGCGCACTGCCGTGCCCTGACTTTCGAAGGACCTTGCTGACATGAACAAGAACTTTTCAACCCTGCCTGCCGTCTTTGTTGCAACCGCAATCGCGCTCGCAGGATGTTCCGCCGGAGATGGATCCGGTTCCTCAACCAGCGCGCCGGGAATGGACAATGGCGGCCACGGCACCATGGCATCCAATGCCCCAACTGCAGGTGCGGAACACAACTCCGCCGACGTGATGTTTGCGCAAATGATGATCCCGCATCACGCCCAAGCCGTAGAGATGAGCGACATGATGCTGGCCAAAACCGGCCTGCCCGCCGCAATCACGGAGCTGGCCACCAAGATCAAAGACGCCCAGGCGCCCGAGATCCAGATGATGACGGTGTGGCTTCAAAGCTGGAACGAAACGGTCCCCACAACAACCGGGGGATCCATGACCGGCCATGCCATGGAAGGCATGATGAGCGCTGAAGACATGGACAAACTTGGCGCTGCACAAGGAAGCGACGCGGCCAAACTGTTCCTCACCCGGATGATCGCCCACCATGAAGGCGCCATCGTGATGGCAAAGACGGAAATGGACAACGGCAAGAACACTGAGGCGCTCGCGCTGAGCAAGGCAATCGTGGAGGCGCAGGAGGCTGAGATCAAAGAAATGCAGGCGCTGCTTGCAGGCCTGTAGCTCCTGAGTCCCACGGGATGGCAGTAGTGGTTTGCTTGGCCCATCAGGGCGGCCACTACTGCCGGCCATCCCGGCAAGGAGCCATGGCAGACCTGGAGGTAGGTTTTGTCTGGGCAGCGGCGTAAACTGGATTCATTCGAACATACATTCGAATGAATAGTGATCGCCTCCGCCGGGAAAATCCCTGACCGGACAGGCGCCTCGGCGAAGGAGTGTGGATATGGGGCTGTTCAGCGAGTCCGTGGAAGTCATCTGCACAGAAACAGGCCAGCCGCAGCGCGTCAAGTGGCAGGAGCGTGAATTCCTTGTCCTCAACGAGCCCGTTCGATGGTACGAACGGCGCCAATGGTGGGTCGAAGAGAATCGGGCTCCCTTGGGAACCGGGGCTGGATTAGTGGATCACGAGATCTGGCGTGTCCAACTCCAACAGGCAGATGGCGTCAACGGCGGGGAAACGATCACTTTGGACCTCGTTCGGCACGTAGGCAGCGGACGCTGGCGGCTCCTTCGCATCCACGACGCCGCGCCCGCCCGCACCGTCGAACCCGACGAAGCCGCCTGAACCTTGAGCTTCACACACCTGCACGTCTCCACAGCCTTCAGCGCCCACTACGGTGTCTCCTGGCCCGACGAACTGGCCCAAACCGCAGCAGCCGATGGCGCCACCGCGCTCGCCTGCACAGACCGTGACGGACTCTACGGCACAGTAAAGCACCTCAAAGCCTGCATGGACGCCGGTATCGACCCCATCGTCGGCGTCGACCTCGCAGTATTCGACGACGACGGCGACCACCGCACCCAAGTAGCGGGCCGCGTCGTCGTACTCGCCCACGGCAACAACAACGGCGCCGGGTACCGTGCGCTCTGCCGGCTCGTCTCCGACGCCCACGCCCGCACCTCAGGCAAAGCCGGGGGAGCAATCCCCGTCGCAGTCACCAGGAGCCAACTCGCATCACGCACCCTGGACCCCAAAACACTCAAACCCGTCCTGACCGTCTTGATCGGCCCGGACTCAGATGTTGGCCGTGCCATGGGAGGCCGCAAATACCTCAGGCCCAGGACACTCTTCAAACAATGGATCGACGCCATGCCGCAGGGAACCATCGTGGCCGAAACCGTGACCCACCTCAGCGCCCCAGGGGAACCCCTCAGCACCGCCCATGCCGTACGCATGATCAAACTCGCCCTCGAATACAACGTCCCCGCAATCCTCAGCAACGCTGTCCGCTACTGCGCCCAAGACGGCGCCGCCACTGCAGATGTCCTCGACTCAGCGAGAACCCTGAAGTCCCTCCCCGAACTCTCCGAAACCCCGCTCCTGCAAAGCGCTGGACTCCAGCCAACAGGGCAGAGCTGGCTGAAAAACGGCAACCACATGCTCCAACTCGCCAAAGAGATCATGGGCGCCGCAGGACAGGGAACAGCAGACCTCAAAAAGCTGCTGGCAAATACAGAGGCGCTCGCCGATAAATGCAGGATGGACCCCGTCCTGGACATGGGATGGAAGCAACCCGTCGTACCGGAAGCCTCCATTATTGGCATCGAACGTGATCCCTTGGTGGAACTCACCCAGCGATGCGAAGCAGGAATCACCCGACGATTCCCGGGCATCACCGGCGAGGCGGAAAACAGCATGCGCTCGCGGCTTGAACATGAGCTCAGGATCATCGGCAAGCTTGGTTTTGCTTCCTATTTCCTGACGGTGGCCGAAGTCTCGCGCATGATCATTGACATGGGTGTCAGGGCTGCAGCCAGGGGATCCGGGGCATCCAGCCTGGTCAACTACCTGATCGACATCAGCCAGGTCGACCCCATCCGGCATGACCTCATTTTTGAGCGGTTCCTCTCCGGCCGCCGCTCCACGCTGCCGGACATCGATATCGATGTCGAGAGTGCGGAGCGGCACAACGTGTACAGAAAGATCTTTGACCGTTTCGGCTCCGAACGGGTCACCCTCATGAGTATGCAGAACGGGTACAGGGCCCGCGGTGCAGTGCGTGATGCCGGTATGGCGTTGGGCATGGATGACGGTGAAATCGGTGAAATCGCCAAGCAACTGTGGCGGTTCTCTGCCCGCAAGTTCCGTGAGGCGTTAGTGGAGAAACCCGAGCTGCGCGAGTTTGCCGGCCGGGTAGAGCAGGGCGGCCATGAGGAGAACCAGCAGCTCGACCTCTTGGTAGACCTCACGGAACGTCTGGACCGATTGCCGCGGCACATCTCCATGCATCCGTGCGGAGTGATTCTGGGAGATGCAACACTGCTGGATCGAACCCCGGTCCAGCCCAGCGGCTTGGGGTTGCCCATGAGCCAGTTCGATAAACACGACATGGATCCCATGGGCATGCTCAAGCTCGATGTTCTGGGCGTGCGGATGCAAAGTGCCATGGCTTTCGCCGTGCGCGAAGTAATCCGTCTGCACCCGTCAAAGGCAGAAGTCGTAGCGGCAGGCAACCATCCAGTGGAGCCTGGCGGCACCGGTCCCGACTACATCGCAGCAGACGGCAGGATCGACCTCAACGCCGTTCCGTTCGACGACGAGCCCACCTATGAGCTGATCCGCAGCACGCACACTTTGGGTTGCTTTCAGATCGAATCGCCGGGTCAGCGGGAGCTCGTAGGCAAGATGGCCCCTCGCGAATTCAACGACCTCATCATCGACATCTCGTTGTTCAGGCCTGGCCCCATGAAATCGGACATGGTGCGCCCCTTCCTCGAACACCGCCACGGATTTGCCCCTGAGATCTACCCGCACCCGGACCTGAAACCCGTGTTGCAGGAAACGCACGGCGTCACAGTCTTCCATGAGCAGATCCTGAAGACCTTCGACGTCATGACTGGTTGCGGCCTGGACCGTGCCGATGAGTTCCGCCGGGCCTTGGGCGATGAGGTGCACGAGCCGGGTGTTGAACAGTACTTCCGCCGTGAGGCCATCAAGAACTACTCCCCGGACGTTGTGGACAAGGTCTGGGGAACGCTGAAGGCCTTTGGCAGCTTCGGCTTCTGCAAAGCGCACGGTGCTGCGTTTGCTGTCCCCACCTACCAATCGGCCTGGCTCAAAGCCCACCACCCGGAAGCGTTTCTTGCCGGCTTGTGGGAACACGACCCCGGGATGTATCCCAAGCGCCTTTTGGTAGCTGAAGCGAGACGCCTTGGCATCCCCATCCTCCCGCTGGACATCAACCGCAGCCACGCTGAATACAGGGTGGAAAGAATCCAGGAGGGACCTGAACAAGGCAAACTGGGCATCCGGTTGAGCCTGACAGGGATCTATGGGCTTTCCGGAGCTGAACTGAAGCGCATCGTTGCCGGGCAGCCCTACGATTCCTTGGCGGATCTCCGTACCCGGGCGCGGGTCAGCAAACCAAACATCAAACGGCTTGCCCAATTGGGCGCTTTCGACGCCCTGCACAGGGACTCCGGCGGAACCGCCAACCGTGCCGACCTCGTCCAGCACCTGCAGGCGCTCCAGAACAGTGCCTCGAAAAAACCTGCCGATGTTATCGACGGACAGCTTGCCTTCCCGCTGGGGGATGTAGAGCTGCGGAACCTTGTTCCTGAGCTTCCCGCACCCACCATGGTGGAAAATGTCCGGGCTGAGTTGGATCTCATGGCCGTGGATGTAAGCGAACATCTCATGGAGAGCCACAGGCCACTGCTGGACAAGTTGGGTGTCACAACGGCGGATAAGCTGCTGGGGCTGCGCAATGGAACTGAAGTGTTGGTGGCGGGTGTCCGGATCGCCACCCAAACTCCGCCGATGCGTGGCGGGCGGCGGGTGGTTTTCATCAGTATCGACGACGGCACGGGATGCGTTGACACCGTCTTCTTCCACGAGGCGCAGGAGCAGTCAGGTCCGCTGTTGTTTGGCACGCGCCTGCTGCTGATCCGGGGAACCACGCGCAGGACAGGCCCCAAAGGCATCAGCCTGAGCGCGAGCATGGCCTGGGACCTTGGCCGTCCTGAATCGTTGCCTTACCCCGAAATCCTTCCTGCCGGCGTCGGGCTCCCTGAGGAATACACCCACTCAGGACCGCTGGACGGCATCTCAAGGAACCTCGCAATCACTGGCCTTGGCAGCTGAATCGGGCGTCGGCGCGCTGCTTTGGCCGCCTTCACCGAAACAGATACGATTGACGGTGGCTGGCTGTGGTCCCCGTACGCCACAAGCTATGAAGCCTTCACTATGAATAGGAGACACCCGTGTCAGATGCCCAACAGATCACCCTCATCGTCGATGGCGAAGAGACCAAGGTGACGGAAGGGACTACCGGCGCGGAACTCTTCTTCGAGCGCCGCGACGTTGTTGTAGCCCGTGTGGACGGTGTCCTGAAAGACCTCGATCAGGTTCTGACCGAAGGCGCCGAGGTTGAGGGCGTCACCATCGAATCGCCCGATGGACTCAACGTACTCCGTCACTCCACTGCCCACGTCATGGCCCAGGCTGTGCAGCAGCTTCGCCCGGACGCCAAGCTCGGCATCGGCCCATACATTACCGACGGCTTCTACTTCGACTTTGACGTCGCCGAGCCGTTCACTCCGGAAGACCTGCGCCAGCTCGAAAAGATGATGCAGAAAATCATCAACCAGAACCAGAAGTTCGTTCGCCGCGTGGTCACCGAAGAAGAAGCCCGCGAAGCAATGGCCAATGAGCCGTACAAGCTGGAACTGCTGGGCAAGAAAAACGACGCCGCTGATGCCGCTGAAGGTGTCAACGTTGAGGTCGGCGCAGGCGATATCACCATCTACGACAATGTAGACCGCAAGAGCGGAGACAGTGTTTGGTGCGATCTTTGCCGTGGCCCCCACCTGCCGAACACCAAGATCATCTCCAACGCTTTCGCCCTGACGCGTTCATCCGCCGCGTACTGGCTGGGCAACCAGAACAACCAGCAGCTGCAGCGCATCTACGGTACTGCGTGGCCCACCAAGGAGGCCCTCAAGGCTTACCAGGAGCGCATCGCCGAGGCTGAGCGCCGCGACCACCGCAAGCTCGGTGTCGAGCTGGACCTGTTCTCGTTCCCGGACGAGCTGGGTTCCGGCCTTCCTGTGTTCCACCCCAAGGGCGGCATCATCCGCAAGGCGATGGAAGACTACTCCCGGCAGCGCCACGTCGACGCCGGCTACGAGTTTGTCTACACCCCGCACATCACCAAGGGTCACCTCTATGAGGTGTCGGGCCACCTTGACTGGTACAAAGACGGCATGTTCCCTGCGATGCATGTGGATGCTGAACTCAACGAGGACGGCACCGTTCGCAAGCCTGGCCAGGACTACTACCTGAAGCCGATGAACTGCCCCATGCACAACCTGATCTTCCGCTCACGCGGCCGGTCCTACCGTGAACTGCCGTTGCGTCTGTTCGAATTCGGTTCGGTCTACCGCTACGAGAAGTCCGGCGTTGTGCACGGCCTGACCCGTGTTCGTGGCATGACACAGGACGACGCCCACATCTACTGCACCCGCGAGCAGATGAAGGACGAGCTCACCACCACGCTGAACTTCGTTCTTGGCCTGCTCAAGGACTACGGCCTGGATGACTTCTACCTGGAGCTCTCCACCAAGAACGAGGAAAAGTTCGTCGGTGACGACGCCGCGTGGGACGAAGCAACACGTACCCTCTCCGAGGTAGCCGCTGCGTCCGGTTTGGAACTGGTGCCGGATCCGGGTGGAGCCGCTTTCTATGGCCCCAAGATCTCCGTCCAGGCAAAGGATGCCCTGGGCCGCACCTGGCAGATGTCCACCATCCAGCTGGACTTCAACCTCCCTGAGCGATTCGAGCTTGAATACCAGGCAGCGGATGGCTCGCGCCAGCGCCCCGTGATGATCCACCGTGCGCTGTTCGGCTCCGTGGAGCGCTTCATGGGCGTCCTGACCGAGCACTATGCCGGCGCTTTCCCGGCCTGGCTGGCTCCTGTGCAGGTAGTGGGCATTCCGGTGGCCGAGACGTTCAACGACTACATGTTCGATGTCGTGGACCAGCTCAAGGCTGCCGGTATCCGTGCCGAGGTGGACATTTCCTCTGACCGTTTCCCGAAGAAGATCCGCACTGCCAGCAAGGACAAGATTCCGTTCGTCCTCATTGCCGGCGGGGAAGATGCCGAGGCCGGTGCTGTGTCGTTCCGCTTCCGTGACGGCAGCCAGGACAACGGAGTACCGGTGGCCGAGGCTGTCCGCAGGATCGTGGACGCCGTCAAGAACCGCGAGAGCTGACGGAACGGACACAAGACGGTGCAGGAGAACACAGGCGCGGCGGCTGAATTTCCGGGCGATGCCGAAGTAACCGATGATTTCGGTCTGGCAGGCGTTCCGGACGCATTTCAGCGCCTGTGGACTCCGCACCGCATGGCCTACATCAAGGGCGGGCAGGACCAGTTCAAGAACAAGGACGACTGCCCGTTCTGTGTGGGACCAACCCGCAGCGACGAAGAAGCACTCATCGTCTACCGTGGCCGGACCTGTTATGTGGTGCTCAACCTTTTCCCCTACAACCCGGGCCATTTGTTGATCTGCCCGTACCGTCACGTACCCGACTACACGGACATCACCGTGGAGGAGACTGCTGAGTTTGCCGAGCTCACGCAGACGGCCATGCGCGTGCTGCGGAAGGTCTCCAACCCGAGCGGCTTCAACCTCGGCATGAACCAAGGGGTTACCGGGGGAGCTGGAATCGCTGCGCACCTGCACCAGCACGTGGTGCCCCGTTGGGGTGGGGACGGCAACTTCTTCCCCATCATCGCCCAGACCAAGGCCATCACGCAGACCCTCGACGAGGTCCGCAAATTGGTAGCCGAAGCCTGGCCGGGGGAGTCGAATGCTCAATAGGCATGCGCGCGGCTTCTTCACCTCTTTGTTCACCCCTCTTGCGCGTTGGCTCCTTAAGATCGGCATGTCACCGGACGCTGTGACCCTCGTGGGAACGGCCGGGGTAATCCTGGGCGGACTGGTGCTGTATCCGCTCGGTCAGCTGTGGTGGGGCTCCGTGGTGGTGGCGTTCTTCGCGTTCTCGGACGTCGTTGACGGCATTATGGCCAGATTGCAGGGACGCAGCGGTGGCTGGGGCAACTTCCTGGACTCCACTCTGGACCGCCTCGCTGATGGCGCGATCTTTGCAGGACTCACCATCTGGTTCTTCACGCAAGGCGACGACCCCGCGATCGGTACTGCCGCCGTCGTCTGCCTTGTTCTGGGCATGGTGGTTTCCTACGCCCGGGCCAAGGCCGAATCGCTCGGTTATCACGCCAGCGTAGGGATCGCTGAGCGGGCCGAGAGGCTTGCATCGGTCCTGCTGATTACGGGTCTGACAGGGCTGGGGCTTCCCCCCGTTGTGCTGCTGGCAACCCTGGTGTTGCTGGCGCTGGCCAGCGTCATCACGATTATCCAGAGGATGGCCACTGTGCGTAAGCAGGCCATGGCCGAGGCGGACGGAAAAGCCACGGCCTGACCGACAGGGACACTTGTGGCCCCCAAGGAAACGGTCATCTGACCAGACTCGGCCCTAGGCGGCTGTGCAGGTGTCCTACCACAGCCCGGTTCCAGAGCCATCTGGGCAGTAATGAATGTACTTCCACCCCGCAACGTGGGACTACTATTACTAGTACTTGGTCACCTTGACCTGAAAATCCGGTGTGCGCTGATTGTGGTCGTGTGGCTGCGCGTGCCGCCGGCAAGAAGGTCGTTTATCTACCCATAGGGGTTTTTGTGTCTACACCAGATGTAAGCAACGAAGCCGGTTCGTCCGCGAACAGCGTCACGGGCAGCAGCCGCGTTAAGCGGGGCATGGCGGAGATGCTCAAGGGCGGCGTCATCATGGACGTCGTTAACGTCGAGCAGGCCCGCATCGCCGAAGACGCCGGTGCCGTCGCCGTCATGGCGCTCGAGCGCGTCCCGGCCGATATCCGCGCCCAGGGCGGCGTGTCCCGGATGTCCGATCCCGACATGATCGATGCAATCATCGCCGCCGTGTCCATCCCGGTGATGGCCAAGGCCCGCATCGGCCACTTCGTTGAAGCCCAGGTCCTGCAGTCCCTCGGTGTTGACTACATCGACGAGTCCGAGGTCCTGACCCCGGCCGACTACATCAACCACATCGACAAGTGGAACTTCACCGTTCCCTTCGTCTGTGGCGCCACGAACCTGGGTGAGGCGCTGCGCCGTATCAATGAGGGCGCGGCGATGATCCGTTCCAAGGGCGAGGCCGGTACCGGTGATGTTTCCAACGCCACCGGGCACATGCGCCAGATCCGTGCCGAGATCGCCAAGCTCTCCGCCCTCCCGGAGGACGAGTTGTATGTTGCGGCCAAGGAACTGCAGGCCCCGTACGAGCTGGTCAAGGAAGTTGCCGCCACCGGCAAGCTCCCCGTGGTCCTGTTCACCGCCGGTGGCATCGCGACCCCGGCTGATGCTGCCATGATGATGCAGCTCGGCGCCGACGGCGTGTTCGTCGGTTCCGGGATCTTCAAGTCCGGCAACCCGGCAGAGCGCGCCGCCGCCGTCGTGAAGGCCACCACGTTCTACGACGACCCCGACGTCATCGCCAAGGTCTCCCGCGGCCTGGGCGAAGCCATGGTCGGCATCAACGTCGACGACATCCCCCAGCCCCACCGCCTCGCAGAGCGCGGCTGGTAACAGCACAAGCAGTACGACGCCGGACGGTCACCTTCTGAGGTGAGCGTCCGGCGTCGTTGTGTTTAACCAAGGCCTCGGCGCTTCAGGAGGGGTTCCAGTTCGGCGTCGCGGCCGCGGAAGGCGCGGAACGATTCCAGGGGGTCACGGCTGTTGCCCCGTGCGAGCAACTCAGAGCGGAAGTGATCGCCGTTGGTGCGTGTCAGGCCGCCATTCTCCTTGAACCATTCCACGGTGTCGGCATCGAGTACTTCGCTCCAAATGTACGAGTAGTAGCCGGCCGCGTACCCTGCCCCGGCGAAGATGTGCTGGAAGTAGCCTGTCCTGTAACGAGGTGGGATCAGTGCGTGGGCAACTCCGGCCTCAGCGAGTGCCTTTGCTTCGAAGGCCAGGACGTCAGTAGGCACGTTATCGGTTGAGAGCACGTGCCATGCCAGGTCCAGGAGTGCGGCGCCCAGGTACTCCGTGGTGGCGAATCCTTCGCCCCACAATTGCGATTCGTTGAGCTTGTCCACCACATCCTGCGGCAAAGCTTCGCCGGATGCGTAGTGGCGCGCGTAGTTGGCGAGCACCTCGGGCCACATGATCCACATTTCATTAACCTGCGATGGGTACTCCACGAAGTCGCGGGGAACCGCGGTGCCCGAGAATCGTGGGTACGTCACGTTGGAGAAGAGCCCGTGCAGGGCATGGCCGAACTCGTGGAAGACAGTCCGGACCTCGTCCATGGTCAGGAGCGTCGGTTCGTCCGGCGCGGGCTTGGAAATGTTGAGGTTGTTGATGACCACGGCCTGGGTGCCCAGAAGCACGGATTGGTCCACCAGGGAGTTCATCCACGCTCCGCCGCGTTTGGATTCGCGGGCGTAGTAGTCGCCAAGGAAGAGTCCCAGACCGCTCCCGTCTCCGTTTCGGACCTCCCACACGCGAACGTCGTGGTGGTACCCGTGAAGGTCTGGTCGCTCGTGGAAAGTAATGCCATACAATTCCGTGGCGGCATGGAAGACGCCATCGACCAGAACCTGCTCCAGGCTGAAGAACGGGCGAAGCGACTGTTCATCCACTTGGTACTTATCCCGGCGGACCCGCGCTGAGTAGTAGGCCCAATCCCAGGGCGCCAATGCATGGCCCGCAGATTCGGAAAGGGCCTTGGCCTCTGCTTCGGCGTTGCGGACAGCAGCGGGCGCCAACCGGCGGAGCATCTTCTGGACCGACTCGAAATCCGGCGCAGTCTGCTGGTCCACCACCAGTTCGGCAAAGTTGGTGAAGCCCAGCAAGGCTGACTTTTCGGCACGCAAGCGGGCCATGGCGGTGACCAATTCCCGGACATCGAGGTCTCCTCCATCCGTGCCTCGGGCAATCGAAGCCTCGTGGAGCCGACGCCGGACCTCCCGTTTTTCCAGCGAAGCGAGGGCTGGTTGGTTGCTGGGTTGGATCAACGCGAGGATGTATTTGCCATCATGGCCTGCTGCAGTGGCCGCTTCCGCGGCGCTGGTGACGTCCTCGGCTGACATACCTGCGAGATCCGCCGCGTCGTCGATGACCAAGGCCGTGGCCTTCATGGCTTCCTTGACGCGCTGCCCGAATTCCGTGCCGAGCCGCGATAGCTCGGAATTGACATCACGGAGGCGAGCCTGGCCGGCGTCGTCCAATTGGATACCGGACTGCCGGAACTCTTTCAAATATTCCTCCACCAAGCGAGCGGATTCGGAATCGAGGCCTGCGGTTTCGATGGCTGAGAATCTCTCAAAGAGGGCTCGATTCATGTACACAGCATCTTGGTGGGCCGAGAATTTCGGCGAGAGCTCCGTTTCCAGCGCCCTGATGGCATCAGTTGCATCGGCTGACACCAGAGTGTAAAAGGCCGAGCCGGCACGATGGAGCAAGCGCCCGGATTCCTCCATGGCCACCGCCGTGTTCTCGAAGGTCGCGGCATCCGGGTTGTCCGTGATGGCCTGAATCTCCTGGAGCTGTCCGGCCAGGCCGGCTTCGACAGCCTCTGCATAGTGTTCAGCTGTGATGTCGGCGAACGGGGGGAGTCCATACGGCAGGGCACTGGGGCGTAACAGAGGGTTGGTCATGAAGTGACTCTTTCATGTAAGAATCGCGTCCTCAACAGCGGCGCGCCTGCTTCCTGGGAAGCGTCCCCGTAGGATGGCGAATATGGGGATGATCACACCACCGGCCCGCTTCGTCCGACCCAAGCTCGCGGCCCTTTGGCTTTCGATTTCGTTGGCCATACCATTGGCGGCTTGCGGAGTTATTGCGGAAAACGACGCGGAGAACCGCAGTAACGCCGCCTCAGCGCCAGCCAGCGCGACGCCGACCCCCACACCGACCCCCACTCCAACGCCGGGGAAGGGGCCCGCCTGCCCCCAACTTCGCTGCACGTCGATCACTGTCACAGGTGACATGTTGGTCCATACGCAGTTGTGGCAGCAGGCCAGGGCGGATGCCGCGGCCGCAGGCCAACCCGGCTACACATTCGTCCCGCTTCTTGAGGGCCAGCGCCGCTATATCCGTAACAGCGACCTCGCCATCTGCCACCAGGAGACTCCTGTGGCGACGCCGGAAGGGCCGTTCTCCGCTTACCCGTCGTTCAATGTGCCACCGCAGATCGTCACTGCGTCCAAGGATGTCGGATACCAAGCGTGCACTACAGCGAGCAACCACACGATCGATCGCGGAACCGAGGGATTGCTCCGGACATTGGACGCACTGGACGCGGCGGGCCTGAAGCACACCGGCTCGTATCGCACGGAGGCCGCATCCAAAGAGATCCTGATGCTCAAAACCGAGGCGGCAACCGTAGCTGTCATCGTCGGGACCTATGGACACAACGGCCAGATTCCCGAGTACCCGTGGCTTGTCGACGAGCTGGATCCCGCGGCAATGATCGCAAAGGCTACCCAGGCGCGGAACCTGGGGGCAGACATCGTGCTGGGTGTGATGCACGCCGGTGATGAGTACGCCAGCGAGGCAAACGCCCAGCAGCAAGAAGTTGCCCACGCATTGGTGGACAGTGGCCAGTTCACCATGGTTTATGGCCACCACACGCACTCTGTGCTCCCGATCGAAAACTACAAGGGAACCTGGATCGTGTACGGGCTCGGAAACGGCATCACTGAACTGTCCCCGTGGTACGTGGTCAACAACGAGGGCCTGCTGGTCCGCGCCCAGTTCAGCCAGAACGCCGCCGGAGTCTGGACGGCCTCGGACCTTGCTTGGGCGCCCTCAGTGATTGTGCGCGACCCCTACCGCTGGTGCTCAGTGGCCAGTGACGCTCCGCAAGGAGTCTGCGCGTCCCCGGCCGCTGATGCCGGGACGTATCAGCGCACCAAGGCAGTGGTCGAGTCGATGGGCGCCGCGACAGCAGGCGCGCATGAACTGCTGATCACCAAAGAAAAATAGCTCGACGCAGTTCAGTTCCCTAGCGCGGGCGGCGGGCCGCGTGTTCGCGCGCGAGTCGGGCGAAATCGTCGTCGGGCGTTCCCGGAACGAAGGTGCCGTACTTGCGTTCGACTGCCGTGCGGATCAGGAAGTCAGCGATCGCCGGATTCTTGGGCAACAAGGACCCATGGAGGTAGCTCGCTACGACATTCTTGTAGCGGGCGCCCTCGTGGCCGTCTTTGCTGTTGTTTCCAGCACCCTTGGTGACGGTGCCCAGAGGCTCGACGCCGGGGCCCAAGGTGGTCTGTCCGCTGTGGTTCTCGTACCCCAGCACATCCCCGAACTCGGCGGACTTGAGGGTCACATTGCCAATCAACCGCTCGTTGGTGCCGTGGGTTTCGACGTCGAGGATCCCGATGCCCGGAATGACCGGTCCGGCGCTGGTTTTGAAGAACTTTCCGAAGAGCTGGTAGAGGCCACAGATGACCAGCATGGGGGCGCCGTCGTCCGCGAGCTCCCGCAAGTGGTCCGCACGCGCCTGGAGGTCGTCCTGGATCACCACCTGGCCGCTGTCCTGCCCGCCGCCGCCAACAATGATGTCGATGTCCTGGGGGAATTCATCGCCCACGTTGTACTCAAGGAGCTCAGGGGTGTACCCATGCCAGCGAAGACGCTGCTGCAGGACCAAGGCATTGCCCCAGTCGCCGTAGATGTTCATCTCGCGCGGATAGAGCTGGAGAACGCGGATGGTTCCCTTGGCAGGTTGTGCTTCCGAGGTCATGAGACCACCTCAACTATGGTGATTTTGGCCAGTTCGCGGCGGATGGCGAGCATGGATGTGTAGGTGCAGAAGATCCGTTTGGGCTTGCCCCGCGAACCGTCGATGAACGCATGAAGAGCCGCGGTGATGTCAGTCTCGACAGCGCCAAACCGCACGTCGTCATACTGTAGCCGTAGGGCCATGTCGTAGGCGCGAACGCCTGTCAGGACCTCGACTCCGTCTTCGCGCAGCGACTCGAATTCAACGTCCCACAGCCACGACATGTCCCTGCCGTCGGCATAGTTGTCGTTGATGGCGATCATCGTGGCGTAGCCGCCGGCCGGGAACGACTTGAGCCCCAGCCTGAAGCCGCTGGGGTTCTTGACGAGGACCAACTCAAGCGGCTGGCCATCGACCGTCAGGCTTTCGCCACGACCGAAAGCGGGGGCGACGTCGCCGAGGGCCTTCACCAGCTTGGGAGTGTCAACAGGACCGGCACCCAGCACGGCCCGGGCCAGTGAAAGCGCTGCCGCGGCGTTGAAGATGTTGTAGACGCCCCGAAGCTTCATCCCGGTGGTGACAGTCTCGCCGTCGAACTCAAAGTCCGCGTCCTGCGCGCCAACGCGGCGGAGTACGACGTCGGCAGCCGGGGCCGTGTCACCGTCGCCAGCGTTGCTGGTTGCTTTGGCGGACGGGGTCCCTGTGCGCATGTCGTCGTCGTTCGGGAACGTGCTGCGAAGCGATTCGTCAAGCCCGAAGTAGCGGATAGCCGGTCCGTCCACGGTGTTCGCGATGCGTGCCACGCGGGGATCTTCACGGTTCAGGACCACGGTGCCTGTGGTTTTGGCCGCAATGTGCTCAAGCAGGCTGGCCGTCTTGTCGATCTCACCGAAACGGTCCAACTGGTCGCGCAGCACATTGAGCAGGAGGCTGAAACGGGGTGGAACTTTGTTGACGAAGTGGACGGCGTGGGCCTCGTCGAGTTCCAGGATGGCGACGTCGGCGTCGAGGCGTCCGCGCCAGTCCACCTCGCCCAAGAGAGACGCTGCAACCCCGCGGGTGAAGTTGCTGCCGGTGCGGTTGGTGAATACCTTCAGGCCCTGGCTTTCGAGCAGCTCAACCACCATTTTGGTGGTGGTCGTCTTGCCATTCGTGCCGCTCACCACTGCCACGCCATGGGGGAGCGAAGCCAAGGTCCGCTGCATGAAGCCGGGGTCGATTTTTTCGACCACCAAGCCCGGAAAAGCCGACCCGCCACCTCGGAGCCTGGACAGTGTGCGGACCAGCTTGCCGAGGGGGACGGTGAAGGAAAACATGTTCTGTAATATATCCCAGTTGAGGCATGAAACCGGGGTCGGAGGTTGTTGCGGGCAACCCTCAGGAACGGGTTTTCCCATCAGGGCCACTATGATGGTCGAATGACCAACCCCCTTTCCGACGCTTCATCGCGCGTGGGTTCAGGACTCCGGATCGGCGTACTGGCTCTCCAAGGCGACTTCCGCGAGCACCTTCGTGCTGTGGAGGCAGCCGGCGCCACGGGTGTAGGTATCCGTCGTCCAGCAGAGCTGGACGACGTCGATGGCCTCATCATCCCCGGCGGCGAATCCACCACCATTGACAAGCTGGCCAGGATCTTTGAGCTGACGGACCCGCTGCGCAAACGGATCGCTGACGGGCTCCCCGTGTATGGATCATGTGCCGGCATGATCCTCCTCGCTGATGAAATCGCTGATCCCTCCACGGACCTCGACGGAAATCCCCAGCAAACTTTTGGCGGGCTCGACATCACCGTCAGGCGCAACGCTTTTGGCCGCCAGCGCGAATCCTTCGAAACGGACCTTGATTTCAAGGGACTCGAGTTCAGCGCCGGGGAGTCAGGCGTGGATCCGGTCCACGCCGTCTTCATTCGTGGTCCATGGGTGGAGCGGGTTGGTCCCGGCGTTGAAGTACTGGCACAGGTAGACCCTGACCATGCCAGCCACACGGCCACTTTGCACGGGTTGGCTAGAATTGTTGCAGTGCGTTCCGGCCACCTGCTGGCCACCTCCTTCCATCCGGAAGTGACGGGCGAGAAGCGCGTGCATGAACTCTTTATTCGAATGATCAGAGGAGAAGCGTAAAGCATGTCAGGCCACTCCAAATGGGCGACCACCAAGCACAAGAAAGCCGTCATTGACGCCAGGCGTGCAAAGTCGTTCGCAAAGCTGATCAAGAACATCGAAGTCGCTGCCCGCATGGGTGGCCCGGACCTCGCAGGCAACCCCGGCCTGGAACTCGCCGTCACCAAGGCCAAGAAGACTTCGGTGCCCAACGACAACATCGACCGCGCCATCAAGCGTGGGGCTGGCCTCACCGGTGAAGTGGTCGACTACACCGAGATCATGTATGAAGCCCGGGGTCCCCAGGGCTCGGCCCTGCTGATCGAATGTCTGACCGACAACAAGAACCGTGCGGCATCCGAGGTTCGCCTCGCAATCTCCCGCAACGGCGGCACCATCGCCGATCCGGGCTCGGTCAGCTACCTCTTTACGCGCAAGGGCGTCGTGGTGCTTCCGAAGAATGGCCTCAGCGAGGACGACATCCTGATGGCAGTTCTTGAAGCCGGAGCCGAAGAAGTCAAGGACAGCGGCGAGAACTGGGAAATCCACTCCGAGCCCACCGACCTTCAGGCCATCCGCGACGCTTTGAAGGAAGCGGGCATCGAATACGAAACGGATGAAGCCGAATTCGTTCCGTCCATGCAGGTTGACCTGGATGTGGACGGCGCCAAGAAGTTCATGAAGCTGGTGGACGCTTTGGAAGATCTGGACGATGTCCAGAACGTCTACAGCAACGCGGACCTCAGCGACGAAGTGCAGGCGGCGCTCGAAGCCGAGTAGTACCTCGATTGACGACCAACAGGGAGGCCCGGACTTGACTCTTCGCGTACTAGGAGTCGACCCGGGCCTCACCCGTTGCGGCATCGGCGTGGTTGACATTGAGCGTAACCGTCGCGCCACCATGGTGGCCGTCGGCGTGGTGGGAACCTCTGCAGAGTTGACCTTGGATAAGCGCCTGCTGGTCATTGCAGAGGCCATTGACGAGTGGCTCGATCGGCACAAGCCGGACGTCGTGGCAGTCGAGCGGGTTTTCTCCCAGATGAACGTGAGCACGGTGATGGGTGTCGCCCAGGCCTCCGGCGTGGTCATCGCCGCTGCGGCGCGGCGTGGAATTCCCGTCGCGTTGCACACCCCATCCGAAGTCAAAGCCGCAGTGACCGGCAGTGGATCCGCCAACAAAGACGCAGTTACCAAGCTTGTCACCAAGATTCTGCGCCTGGATGCGCCGCCCAAACCGGCGGACGCGGCGGATGCACTGGCACTGGCGCTGACGCATGCGTGGCGGGCGGGCAGCGGCATGGGTGCAGCGGCGGGCTCTTCAGGCAAGGATTCGCTGACGCCGGCGCAACGGGCGTGGGCCGAAGCCGAAGCAAAAGCGCGCCGCGCACGCTGAATGTCCGAAGCCCTTGCTAGGGTATTCGTAGATATGTTCGGATAGTCCCGTTTGGTCGCCGGTTTCATCGGCATCCAGCGGACAGTAATTCAGGAGCCGGGTCTTGATCAGTTTTCTCCGCGGAACCGTAGCCCATGTTGGCCTGTCGACGGCCGTCATTGACCTCAACGGTGCGGGAATGAGCGTCTACGCCACCCCGCAGACCTTGAGCCACCTCAAAATCGGAACTGAAGCCAAGCTCTTCACCTCCATGATCGTCCGCGAGGATTCCCTGACGCTGTTCGGTTTCGCCGACGCCGACGAACGCGAGGTCTTCGATGTTCTGCTGAGCGTCAGCGGGGTAGGGCCCCGCTTGGCGTTGGCAGTTCTCGCTGTTCACGAGCCCGAAGCGATCCGCGTCGCCGCACACACTGGCGATGGCAAGGCGTTCACAAAGGTACCTGGTATTGGCCCCAAAGTGGCCGGACGCATCGTTCTGGAACTGGCTGGCAAGCTCGTGCCGCACGGCACCGGGACGGGCACGGCACCCGTCGCCGCCGCGAACACCGAATGGAAGCCCCAAGTGGTGGCCGCCATGACCAGCCTTGGTTGGTCGGAGAAAGATGCAGCCGGCAGCATCGACAAAGCCATGGCCGATTCCCCTGAACTCGTGGACGCCGGAAACGTCGCCCAGATTCTCCGGGCAACGCTGCGCTGGCTCGGCCAGGATGGCGCACGAGCCGGAAACCGCGTAGGCAGCCGTGGCTGAGCAATCCCTGGTTGCCGGGGGAGAAGAACCGGAAGAGCGGGTCATTGAAGCCGCCCTCCGGCCAAAGAATCTGCACGATTTTGTGGGTCAGCACCGGGTGCGCAAGCAACTCGCCCTGGTTCTTGAAGCGTCCCGTATGCGTGGTCGCAGCGCGGACCACGTGCTCATGTCCGGTCCGCCAGGTCTCGGCAAAACCACCCTGGCCATGATCATCGCGGCAGAGATGAACGCTCCGCTGCGCATCAGTAGCGGTCCGGCCATCCAGCATGCCGGTGATCTTGCGGCGATCCTTTCCTCCCTCTCTGAAGGGGAAGTGCTCTTCCTCGACGAAATCCACCGCATGTCCCGGCCTGCTGAGGAAATGCTCTACATGGCCATGGAAGACTTTCGCGTCGACATCGTGGTGGGGAAAGGCGCCGGAGCTACCGCTATTCCCTTGGAGCTTCCGCCATTCACGTTGGTTGGCGCCACCACCAGGGCGGGGCTGCTGCCGGGACCGTTGCGCGACCGCTTTGGCTTCACCGGACACCTTGAGTTTTACTCCGTTGCCGAGCTGGAGCTCGTCCTGAGGCGCTCGGCAGGATTGCTGGACCTCAAGGTCAATTCGGCTGGTTTCACCGAGATCGCAGGACGGTCCCGTGGTACGCCCCGTATCGCCAACCGCCTGCTTCGCCGTGTCCGCGACTGGGCCCTCGTGCATGGAATCGACCAGATCGATGCGCGTTCGGCGTCGGCAGCCCTTGATATGTATGAAGTGGACCAGCGTGGATTGGACCGCCTCGACCGTTCAGTCCTGGAAGCCCTGATTACCAAGTTCAATGGCGGGCCTGTGGGCCTTTCCACCCTGGCGATCGCCGTCGGTGAAGAGCCCGAGACCGTAGAGACCGTCGCCGAGCCGTTCTTGGTCCGTGAAGGCCTGCTTGGGCGTACACCCCGCGGCCGGATTGCCATGGCCTCCGCATGGACCCACTTGGGCTACGCAGTCCCCGCCAGCGCATTTGGCCAGGAAACGCTGGCCCTCTTTGACGAGGATGAAAACCACGCCGAAAGCGTAGATACCATCGGTTAACACCCCGTGTTCAGCTTTTCCCACTAGACTGGTATGACGCTCGGCACGTTCGAGTCCTTGATCCATGCGCCCGCTTAGCGGTGACGTGCATTTGCTGTGTGGGGTTTACTTCCGCGGCTGCAGGATCTCCGGGGGACGTTGCCGTGAACCAAAACGTAAGTACAGAACGGAACTTCCCTGTGGATCCAATGACCATATTGCTGTTCGTCATGCTTGGACTCTTTGTCTTCATGATGTTCCGCCGCAACAAGAAGACCCAGCAGCAACAGGCGCAGATGCAGTCCAAGTTTGCCCCGGGCGTCGACGTCATGACCAGCTTTGGTCTCTTCGGACGTATCGTGTCCATCGACGAAGCTGAGAACAAGGTTGTTATTGAGCTGTCCCCAGGCAACCAGGCAACGGTTCACCGCCAGGCGGTCACGAAGGTCATTGAGCCGGCCGAAGAGGAAGCCCCGGTTGTCCCGGACGACGCTTCTTCCCTGACGCCTGCTGAAGCTGAAACGCCCGGTGCGGCTGAGACGCCGGAAGAAACCATCGCGCGCCTCAACAAAGAGGACAAGAAGGACAACTAGCATCGTCAGTCGCGGCAACACCGCGCATTAACTTCTACGGCAGCGGAGAGCCGCCGGCAATCGCTTACCTGCGACGGCCGGCGGCTGTCCGGCGATAACAGGAAGATTGAAAATGGCACGGACCGGCCCCAAAAACTCAGCCCGCAGGGTGCTGACTTGGCTTGGAGCAATATTCGTTGTACTGACAGCAGTCCTGGGTGGCGGAGTGATCTCCGGACATGCCAGCTGGGCCCCCAAGCTCGCCTTGGACCTCGAAGGCGGTACCCAGATGATCCTGGCGCCCAAGGTAGAGGGCGCCTCGGACATCAATGAGGAACAGCTGAACCAGGCAGTGGCAATCATCCGCCAGCGCGTGGATGGTTCGGGCGTGGCCGAAGCAGAAATCAGCACGCAGTCCGGCCGCAACGTCGTGGTGAGCCTGCCGGGTACTCCCTCCAAGGAAACCCGCGCGCTGATCCAGGCATCGGCAGACATGAACTTCCGCCCTGTCATCGCCGCAGGAGACCCCGCTGCCGTGCCGGAAGAGTCCCGAACTCCGGAAGATCAGTTGCCCAAGCCCACGGAGGCTCCGGCCAACGCGAGCGACGACAACTGGGTGACTGCTGACATCGTCAAGGCATTTGAGGCCCTGGATTGCGTCAACCCTTCCGACGAGAAGCAGGAACGCTCAGATCCCACCAAGCCCTTGGTGACCTGCGAGCCCGCCACTGCCACGACTCCTGCGATCAAGTACATCCTTGGTCCGGTTGAAGTCAAGGGCCAGGACATTAGCTCGTCCACTTTCGAGCAGGTCCAGGGCGCACAGGGTTCGGTCACCAACTCCTGGGGCGTGACCATCACCTTCAACTCCGATGCCACGGCCAAGTTCAAGGAAGTCACGGAGCGGCTGAACCAGTTCTACACAGCTTCGCTGGCCCAGGGCGGCAACGACCCCAAGGCGCAGTTCGCCATTGTCCTTGACGACAAAGTGATTTCCGCACCGCGGTCCCTTGCAGTCATCACCGACGGTAAGCCGCAGATCACAGGAAACTTCACCCAGGCATCGGCGAAGGCTCTTTCCGATCAGTTGCGCTACGGCGCCCTGCCCATCAGCTTCGAGATCCAGTCCCAGGAGCAGATTTCCGCGACCCTCGGTGGCGACCAGCTCCGCCTTGGCCTGTTGGCCGGTGTTATTGGCCTGTTGCTGGTAGTTGTCTATTCACTCTTCCAATACCGTGCACTTGGCCTTGTCACCATTGCGTCCCTTGTGGTGGCCGGCGTCCTGACCTATCTGGCGATTGCCATTCTTGGCTGGACCGAAAACTATCGCCTGTCACTCGCTGGTGTTGCTGGCTTGATCGTTGCCATCGGCCAGACAGCGGACTCGTTCATCGTTTACTTCGAACGTATTCGTGACGAGCTGCGTGAGGGGCGTGGCCTGGTCTCAGCCGTGGAGAACGGCTGGAAGCGCGCCAAGCGTACCGTGTTGGCCTCCAAGGCAGTCAACCTCTTGGCGGCCTTGGTCCTGTACTTCGTGGCTGTTGGTAACGTCCGAGGGTTTGCGTTCACGCTGGGCTTGACGGCCATTGCCGACCTCATTGTGGTGTTCATGTTCACGCACCCCACTTTGCAGGTGCTGGCCCGTACCAAGTTCTTTGGCGAAGGACACCGCTTCTCCGGATTGTCGCCCGACCGCCTCGGCGCCATACCGCTCTATCGCGGCGCCGGCCGCCTCCGGACACCGGACGATAAGCCGGCTACTGTCCGTGCCCGCAACTCGGGTGCTGTGGCCGAGGCAGAACGACGCATGACCATCGCCGAACGGCGCCTCGCCGAGAAGGGCCAGTTGACCGGCACTTCCAACGGCACCAAGGAGGAGAAGTAATGACAACGAGCTTCGCAACCTTCGGCCACGAGCTCTACACGGGCAAGCGTTCGTACAACTTTGTCGGCTCCAAGAAGATCTGGTTCACGATTGCTGCCGTAGCCGTGGCGCTCTCCATCTTGATCCCCGTCTTCAAGGGTGGGTTCAACCTTGGCATTGAATTCAGGGGTGGCTCTGAGTTCACTGTTTCCAACGTGGGCAGCACTGAGGCAAGCCTCGGCGAGAAGGCGGTCCACGATGTTGTGCCAGGCGCCATTCCGCGCGTCGCCAACGTCGCAGGCAATACCATGCGGATCCAGACCGACCAATTGACGGACGACGAGACGAACCGCATCAAGGACGGCCTCACCAGCGCTTATGGCGTTACCGAGAACGAAGTCACGTCAAACTTCGTTGGTCCCACCTGGGGTCAGGACGTCACACGTCAGGCCCTCATCGGCCTTGCGGTGTTCGTTGGCCTCGCAGCTGTCCTGATGGCTTTGTACTTCAGGACGTGGAAGATGTCCTTGTCCGCCCTGGTGGGCATGGCCGTCACGATGTTTACCACGGCGGGTGTCTACGCCCTCAGCGACTTCGAAGTCACGCCGTCGGCAATCATCGGCTTCCTCACCGTCCTCAGCTATTCGCTGTACGACACAGTGGTGGTGTTCGACAAGATCCGTGAGAACACTGCAGACATTTCGACGTCCAGTCGCCGCACCTTCGCAGAGGAGGTCAACCTGGCCGTCAACCAAACCCTGGTCCGTTCCATCAACACCATGATGGTGGCTGTCCTTCCGGTTGCGGCCATCCTCTTCATCGGAGCAGGGTTGCTTGGAGCAGGTACGCTACGCGACCTCTCGCTGGCTCTTTTTGTCGGCATCCTGATTGGTACGGCGGCCACGATCTTCATCGCCGCCCCGCTCTACGCCTGGCTCCGCCAAAGCGAGCCGGAGCTTGTTAAGCAGGCGAAGAAGGTGGCACACCGGCGCGCAGAGGCCACCGTTTAGGCGGTTTCCGCACACAGTATTTGCCCGAGAGCCGGTCCCCGCACTACAGCGGGGGCCGGCTCTTTGACTTGCTCGCAGCGCCGTCATGTGCAGCCCGGTTGCAGAAGCATTCGCTTGCGGGAATAGACTGGGAGAATTAAATCGGTCGTGAGGGGTACTTCTGTGGAAGAACGTGCGACGTCGGCACCACCGACGGGCGGGGAGGACGGTCACAACGGTGTGACGGTTCCGGCATCAAGCGTGGCTGGGCGTACTGTTGGCGGCGTTCCCGTCGACACTCCTGGCGTGCGTCCGACGTTCCCCGGACGACGAGAACGTACGCGTTCGCGCCTTGCACGCCTGACCGGGCGCGGGATTGCTCCGTACTCGCCGATCCTTGAACCTCTGTTGCGTACTGTTCGTGCGAACAACCCCAAGGAAGACTTCGACCTGATCCAGCGGGCTTTCGCCGTTGCGGAACGAAGCCACCAAGGACAGAAGCGCAAGAGTGGTGATCCGTACATCACCCACCCAGTGGCGGTGGCGACGATCCTTGCCGAGCTCGGCCTGACCGGTACTACGTTGGCGGCGGCGCTTCTGCACGACACCGTGGAAGATACTCCGTACACCTTGGCAGATCTGACCCGTGACTTCGGCCCCGAAGTAGCCATGCTCGTGGACGGCGTGACCAAGCTCGACAAAGTCAGCTTCGGTGAAGCAGCCCAATCGGAAACCGTCCGCAAGATGGTCGTGGCCATGGCCAAGGACATCCGGGTCCTCATGATCAAGTTGGCGGACCGCCTCCACAATGCCCGCACATGGCGATTCGTCTCGGCGGAATCGTCCTCGCGCAAGGCCCGGGAAACCCTGGAGATCTTCGCCCCGCTTGCGCACCGCCTTGGGATGAACACCATCAAGTGGGAGCTTGAGGACCTTTCCTTTGCGGCCCTGTATCCCAAGGTCTATGAGGAAATCGTCCGCATGGTGGGCGACCGCACGCCCGAGCGCGAGAAGAGCCTCAGTGTGATCCGCAACCAGATAGCGGACGATCTTCGAACAGCCCGGATCAAGGCCACCATTACGGGGCGGCCCAAGCATTACTACTCGATCTACCAAAAAATGATCGTCCGCGATAAGGACTTTGACGACATCAACGACCTCATGGGCGTCCGCGTCCTGGTTGATTCCGTGCGCGACTGTTACGCGGCGCTCGGTACCCTGCATTCGCGCTGGAACCCCTTGCCCGGGCGGTTCAAGGACTACATCGCGATGCCGAAGTTCAACATGTACCAGTCCCTGCACACCACGGTGATCGGTCCGGGCGGAAAGCCCGTGGAAATCCAGATCCGCACGCATGAGATGCACCGCCGGGCCGAATACGGCGTGGCCGCCCACTGGAAGTACAAGGACCAGCCCAACCGCACTGCGGTGGGTCCTGGCAGCCCGCGCGACGGCGACATGGGCTGGTTGAGGTCTCTGGTCGACTGGCAGCAGGAAACCTCGGATCCTGGCGAGTTCCTTGATTCGCTGCGCTACGAGATCAACGCCCGGGAAGTGTTCGTCTTCACTCCCAAGGGCGAGGTCATGGCCTTGCCGGCCGGCTCCACGCCGGTGGACTTTGCCTATGCTGTTCACACCGAAGTGGGCCACCGGACCATCGGTGCACGGGTCAATGGCAAGCTGGTTCCGCTCAACAGCGAGTTGAACCACGGCGATTGGGTGGAGATCTTCACCTCCAAGGCCGAGGGCGCAGGTCCCAGCCAGGACTGGCAGCACTTCGTCAAATCCGCCCGGGCGCGCAACAAGATCCGTCAGTGGTTCACGAAGGAACGTCGCGAAGAAGCCATTGACCGCGGCAAGGACATGCTGACGCGGGCCATGCGAAAGCAGAACCTGCCGCTGCAGCGCTTGATGACCCATGACGCTTTGTCCACGGTGGCGGAGGACTTCCACTACGTTGACATTTCGGGTCTCTACGCCGGAGTCGGCGACGGACACACGTCTGCCCAGTCGGTGATGGAGAAGCTCGTTGAGCACCTCGGTGGCCAGGAAACGCCCGATGAGGACCTCGACGAAGTCAGCATTCCCACGCAGGTGGCCAAGTCCAAGTTCTCCGACTCCGGCGTCATTGTGCGCGGCGTGGGGGATGTCTGGGTCAAGCTGGCCCGGTGTTGCACTCCCGTGCCCCCTGACCCGATCCTGGGGTTCGTCACGCGAGGTTCAGGAGTTTCCGTACACCGGACTGATTGCACCAACGTGTCTGGTTTGCGGGATCAGCCAGACAGGATAGTTGAAGTCGAGTGGGCTCCCACGCAGTCCAGTGTCTTCCTTGTGGAGATCCAGGTTGAGGCCCTGGACCGGAAATCCCTGCTGTCCGACGTCACGCGTGTCCTGTCTGAAAACCACGTGAACATTCTCGCTGCCTCCGTCCACACGTCCAGCGACCGGGTTGCGATTTCAAAGTTCGCTTTCGAGATGGGCGATCCAAAGTACCTGCACCACGTTCTCAGTGCCGTTCGTCGCATTGATGGGGTCTTTGACGTCTACCGCACCACGGGTAACCGGCGCCGCAGCTAGCCTGCTCAAGGGTTGGCCGGCCAAGGGGAGAGCTGGGCAAGTGTGGCCAAGGCTCTTCTCTTGTGGGGCACCCGCGGCGTGGCCTCTACGGCCAGTGTCAGCAGACGGAGTCGAACGCCGAGCTCTTCATCGTCCAGCAGTTGCCTCAGGGCCGGGAGCGCTTGCTCGGATTCGATATGAAGGGCGATATCAGCGGCTGTTCGCAGGGGGCTGCTGACGAGCATGCCACCCAGGCTCACTACATCCAGCTGGCCGAGGCTGACTTCGTGCAGGCTGCACCCTCTCGCCGGGCGCAGGCTGGAGATGCGGTGCTTGGCGTCCACCAGAAGTGACAATCGCTCCGGGGGTTGGGCGCAACCATAGATCCAGGCGGCAGTGAGGCGTCCTGCGACCACCTTGGTGCGGACTCTCGCGGGAATCGTGAGAGCTGCTGCCCGAGCACGCAACCGGGGTGTGACGGCCACGCCTGGTGCTGCGAAGCTCCTTCCATAAATGGGTAGCAGGATGCCATCGACAGCCATGCCTTGCAATTCCACCCACGTGAAAAGATGGCTGGGTGCGTAAAGCTCGGAGAGAACGGGCTCGAGCAATTGTGGAGACTTTGGAGCAGGGACCATTCACTGATCATTCCTTGCCGCGACGGAAACAGTACAGGCTCCGTCCCGGTTATGTGGATAACCGGGACGGAGCCTGTAAGAGTTCAGTCAATCGTGGACTGAAACAGCCTAGGCGAGGTCGCTCGCCGAGCGCTGGATCTGATCAAGCCACGCCTGGCGGGCTTCGAGGGCCTCACGGGCTACCTTGATGCGGCGCTGGTCACCGGCCTTCTCTGCCTTCGCCAAGTCGTCCTTCAGTCCCGCTATGGCAGCCTCAAGCTGCGACAATGCACTGTTGGTACGCGCCTTGGTCTCCGGGTTGCTCCGACGCCACTTTTCTTCTTCGGCGTCGCGGACCGCATCTTCGACCTTGCGAAGACCGGCTTCGATGCGCCCCATATCGGCGCGGGGAACCTTGCCGGCATCTTCCCAACGATCGCGGATGGACTGCAGGGCCTTCTTGGCAGCGTTAAGGTCGTTGATCGGCAGCAGGGCCTGGGCCTCAGCCACGAGCTGTTCCTTCACGGCAAGGTTTGCCGTGTACTCCTGGTCGATCTGGTCGTTGGCGGCCTGACGGTTGCTGAAGAAGACGTCCTGTGCTGCTCGGAAACGACCCCACAGGGCGTCGTCGTCCTTGCGGCTGGCACGCGGGGTCGCTTTCCACTGGTCCATGAGACGCCGGTATTCGCCCGCTGCATATCCCCAGTCAGTGGAGGCCGAGAGCGCCTCGGCCTCGGCGATCAGAGCCTCCTTGGCAGTCTTGGCGGCGGAGTTGTTGCTGTCCAGCTGTGAGAAGTAGGCGCGGCGGTGACGATCGAAGACAGTCCGAGCCGAGCGGAATCGCTTCCACAGTGCATCCTCGTTGCTGCGGCCAAGGCGAACACCGCTCTTCTGCGCGGCCTTCCACGTTTCGAACAGTTCGTTCATGCGGGCGCTGGAGGTCTTCCACTGAATCTGCGCAGGATCCTGTCCGGCGATGGTTTCAGCTTCAGCCACGATCGCTTCCCGGGCGGCGAGTTCACTGGCCCGAACGGCGTCGTGCGCTGCCTTCTCTGTCTTCTCCAACTCCACAATCTGGGTGGAGAGGGCATCCAAGCGGGCTTCGGCGGAGCGGATATCGCCCACCATGTTGCGCTCAGCAAGCTGTTCGCGCAGGTGGGTGACGGTTTTCTGCATGTCCGTGGCGGGAGCCTTGGACTCGACCCGGTGCTCGAGGAGCACAACCTGCGCAATGATGTCGTCGAACTTCCGCGCAAAGTAGCCCAGTGCTTCGTCAGGGCTGACGCCCGGGTACTGGCCAACCGGGATCTCTTCGCCGTCCAAGGTGAGGAAGACGTGTCCGTCACCTTCAGCCCGACCCCATTTGGCTGCTTCCGCGAGTGATGCGGCGGACACTGCCGGGGCAGCAGGAACCACGCTGGCGGGAGCCTTCGGACGGGCCGCAAAGGCCGCGGGGGAGGGCGCCGGAGACGGTGCTGGGCGAGGTGCGGCAGCATCGGCGTCGGGGGATGCCTCGACGGCGGCCGCAGGCTCAACTGCTTCGGCTGGAACCTCTGTGGGTTCCGCCTCTGCGGCTGGAACCTCAACTGCGGGCTCTGCCTCTGCGGCTTGTTCGGCCTGTGCTGCAGGGACCGTGTCCACGGAAACTGCGCCCTCAACCGCTTCGACCTCAACCGCAGGCTGTTCCGCCGCGTTCTCGGACTCGGCTGCCTCGACCGTTTCTTCGTTGGCCACTACTGCTGTTTCGTCGGATTTCTGACTGTCTGTCACCGCTAAAAGTCTTTCGCTTGGAGGGACTACTCAGGTAATGCACCCCGGGCCGGGGCCTGGGGCTGGTTACTTCAGAGAAAACGAGTCTATCGTGACAGGTGCCACAGGGGCGCCGTCAGTGGTGCTTTCGCCTGCCTTAAGGCCCGCGGCGGCGATCTTCGTGACTACATCCAAGCCACTGGTCACCTTGCCGACCACTGTGTAGCCGCCGGCACTGTCGGCGGGAATCGTGGTGTCCTTGTACACGATGAAGAACTGGCGACCATTCCCGTACGCGTCGTTTCCGGTGCGCGCCACAGCAATGGTTCCCGCGGGATAGACGTTGTCCGCGGGAGTGTTCTCCAGGGGACCCCAGCGGTAACTGGCGTCGTCAGCGCCGTCTTCCGACGTGGCTCCGCATTGCAGCAGGCCAAATGTCTCCGACGTTGTCAGGCGGTGGCAGAACGCGCCGTTGTAATAGCCGGCGTCGGTCAGTGACTTGTAGACGGCCGCGGCCTGCGGGGCTGCGGTGCCGTTGAGTTCAACACCGATCGCTCCGCTGTTGAGCTTCAGTTCGCCCGTGAACGTCTTTCCGGCTGCCGTTTCCGGTTTGGGAATATCGGCACTGTTGGATGCTGCAGGGGAAGCGGAGGGGGAACTGAGCCCAGCTTGGGCAGCGGCGAACTCCGCTTCGGTGGGGTTGGAACTGAAGACGGTCAATTGCAACACCACGGCGAGCACCAGCGTTCCAGCGGCGGCACTGACAGCTATGACGTTGTCGCGCTTGCGCCGTTTACCCTGAACCTGCCGCAGTGCACGCTTGGCTTCCATCTGCCGGATGCGGCGTCTTGCTTCGCGGTCATCCCGCGACCTTGTTGCCAAGAGTCCTCCTGATTGTGTCCACGTTCCATGACTGCCTGAAGGATCCGGGCACGGCGCATTAGATGTGCACGCTCGGAAAGCATAAACTGGCTGCCGCACATAGTTTATGCATGACCGGCTGGACGCCCGCCCCACAAACGCCGAAGACGCGTTTAAAGCTGCGGAGCTCATTCCGGCGACTGCTTTCTTCAAGGAGACATTTCCACCATGGCACGTACCGCCTCCCTGTCCGGATTCCCCGAGTGGCTTCCCCAGGAGCGGTTGGTGGAGTTGCATGTGCTGGACACTCTTCGCAAGACCTTTGAACTGCACGGCTTCTCGTCCATCGAGACCCGCGCCGTGGAGACGGTCGGGCAGTTGTTGCGCAAAGGCGAGATCGACAAAGAGGTCTACGGCCTGAGCAGGCTGCAGGATGACGAAGGCGAGGCCGCCGGTAAGTCCGACAAAGCCGATCCCCACGCTTTGGCGCTTCACTTCGACCTCACAGTGCCCTTTGCACGCTACGTGGTGGAAAACGCCGGCTATCTTGCGTTCCCGTTCCGCCGCTACCAGATCCAGAAAGTCTGGCGCGGGGAGCGTCCGCAGGAAGGCCGCGCCCGCGAGTTTACCCAGGCCGACATCGACGTGGTGGGCGACGGCGAATTGCCGTTCCGCTACGACGTCGAAATTGCCCTGGTTATTGCCGAGGCGCTGAGCGCCCTGCCCATCCCCGACTTCCGCCTCCGCATCAACAACCGCAAACTGGCTGAAGGCTTCTACCGCGGTATTGGCTTGACGGACACCGCCGGCGTTCTGCGCAGCATCGACAAGCTCGAAAAGATTGGCGCCGAAAAGGTTGCGGAACTCTTGAAGAGCGAACTGGGTGCCACTGACGAGCAGGCCGGGCTTGCATTGAAGCTCGCCACCATCCGTACCGAGGACACCTCCTTCGTTGAGCAGGTCCGTGCCCTTGGCGTGACGGGTGAACTCCTGGAGGAAGGCCTGAGCGAGCTGGAGCAGGTCATTGAAGCGGCTGTCCAGCGCGCTCCGGGCAAGGTTATTGCAGACCTCAGCATTGCCCGCGGCCTGGACTACTACACCGGAACAGTGGTCGAAACGGTCCTGGTGGGCCACGAACAGCTCGGTTCGATTTGCTCCGGGGGCCGCTATGACGCCCTGGCCAGCAAGGGCAACCGCAAATTCCCCGGCGTCGGGCTTTCCATTGGCGTGACACGCCTCGTGTCGCGGATCCTCAGCCAGGAGTTCGCCACGGCGTCGCGTTCCGTTCCGACCGCGGTGCTGGTTGCCTTGAACGACGACGCCAGCTGGTCGGCAGCCCAGGACGTCGCAGCCCAGCTGCGTGGCCGCGGGATCGCCACCGAGGTTGCCGCCAAGGCAGAGAAGTTCGGCAAGCAAATCAAGTTTGCGGATCGCCGCGGCATCCCCTTCGTGTGGTTCACCGACGACGACGGCAAGCACCAGGTCAAGGACATCCGTTCGGGCGATCAGGTGGACGCCGATCCGGCGAGCTGGTCGCCGTCGGAAGAAGACCTGCATGTTCGGGTCGTCACCTCCTGATCCACCTCCGTGGCAGGAGCCGCGGCCGGGGCGGGTAAACTCGGACGGGATCGTCTTTGCATTGATCCCTTGAAAATTCATGCTGAAAGGAATGCTGTGCTGCGCACACATGACCTCGGATCACTTCGTTCCGAGCACATTGGACAAACCGTTACCCTGGCCGGCTGGGTAGGCCGCCGCCGCGATCACGGTGGAGTGGCATTCGTTGACCTGCGTGACGCTTCCGGTGTCGCCCAGGTGGTTGTCCGTGAGGAAGAGGTCTTCCATGGCCTGCGGAACGAGTACGTCCTGCAGGTGACGGGTACCGTCAACAAGCGTCCTGAAGGCAACGAGAATCCTGCCCTCGCCACCGGCGAGATCGAGGTCATGGCCGAGAAGGTCGTCATCCTCAACACGTCGGAACCGCTGCCGTTCCAGATCGACGAACACGTCGAGGTCGGTGAGGAAGCCCGCCTCAAGCACCGGTACCTCGACTTGCGCCGCCCCGGCCCGGCCCGCAACCTTCGTTTGCGCTCCGAGGCGAACCGCGTCGCCCGCGAGCTGCTGCACCAGCGTGGTTACGTGGAAATTGAAACTCCGACGCTGACACGTTCGACGCCGGAAGGCGCCCGCGACTTCGTCGTCCCCGCACGCCTGGCGCCCGGTTCGTGGTACGCACTCCCGCAGTCGCCGCAGCTTTTCAAACAGCTGCTGCAGGTTGGTGGCTTCGAGAAGTACTACCAGATTGCACGCTGCTACCGTGACGAGGACTTCCGTGCGGATCGCCAGCCCGAGTTCACGCAGTTGGACATCGAAGCCAGCTTCGTAGACCAGGACGACGTCATTGAGCTCGGCGAGGCAATCGTCAAGGCACTCTGGCAGCTGATCGACGTCGAAATCCCGACGCCGATCCGCCGCATGACGTACCTCGACGCCATGGCCAAGTATGGCTCCGACAAACCGGATCTGCGGTTCGGCCTGGAGCTCACCGAGCTCACCGAGTTCTTCAAGGACACCAACTTCGGCGTCTTCAAGGCTCCCTACGTGGGTGCCGTAGTCATGCCCGGCGGCGCATCGCAGGCACGGCGTGCCTTGGATGCCTGGCAGGAATGGGCCAAGCAGCGCGGTGCGAAGGGCCTGGCCTATGTGCTCTTCAAGGAAGACGGCGAACTCGCCGGCCCTGTTGCCAAGAACCTCACCGACCAAGAGCGGGCAGGCCTTGCCGACGCCGTTGGCGCAAAGCCGGGCGACTGCATCTTCTTCGCTGCAGGTGAGAAGTCCGCGTCGCGTGCCCTCCTCGGCGCTGCACGTGTGGAAATCGGCCACCGCACCGGATTGATCGATCCCACGGACTGGGCTTTCGTCTGGATTGTTGATGCCCCGATGTTCGAACCTGCTGCTGCCGCTGTTGCTTCCGGTGACGTCGCGGTAGGTGGCGGTCAGTGGACTGCCGTGCACCACGCCTTCACCTCGCCCAAGCCGGAGTTCCTTGACACTTTCGATCAGGATCCGGAGTCGGCCTTGTCGTACGCGTACGACATCGTCTGCAACGGCAACGAGATCGGCGGCGGTTCCATCCGTATCCACGAGCGCGAAGTGCAGGAACGCGTCTTCCAACTCATGGGACTGGACAAGGAAGACGCTGAAACCAAGTTCGGATTCCTGCTGGAGGGCTTCAAGTATGGCGCCCCTCCGCATGGCGGCATGGCCCTCGGTTGGGACCGTGTGGTTGCCCTCTTGGCCGGCGTGGATTCCATCCGAGACGTCATCGCCTTCCCGAAGTCAGGCGGCGGATACGATCCCCTGACTGCGGCGCCAGCTCCCATTACGGCGCAGCAACGGAAGGAAGCCGGCGTCGACTTCAAGCCGGAAGCAAAGCCGGCAACCAAGCCGGAGAGCAAGTCCGAGTAACACGCTTTCAGAGGCTCCCCACCACGGTGGGGAGCCTCTGGCGTTCCCTGCCAACAGTCTCACTGCCCCCGTTTACCTCGTCATGAAAGGTGCCACAAGCCGTGCTGGATCAAGCTCTGATCGAAACCCTGATGGACCGTGCCTGGCCTGCCTCTGAGCGGGAAGACACGGGTGGGTGGGTTCTCCGCGCTTCCCACGGCGTGACGCAGCGGGCCAATTCGGTCTGGCCGAGGGTTCCCTCTTCCAGTGACGCTGACGGCGCGGCGATTGCGGGATCGATCCGTTCCGCGACGCAGTGGTATCAGCGACGGCGGCTGCCGTTGATTTTCCAGGTGTTCGACGATTCCAGAAGCTCAAACCTCAACGCGGCCCTGGACGAGCGCCGTTTCACGCGCCAGTCAGAAACGAAGATCATGGTCCGCGGCGCGGACGGCCTTGCTCTCACGGAGCCGGCAGGGGTGGAGCTTTCCGAAGAAGTCTCTGAAGAATGGCTTCAGCTCTGGTGGTCCGTGGATGGCCGCGGCGGTGAGCGGGAGCTCAACGTCGCGCGCGGGATACTGACGGCCTGCCCGTCGCTGTACGCGATGGTGAGGGACGACGACGGCGTCCCTGCCGCCGTCGGGCGTCTTGCCTTGGTGGACGGCTGGGGCGGTCTGTACAGCATGGCGACGTCGGCCACGCACCGTCGGCGCGGTTACGCAACTCAGGTGCTGGACGCCTTGATGGCCGCGGGTGCGGCGCGTGGTCTCCACGGCTTTTGGCTTTTGGTGACTGCAGCCAACCAGGGTGCGCAGTCCTTGTATTCGCGGTCGGGCTTTGAGGAACGCGGCAGTTATCTGTACCGGCAAGCTCCCCTGACGAGGGCGCCCGGAGGTTGTTAGCGCACAGCTATTTGGATGAGTCAGTGACGAGGATCCGGATGGAGCAGGCGTCGCCGGCGGCCTTGGCCAAGACCGCGGTTTTGGGATCCTGAACGTCCAGGAAGGCCAATTGTGTCCGGCCCGCCATTCCGCGCATGGACGGCCGGCCGAGGACTTGTTCCACCAAGGCTTTGTCGCCGCCCGGCACGATGTACTCGACGCGGTGGCCGCTGAAGATACGGGCCGCGTGTTCGGCGGCGGAATCCACCAATGAGTCTGCCTGGCTGGATCGTCGACGCGCGAACCGTTGCTGGGACTGGCCACCGGCTGACGTCCTGGACTGGACGTAACGGTTGCCGCTCTTGGACTCAAGGACCTTGGTTCCGCTGGCCACGGCTATGGCGAATCCTCCTCTGCGCACCAGGAGCAGGCCAAGCCCACGTTCCTGCGTGGCGAGTGAGGCGAGCCGCTCGATGTCTGTTGCACCGCGGCCGGGCCTGCCATCGACGGGCCACGGCGCCCTCAGCAGGGCAGTCGCGCCGTCGGCCGCGCGGAGGAGCATTGCGCCGTCGGCCGCGCGGAGGAGCATTGCGCCGTCGTCATCGTCTTCTTCAACAAGGGCGCCGTGGCTTGCGGTGAAGCGGTCCACCCAGCCGGACAGCCGCGCAGCGGGCACCAAAGCGGCGCGGCTGGGGGTACGTTGCTGTGGCGTTGATGACGGGCGGTCCACGTCGATGTCTCCTTTGCTGGATCTATGAGTAGCCTATCCATGTGGAAGATCTCTTTGGTGTGGGTGCGGGCAGCGACGACGAGTCGGAGGATACGCCCGCCGTCGGGGGAGTATCCGATGCA
The DNA here is from genome assembly GCF_044755025.1 of Paenarthrobacter sp. NPDC092416. Classification (NCBI taxonomy): domain Bacteria; kingdom Bacillati; phylum Actinomycetota; class Actinomycetes; order Micrococcales; family Micrococcaceae; genus Paenarthrobacter; species Paenarthrobacter sp. NPDC092416. The sequence goes on from NZ_JBIVQG010000007.1 coordinate 143,969, forward strand.
GCACGTATGGCTTCCCAACGCAGCCCGCTGGCAGTTCGGATGCGCCCCCGTACCCTGGACGACGTCGTGGGTCAGCAACACCTACTTGGCCACGGCTCACCGCTTCGGCAACTGGCCGCCGGTGCCGATGCAGCTGGACCGGCTGGCCCGAGCTCGGTGATCCTGTGGGGGCCTCCGGGAACGGGCAAGACCACCCTTGCCCACGTGATCGCGCGGGGCCCGGGCCGGAAGTTTGTGGAGCTCTCGGCCATCACTGCCGGCGTGAAGGACGTCAGGCGCGTCATGGACGAGGCCTTGACGGCTCGGGACTTGTACAAGAAAACTACTGTGTTGTTCCTGGACGAGATCCACCGCTTCAACAAGGCCCAGCAGGATGCCTTGCTTCCGGGAGTGGAGAACCGTTGGGTCGTCCTGGTGGCCGCTACTACGGAGAACCCCTCATTTTCGGTCGTTTCGCCGTTGTTGTCCCGGTCGCTTCTGCTGACGCTCAAGCCGCTGACGGACGACGACATCGCCGGGTTGTTGCAACGCGCGGTGCTGGATGGCCGTGGCCTGGCTGGCCGTGTGGAGCTGAGTCCGGAAGCACTGGAACATTTGGTCAGGCTTTCCGGTGGCGACGCCCGCCGGGCCCTGACGGCCTTGGAGGCCGCCTCCGGTGTGGCATTCGGTGACAGCACCGCCGGTGAGGGAACGGACAACGACGGCGAGCCTGGACTTGCGGGCGACGGTGCGCCTGACGCTCCGGTGCTGGTGGAACTGCGGCACACCGAACGCGCACTTGATTCGGCGGCGGTCCGCTACGATCGCGCCGGTGACCAGCACTATGACGTCGCGAGTGCCTTCATCAAGTCCATCCGGGGATCAGACGTGGACGCAGCATTGCACTATCTGGCGCGGATGTTGGAGGCGGGGGAGGACCCTCGCTTCGTGGCGCGGCGGATCGTGATCTCCGCAGCGGAGGACATTGGCATGGCAGATCCTACAGCGCTGCAAACGGCTGTCGCCGCGGCGCAGGCAGTACAACTGATTGGAATGCCTGAAGGCCGGATTGTCCTTGCTGAAGCGGTAGTGCATCTGGCGACCGCGCCCAAATCGAATGCGGCCTATATGGGGCTGAACAAGGCCGTGGCGGACGTTCGCGCGGGTTTCGGTGGCGGAATCCCCATGCATTTGCGCGACGCCCACTATCCCGGTGCCAAGCAGTTGGGCCACGGCAAGAGCTACAAGTACGCCCACGATGAACCCCATGGTGTGGCGACCCAGCAATACCCGCCTGACGACCTCGTGGGCAAGGACTACTACGAACCCACGTCCAACGGCGCCGAACGGGACATCTCGGCAAGGCTGGAGAGGCTTCGGAAAATCATCAGGGGCCAGTAGCTCTGCCAGAAGGGGTGCCCGCTGCCGCAGCGTGCAGGGCCGGTAACCGGCTAACTCCCGTGGTAGGATAGTTGCTTGTCTGGCATGTCCCCGACGCACAATCCCTTGAAGATTCTGTTCAATGGTGCTGCGCCGTGGGCCAGTAGCAAAAGGCAGCGGTTGGCCGATGCTCTCCCTGATGGAGGCCAGTAACACTGACACACCGCAGTAATTGGAAGGACACAAGTGGCTAACAACACTCGTGCTCGCCGTACCGCACGCCTTTCGCGTGCACTCGGCATTGCTCTGACCCCCAAGGCCGCCAAGTACATGGAGCGCCGCCCGTACGGCCCCGGTGAGCACGGCCGTGCCCGCAAGAAGCAGGACTCCGACTACGCCGTACGTCTGCGCGAAAAGCAGCGTCTGCGCGCACAGTACGGCATCCGCGAAGCCCAGATGACCCGTGCCTTCGAAGAAGCACGCCGCACCAAGGGCCTCACCGGTGAAAACCTGGTTGAGCTGCTCGAAATGCGTCTGGACGCCCTCGTGCTGCGTGCCGGCTTCGCCCGCACCATCGCACAGGCTCGCCAGCTGGTTGTGCACCGCCACATCCTGGTTGACGGCATCCGCGTGGACCGCCCGTCCTTCCGCGTTGGCGAAGGCCAGCTCATCCACGTTCACAGCCGCTCCGAGACCATGGCTCCGTTCCAGGTCGCAGCAGCTGGTGCCCACGTTCTGAACACGGTTCCGGCATACTTGGACGTCAAGATCGACGCCCTGCAGGCGCGTCTGGTTCGTCGCCCGAAGCGCTCCGAGGTCCCCGTGACCTGCGAAGAGCAGCTCGTCGTCGAATTCTACGCTCGCTAATCCAAGCAGCGCTTACAAAGAAGCCCGTGGCCAACGCCGCGGGCTTCTTTGTATGTAAGGTCCTGCTTCTTTCTATGTAAGGTACTTGGGGAGGCCTTGCACGATGCTGCCAACCAGCGGGTGCGGGCGGCGCAACGATCCTAGGAGATGAGATATATGTCTGGTGGCGATATTGCCGGCCTGATCGCGGCGGGAGTGTTCGCCCTGCTGGTGTTGCTGTTGGCTGTGCCCATCCTGAAACTTGGTGGGGTCTTCGACGAAGTACGTTCCACTATCCGTTCCATCAGCGATGGCGCGACGCCACTGATGGATGAAGTGACGGCCACCGTCTCCACCACCAACCAGCAGCTGAAGAAGGTTGATGGCATCGCGTCGAACGTCTCTGATGCGTCGGCCAACATCTCGGCACTGTCGTCCCTGGTTGCCGCTACAGTCGGCTCGCCCTTGATCAAGGTCGCCGCCTTCAGTTACGGCGTGCGTTCCGCTTTCGCCGCCCGGAAGGCCCCGTCGTCGGGCCGTCGCAGCCGCTGATCGGGTTGTACGTCTGAAAACATGCTGAACGTCAGGAAATCATGAAACGAATAGTCTGGATGGGCATCGGCGTTGCCATCGGAGTCATCGCCTTCCGCAAGATCACCGAGGCCCAGGCCAATATTGGCCCCGACGGTCTCAACCGTGCTGTGGGTCGACTTGCCGACGGCCTGTTCGATTTCGCCGACGCCGTGCGCGCCGGCATGCACGAACGCGAAGAGGATTTGCGGGCGGCATTGGGGATTGGCGACGCCGGAACAGGTCAACGCTAGCGGGCGCGGTTCGCCCCAGCGCCCACAACAGGGCAGAATGAGAAGCTGCGGAACGGCAACAGCCGGTACCGCGCACACCACGTGCAGTGAATTGAGAAGGGTAAGTAAACAGCTAATGAAGTCGCAGGAGATCACCAAACGCTGGGTGGACTTTTTTGTCAGTAAGGGCCACACCGCCGTTCCCTCCGCGTCGCTCGTTTCCAGCGACCCGTCACTTCTCTTCACTGTGGCCGGCATGGTGCCGTTCATTCCTTATTTGACTGCTCGCGAAGAGCCGCCGTACAAGCGTGCTACCAGTGTCCAGAAGTGCATCCGCACCGGCGACATCGAGGAAGTCGGCAAGACGGCCCGTCACGGTACGTTCTTTCAGATGTGCGGCAACTTCTCCTTCGGGGATTACTTCAAGGAAGATGCGATCAAGTTCGCTTTCGAGCTGCTCACCAAGAGCGTTGACGACGGCGGCTACGGCCTTCCCGCCGAGCGCATCTGGGTGACCGTTTACGAAGAGGACGACGAAGCCAAGGAACTGTGGCTCAAGAACACGGAAATCCCGGCTGAGCGCATCCAGCGCATGGGTAAGTCCGACAACTACTGGCACACCGGCCAGCCGGGCCCTGCCGGCCCCTGCTCGGAGATCTACTACGACCGCGGCCCGCAGTACGGAATCGAAGGCGGGCCCCTCGCCGACGAAACCCGCTACATCGAAATCTGGAACCTCGTGTTCATGCAGTACCAGATCGAGAACGTCCGTTCCAAGGTGGACTTCGACATCGTCGGTGAACTGCCGAACAAGAACATTGACACCGGCCTGGGCATGGAGCGTCTCGCGATGATCCTCCAGGGCGTTGAGAACATGTACGAGACCGACCAAGTCCGGCCGGTTATCGACAAGGCAGCGGAACTGTCGGGCAAGGAATACACATCCGCGGAGACTGACGAAGATCCGCACCACACCGATGACGTCCGCATGCGCGTCGTCGCGGACCACATCCGTTCCTCCCTCATGCTCATCGCTGATGGTGTGGCTCCGTCCAACGAAGGCCGGGGCTACGTCCTGCGTCGTCTCATCCGCCGCGCCGTGCGTGCGATGCGCCTGCTGGGCGTCGAGAAGGCTTGCTTGCCTGACCTCCTGCCGGTCTCGCGGGACGCCATGAAGGGTGTTTACCCCGTGGTCGACACGGACTTCGCACGCATCAGCCGAATCGCCTACGCCGAGGAGAAGGCGTTCCTGCGTACCATCGCATCCGGAACCGCACGGCTCGAAGACGCCGTGGCTGAATCCAAGGCTGCAGGGGTTCCGTTGTCGGGCGCTGACGCTTTCGCGCTCCACGACACCTACGGCTTCCCGATCGACCTTACGTTGGAGATGGCGGAGGAAGCCGGACTCAAGGTGGATGAAGCTGGCTTCCGTTCACTCATGCTGGAACAGCGTCAGCGCGCCCAGGCAGATGCAAAGGGCAAGAAGGGCGGCCATGCCGACCTCAGCGCGTACCAGGAGATGCTGGGCGAGGGCGAGACGGTCTTCATCGGCTATGACGAACTCGACGGCGAATCCAAGGTCCGCGGCATTGTCAGTGGCGGTCAGCGTGTTGCCCACGCATCCACCGGCGATGAAATCGAACTGGTCCTGAACGAAACCCCGTTCTACGCCGAGGCAGGCGGCCAGTCCGCCGATACCGGCCTCATCACCGGTGACGGCTTCGTCGTCGAGGTGCTGGACGTTCAGCGTCCGGTCAAGGGCCTCAGCGTGCACAAGGCGATCGTCCGCGAAGGCGAAATTGCCTCGGACGCGCTGGTGCGCGCCGCCGTCGACCGTGAACGTCGCCATGCCGCCGAGCAGGCACACACCGGCACGCACATTGTGCATGCCGCTTTGCACCAGATCCTGGGGCCGGAAGCCACTCAGCGCGGTTCGTTCAACAAGGCCGGCTACCTGCGCTTCGACTTTGCCTGGGGCGAGGGCCTGAGCACCGCCACGCGTTCGGAAATCGAAGAGGTTTCCAACATCGCCATCCGGAACAACTTCCGCGTTGACACCAAGGTCATGGGCCTGGCCGAGGCGAAGGCGCTGGGCGCCATGGCACTGTTTGGCGAGAACTACGGCAGCGAAGTCCGGGTTGTGGAGATCGACGGCGCCTGGTCCCGTGAACTTTGTGGTGGCACCCATGTGGCAAACACCTCACTGATTGGCAGCTTGTCCCTTTTGGGAGAGCAGTCCGTCGGTTCAGGTAACCGCCGCGTTGAGGCGTTCGTGGGCCTGGATGCGTTCCGCCACCTCGCCGCGGAGCGTGCTCTCGTGGCAGAGCTGACCGAAATGCTCAAGGTTCCGTCCGGCCAGCTGGCTGACCGCATCTCCACCACGTTGAACAAGCTCAAGGTTGCGGAGAAGGAACTCGACCGCCTGCGCAAGGAGCAGCTTGCAGCTGCGGCCGCGAATCTTGTGGGCACTGCCCGCGATGCTGCGGGTGTCCGTCTCATTGCGCACGATGCCGGTCAGGTGGGCGGTGCGGATGATATCCGCAACCTTGCCCTTGACCTCCGCAACCGCCTGGGTTCCGAGGCTTCAACCGTAGCCGTTGCCGGTGTCAGCAATGACCGGCCCATCATCCTGGTGGCTACCAACGAGGCCGCACGTGATGCCGGCGTTAAGGCTGGCGCCTTGGTGCGCCTCGCAGCCGGCATCCTCGGCGGTGGCGGAGGCGGCAAGGACGACGTCGCCCAAGGCGGCGGCACCGACGCTGCGAAGGTCTCCGAGGCCCTCGCCGCGGTAGCGGATGCGATAGCCAAGCGCTGACGGTGGATTCCACGACGAACAGCGACGTCTACCCCCGCGGCATCAAGCTGGGGGTAGACGTCGGTACCGTCCGGGTTGGGCTTGCCATTTGCGACCCCGACGGCATTTTGGCGACGCCCTTCAAGACCGTGGGTCGTGACGCCAAGAAAAACTCCGACATCCGTGTGGTGGTAAAGCAGGCCGTTGAGTTGTCAGCCGTGCAGATATTTGTCGGCCTGCCGCGCACCATGAAGGGCGAAGAGCGAGGCTCCGCGCAGATGGCAACGGAGTACGCCGAACTCCTGGCGGCCGAGCTGTCCAGAAGCGGTGCAGCCGTTCCAGTCAACCTCGTGGACGAGCGGCTCAGCACCGTTACGGCACACCGTAACCTGCACGAAGCTGGCATGAGCAGTAGAAACCACCGTAAAGTGGTTGATCAGGTTGCCGCTGCTGGAATACTTCAGCACGCGATCGACATGCAAAAAGCCAGAGGAACGGACGTTGGACGCCGCGTGCAGGCACCGGCGCAGTCCGATCAGCCCACCAGTGCCCCAACGCTGGGGGCTGCCTCCGGCCGAGATCCAGATTCTTCTACGAGGGGACTGCAACTGTGAGCCCGGTCAACAACGACCCCTCCAGCGGTGCCGCTGGCGGTGGGATGCCGCTGACCCGCAAGGAACTGCGGGCCCGCGAACGATTCCTCGCCACGCAAAACCAGAACGTCGTACCTGTACCCGAAGCGACACCGGAGGCGGCAACACCTCCGGTTGATGCTGAGCCAGCGTTGCCCAAGCCGGTTCCGGCCGTCCCAGCAGCTCCTGCGGTGCCGCCCGTCACTGCTGTACCACCGGTTCCTGTTGCCCCACCGGTTCCTGTCGCACCGCCGGTTCCCACGGAACCTCCCGCTGCGGCGGAGCCGGCCAAAGAAGCAGAGCCTGTCCAGGAACAGGAGTCGGCTCACGTACCGGAACCGAACCATGAACCGGAACCGGTACACGAAGCCCACCCAGTGAGCGTGGAGCTCCACCAGGACCACGTCGACGACGCTGTGCGGCCCCCGCACTATGCGGAGGTCCATGCCGGGGAAGTGCACCTTGATGAAACGCACATCCCGGCTGAAGAGCACGTTTACGCTGGCCACGAAGGCGACGAACACCCCTCGCACTATTTCCACCATGAAGGTGGAGAGCATCATGACGTCCACGGATTTGTTGAGCACGACGCCCACTACGGGTATGAGGACCACGAAGTCCACCCTGACGAGCACCATGCACTGATTCCTGCCATCGAGCCTGCTGCCAGCAAAGCCGCGACCAAGAAGGCGAGGCGTCGCCGTCGTGTCCTTGCCCTCCTGATCACGCTCGGCGTCTTCGTCGCTGCGATCGCCATCGGCGCGCAGTTCCTGAAGCCGTTGCTCGGTATGGACAAGGTCACTGACTACCCGGGGCCCGGTACCGGATCCGTGACCATTACGGTTCCTGAAGGCGCCGGTCCCAAGGCTGTTGCTACGGCCCTCGTGGACAACAAAGTGGTGGCAGATGCCGATTCGTTCGTGAAGGCGTTCCTGAGCGATGGCGGCGAACTGTCGCCGGGCGAATTTACGTTCCGCACCGAGATGAAGAACTCCGATGCCGTGGCAGTCCTGCTGAACAAGGACGCCTCGAAGGTCATCTATTTTGCCTTGAGCGCGGGCCTGCGCATCAACGAATCCCTTGACGCAATCTCCAAGGGCTCTGGAATACCGCTCCAGCAATTGACAGCGTTCAACCAGGCGCCAGCCCAGTTCGGCGTACCTTCCCAGGCCAAGAACCTCGAAGGATTCCTGGCTCCCGGCGAGTACCGTTTCCCGCTGGGAACCTCAGGCAAGGACATCGTCCAGAAGCTCGTGTCCACCACCTTGGATGAACTCAAGGCCCAAGGAATTACCGATCCCGCGAAGCAATACGACACCGTGACCATCGCCAGCATCGTCCAAGCCGAAGGCGGACAGGCTGATTACGGCAACGTGGCAGGGGCAATCTACAACCGGCTCAAACCCAACAACACGGAGACCAACGGGCTGATCCAGTCCGATGCAACAGTGACCTACGGTTTGGGCAAGAAGTCCTTCCACCTCACAGAGGAAGAGAAGGCTGACAAGTCCAATACGTACAACACGTACGCCAATGTTGGTCTCCCGGCTGGTCCCATTGGTTCCCCGGGCAAGACCGCAATCGACGCCGCAGCGAAGCCGACCCAGAATGACTACCTTTACTGGGTCACCATCAACCTGGATACCAAGGAGACAAAGTTCTCCAAGACGCTGGCTGAACACAGCACCTACGTGGAGCAATACAACGCGTGGTGCCAGGCCAACGCCGGGCGGTGTGTGTGAGTCGTCGCGCCGCGGTCCTCGGGCACCCGATTTCACATTCAAAGTCTCCCGCCATGCATACGGCTGCCTATGCCACCTTGGGCGTCGACATCGATTACTCGGCCATTGATGTCACGGTTGAACAGCTTCCGGATTTCATGGAGTCGGTTCGCGGCGACGAATCGTGGTGCGGGCTCTCCGTTACCATGCCGCTGAAGTCCGCCATGGTTCGCGAGATGGATGACGTCCGCGGAGCGGGGGCAGCTCTGGGTGTCATCAATACTGTCGCCTTCGAGCACGTTGGCGGCTCCATCCGACGCGTCGGATACAACACCGACGTCGCCGGCATTGTGGACGCCGTGCGTTACGCCGGCCTTACCTCCACGACGCGCGCTGCTGTCCTTGGTGGCGGTGGAACATCGGCTGCCGCTGTTGCCGCCCTGCGCGAACTCGGAGTGCGTCACGTTGACGTTTTCGTGCGTGACGCCGGACGTGCCGGTGACGCCCAAGCTGCGGCGGCCGCCGTCGGGATTTCGCTGACGATCCGCCCGCTGTCCGAGGCTGCCACGGCAGTTGCCGGGACAGAACTCGTGATCTCCACGTTCCCCCCGCGGGCCGCAGATGGCCTCGCGGACGAGTTGGCAGCTTTGCCGGCGACTGGCGCAGGCGTTCTGCTTGACGTTGCGTATGACCCGTGGCCGAGCCGCCTGGCCGAGGTCTGGCATGGACACGGGGGAGCAGTGGTTCCCGGACTGGAGATGCTGATGTACCAGGCGGCGGAGCAGATCCGGCTGTTCAGCGGCTGTGATGTCAATGCCGCCGTCATAGATGTGATGTGCGACTCAGTCGGGCTTCCCCGGCGAGTGTTCTAGAGGCCTTACATGGCAGGATTGGTTATATGTTGCGTTGGTTGACTGCCGGTGAATCCCACGGTCCGGCTCTGATCGGAATTATTGAAGGCGTGCCTGCCGGTGTTGAACTCACCAGCGGGCAAATCCGTGACGCCTTGGCGCGTCGCCGCCTGGGCTATGGGCGTGGCGCCCGCATGAAGTTTGAGCAGGACGAGGTGACGATCGTTGGCGGTGTCCGCCACGGCATCACCCAGGGTGGCCCCGTGGCCATTCAGGTCGGCAACACCGAATGGCCCAAATGGGAACAGATCATGTCTGCTGACCCTGTGGCCCCCGAACTGCTGGCGGACCAGGCACGCAACGCGCCTTTGACGCGTCCCCGTCCGGGTCACGCGGACTTCACCGGAATGCAGAAGTACGGCTTCGATGAAGCACGGCCCGTTCTTGAACGCGCCAGCGCCCGCGAAACAGCCACGCGCGTTGCCTTGGGTACCGTGGCCTCGCAGTTCTTGAAGCACCTTGGCGTTGAACTCGTCAGCCATACTGTATCGATTGCCAGCGTGACCGTGCCCGAGGGCAGGCCTCTGCCCGCGCCCGCAGATGTTCTGGCCCTCGACGCCGATCCTCTCCGTTGCTTCGACCGCGAGACCTCCGACGCGATGGTTGCCGAAGTTGATGCCGCACACAAGGAGGGCGAAACGCTCGGTGGCGTAGTTGAAGTCCTCGCCTACGGGCTCCCGCCGGGACTGGGCAGCTACGTGCACTGGGATCGTCGACTCGATTCACGCCTTGCCGCTGCCCTCATGGGTATCCAGGCCATCAAGGGCGTGGAAGTCGGTGATGGCTTCATGACGGCTGCGCGCCGCGGTTCTGCAGCGCACGATGAAATCGTCAAGGATGACAACGGCAAGATCGTCCGTCAGACCAACCGTGCCGGGGGCATTGAGGGTGGCATGAGCATTGGCGATGTCCTGCGCGTGCGTGCGGCCATGAAGCCGATTGCTACCGTGCCGCGCGCACTGCGCACCATCGATGTCAGCACCGGCGAGCCCGCAAAGGCCCACCACCAGCGTTCAGACGTTTGTGCTGTTCCGGCAGCTGGCGTGGTTGCCGAAGCCATGGTTGCCCTGGTCCTGGCAGAAGCCGTGGCCGAGAAGTTCGGCGGCGACTCAGTTGCCGAGACCGCGCGGAACCTGCAGAGCTACCTCGACAGCATTCCGGCAACCCTGGACTCGGTCGGCCGGTAGTGGTCCGCGCACTGCAGGACGGCTGTCCCGGCCGTCCCATTGTTCTCGTGGGTCCCATGGCGGTCGGAAAGTCGGCGATCGGCCAGCAGTTGGCCCTGCAGCTGGACGTTCCCTACGTGGACACGGACGCAATGGTTGTGGCTGCCCACGGCAGCATCGCAGACATTTTCGCCGGCCGCGGGGAACATGCTTTCCGTGAGCTGGAAGCCCGCGCCGTGGCCAAGGCGATCGACTCCGCCAAGGAACAGCTGAGCGTGATCTCCCTGGGCGGGGGCGCGGTACTGGACTCCGGAACCCAGCAACTGCTGAGCGAGTGCACGGTGGTCTACTTGGAGTGCGACGCAGCGACCGTTGCGGACCGCATCGCCCGTAATACCGGACGCCCTTTGCTGCAGGGCGACGCCATGACGCGGTGGGAAGCCTTGTTTGCCACCAGACGTCCCGTCTATGAACGCCTGGCTGACATTGTCCTTGATGTCCGATCGGGTTCCGTGGCGGAAATCGGCCTCCTGCTGGAGGAACGGCTGCGCCAGCATGCAGCCTTGAAAGAGGAAGTTGAAAAGTGAGCAACGAAGCAACTGTCATCAAGGTGACCGGCCAGTCAGCCAACGAGAACTACGACGTCGTAGTTGGCCGCGGCCTTCTGGGGTCCCTCCCTGCGAAGTTGGGCGAGCGCGTCCGCCGGGTCTTGGTGATCCACCCGCGGGCCTTGAGGCTGACCGGCGACACCGTCCGTGATGAACTCGAGGCTGCCGGTTTCACCGCCCTCACGGCAGAAATTCCCGACGCCGAGGAAGGCAAGCACATCCAGGTCGCTGCCTTCTGCTGGCAGGTGCTGGGACAGAACGATTTCACGCGCTCCGATGCGATCGTGGCGGTCGGTGGCGGCGCAGTGACAGACCTCGCCGGGTTTGTTGCGGCAACCTGGCTCCGGGGCGTCAAGGTCATCCACATGCCCACCAGCCTGCTCGGAATGGTGGACGCTTCCGTTGGCGGCAAAACCGGCATCAACACGGCCGAGGGCAAGAACCTGGTGGGCTCCTTCCACCCTCCCGCCGCGGTACTGGCAGATCTGGACACGCTTCAGACTCTGCCCAAGAACGAGCTGATTTCCGGTATGGCCGAGGTCATCAAGTGCGGCTTCATTGCTGACCCCGTGATTCTGGACCTCGTCGAGAAGAACACGGACGCCGTTACTGATCCGGGTTCCAGCGTTGTCCGGGAGCTGATCGAGCGGGCCATCACCGTGAAGGCCAATGTTGTTTCCCAGGACCTGAAGGAATCGGGCCTGCGTGAAATCCTCAACTATGGCCACACTTTGGGTCATGCGATCGAACTTGTGGAGCGCTACTCCTGGCGCCACGGCGCCGCCGTGTCAGTAGGAATGATGTTCGCGGCGGAACTTGCCCGCAGCGTCGGCCGGCTGTCGGATTCCGACGCCGATCGTCACCGAACCATTCTGGAAAGCCTCGGGCTGCCCATCACCTACCGGAAAGACCGGTGGCAGGGTTTGCTTGACGGCATGCGCCGTGACAAGAAGTCCCGTGGCGATCTGCTCCGCTTCGTGGTCCTGGACGGTGTGGCGAAGCCTGGCATCCTTGATGTCCCGGACACTTCGCTGCTGTTTGCCGCTTACCAGGAGATCGCATCGTGACGGCCACCCTGAGCGAAGGCATCAGCGACTGGCCAACTGCGGGCTTCCCGGGTGTCCGGATGAATCCCGACACGCTGCTTCCAGTGATCGTCAACGAAGACGTGATGGAAACGGCCTTGGCGGCGTCCGAGGATCCGGCCGACCGTATCATGGCGCTTCTGCTTGACGGCCAGCCGAAGGAAGCGGCCGAAGTCCTTGCTGAAGCGCGGTACAAGGATCCGGAGTCGTTTCGCCTGCGGATTTTCGAGGCGGAAGTCCACCGGGCAACCAACCGGTTTGACCGCGCTATCCAGTTGTTCCGCCAGCTGCTGACGGAAGTACAGGGAACCCCCCGCGAGCCGATTGTTCACCAGTATCTGGGCCGGGCGTACTTTGTAGGCGGCAACGCTTTGGCAGCTTCGGAATCCTTTGCGAAGGCCCTGGACCTCCGGGTTGCGCTGGCCGCGGATGCGGCACTGATTTACTCGTCCGCGGTAGCACTGCAGCGTGCCAGAAACGTCCTCGAACTCGCGTCCTGAAGCCATCCTTCTACCCCGGGCGCGGGGCATCTCGCATTTGCCGGTAGAATGGTTCTTGGATTTTTGATAAATACGCGCTGGTGGGCCGTTTGGCATGCCGGCTTGGCATACCCGGCTGGAAGCTAGAAACCGTAGCTGAACCAGTGAGAGAAACCAGAGGATACGAGTGGCAACCACAAACGACATCAAGAACGGGACCGTACTGAAGCTCGAGGGCCAGCTCTGGAACATCATTGAGTTCCAGCACGTCAAGCCGGGCAAGGGTGGCGCTTTTGTTCGCACCAAGATGCGCAACGTCATGTCGGGCAAGGTGGTTGACAAGACGTTCAACGCCGGCCTGAAGATCGAGACCGCGACGGTCGACCGCCGGGACTACCAGTACCTGTACCAGGACGGCGAAGACTTCGTCTTCATGGACACCCAGGACTACGACCAGATCCACGTATCCGGCGCAACCGTTGGCGATGCCACCAACTTCATGCTTGAGAACCAGATGGTCAACATTGCCATCCACGAGGGCACTCCGCTGTACATCGAACTGCCTCCGAGTGTTGTCCTTGAAATCACCTACACCGAGCCCGGACTTCAGGGCGACCGCTCCTCGGCAGGAACCAAGCCGGCCACTGTGGAAACGGGCTACGAAATCCAGGTTCCGCTGTTCGTTGAACAGGGCACCAAGGTCAAGGTTGACACCCGCGACGGCAGCTACCTGGGCCGGGTCAACGACTAGTGAGTGCACGCGGTAAGGCCCGTGGCAGGGCACTTGAAGTACTTTTCGAGGCGGAGCAGCGCTCTGTTTCGGCTTTCGACGCGCTGAAGGCCCGCCGGGAGATGACAGACCTGGTCATTAACCCGTACACGGTGGAAATCGTGGAGGGTGTTGTTTCCATGCAGCCCACCATCGATGAATTCCTCCAGACGTACGCCCAGGGCTGGACGCTGGAGCGGATGCCGTCTGTTGACCGCATCATCCTGCGTATCGGCGCTTGGGAACTTCTGTACAACGACGAAGTTCCGGACGGCGTTGCTGTCAGCGAAGCCGTGGCACTCGCCAAGACGATGTCCACGGACGAGTCACCGGCGTTCATCAACGGTTTGCTTGGCAGGCTCCAGAAGCTGAAGCCTTCCCTGCTCGCCTAGTCGCAAAGAGGACCCGCATCCAGAGGACCCGCATCCAGTGGATGCGGGTCCTCTTTGCGTTGAACGGGGTTTCGAACAGCTGATGACCTTTGGGCGCCTTCTTCTGTGCGCGTGCCGTACACAAACTCCTACGGGAGGACCGCGGCCCTCAGCACCGGGATCCCGCGAAGGTGCTCAAGCTCGTCCTGCTGATGTACGTGGACGTCCCGGCCGCTGAGAATTCGTTGGCGCGTGAAAGCCAGAGCGGTTGCACCCTTGATGAAGGATCGCATCTGGTGGGCGCGGCCACGGGAAGTGGCCCACCGAATGGCCTGCCGCCTGCCCTGCGACGTGGCGAGCATGTCTACCTCGGCCGGCGTGAACCAGCCGGCTCGGGCGTATTCCAACAGCCGTTGCCGGGTGAGCTTGCCCTCGGCAACCCGCAGGAAGATGATGCCCAGCGCCGCGGCCAGGAAGATGGGCACCTGGACCACGAAGTAGTCCACCAGGAAGTCCTGCCCCATGCTGTTCCAGCGGTTGTGGAGGAACATCGCTGGAAGCAGGCCAACGAAGAATGCGAGCACCGCATATCCCGTATGCCACCTCCTGGCGGCGAAACCCATGATGAGGCCGGTGGTGCCGGTGAAGAGCGCATGGGCAAACGGGGACATGACCCCACGCAAGATGAAGATCCGCACCAGGTCCGTCCCCGGATCAGTGGACGAGGCTATCTCTCGGCCAAAGTAGAGGATGTTCTCCGTGAAGGCGAAGCCCGCTGCGATCGTAAAGGCGAACACCACCCCGTCCACGGGCCCGTCGAAGTACTTCCGGGCAGCAACGATCAGTACCAGCAGGCCGAGGGACTTGGTGAATTCCTCCACGATCGGGGCTTGAACCGTCGCCATGAAGTAGGTGAAGGCTTCCTCACTGGTGGTGGGGGCCGCCAAAGCGAAGACCGGTTGGATCAGGAGCGTGCCGGCAATGGAGACCGCGGCGCCCCAGGTGAAGGCGAACCACAGCAGCCGTTTGGGTTCGGGTTCCCAGCGGTCGATGAGCCGGACCGTGAGCAGCACCACGGACAATGGGATGAGGGACGCAATAAAGCCAATCACAAAGCCCGTGACGCCGGTGTTGCCCAGCAGGAAGGGAACCACCAGAAGCAAACTTCCCAATGCCAGCACGCCGCCTGCGATCAGCAGGGGAAGAGTTCCCGGTGTCCGGCGTCCCCGCGGAACCTGGGAACCGGCCCACGTTTGTTGCGGGAGCTGGGAAGGATTCCCCGGGGCGGGCTGGTAGTTCCCGGGCTGGATCCGGCCGATCCACGTGGGGTTGGCTGAAGGCTCCAAGTACGGACGCGGATACGGTTGGTGGCCGCTGCCCGGTCCGGGGTGGTTCGACGTCATGGCAATGAGCCTATTCCACCGCGCCCGGGTGTGAGTTTAACCTCACGGGCCAACGCCACTGCACGTGAGGTGCGAAGTGTCCGCTGTGGTAGTTTTGAAAGGCAAATATTCCTTTTTTAATTCCGTCCCGTGAGGCGGGGAAAGGGGAGACGAGCGAATGACTGAAGTCACTTCAGCGCAGGTGCCGTCGCGGGTTGTCCTCAACCAGGCGGACATTGACCGTGCGCTCACTCGTATCGCCCACGAGATCCTTGAAGCCAACAAGGGATCCCAGGACTTGGTCTTGTTGGGCATTCCCAGCCGCGGCTACCCTTTGGCCGTGCGGCTCGCCAACAAGATCGCTGCGGCCGATCCCGCCGTCAATGCAGAAGCGATCGTTGGCCAACTCGATGTCACGATGTTCCGTGACGACCTCTCGCACCAACCCACGCGCCCGCCGCACCACACGCGGTTG
Organism: Paenarthrobacter sp. NPDC092416; assembly: GCF_044755025.1. Classification (NCBI taxonomy): domain Bacteria; kingdom Bacillati; phylum Actinomycetota; class Actinomycetes; order Micrococcales; family Micrococcaceae; genus Paenarthrobacter; species Paenarthrobacter sp. NPDC092416. The sequence goes on from NZ_JBIVQG010000007.1 coordinate 159,370, forward strand.
CCGCTGTCAGGCATCGACAACAAGGTTGTTGTGCTGATCGATGATGTCCTGTACTCCGGCCGCACCATCCGTGCCGCCTTGGACGCTTTGGTGGATCTTGGTCGCCCCAGGATCGTCCGCCTCGCCGTGCTGGTGGACCGCGGCCACCGTGAGCTGCCCATCCGCGCGGACCACGTCGGCAAGAACCTGCCGACGTCGTCCTCCGAAAAAGTCCGTGTGCACCTTGAGGAGATTGACTCCGTTGACGGCCTGCCCGTCAACGAGGTAGTTATCGAGGCCGGCAAATGAAGCACCTGCTTTCCACCGAGAACCTCAGTGCGTTCGACGCCATCCGAGTGCTCGACACGGCGGAGGAAATGTCCGCAGTCGGTGACCGGGAAGTCAAGAAGCTCCCGGCCCTGCGCGGGCGTACCGTGGTGAACCTCTTCTTTGAGGATTCCACACGTACCCGGATCTCCTTTGAGGCTGCGGCCAAGCGCTTGTCCGCTGACGTCATCAACTTCGCAGCCAAGGGCTCCTCGGTCTCCAAGGGCGAGTCCCTGAAGGACACGGCCCAGACCCTTGCGGCCATGGGCGCGGACGCCGTCGTCATTCGCCACTGGGCTTCCGGTGCTCCGCACAGGCTCGCTGCCACGGACTGGATCGACGCCGCGGTGATCAACGCCGGTGACGGCACGCACGAGCACCCCACACAGGCCCTGTTGGACGCGTTCACCATGCGCCGTCACTGGGCACAACTCAACGGCACGGCATCCACAGGAGCTGACCTCAAGGGCATGCGCGTGGCAATCGCCGGCGACGTGCTGCACTCCCGTGTAGCCCGGTCCAACGTCTGGCTGCTGCGCACGCTCGGTGCGGAAGTCACCTTGGTGGCGCCGCCCACACTGCTGCCGATCGGCGTCGAACACTGGCCGTGCAAGGTGAGCTACAACCTTGACCGGACCCTGGAAGCAGGCGTCGACGCGATGATGATGCTGCGCGTCCAGGGTGAACGCATGAACGCCTCGTTCTTCCCCTCCACCCGTGAATACTCGCGCCGGTGGGGCTTCGATGATGCCCGGCTCCGGGCACTGGATGACCTCGGCATGAAGGACACCATCATCATGCACCCGGGTCCCATGAACCGGGGCTTGGAAATTTCCTCGGCCGCTGCGGATTCGCCGCGCTCCACAGTGCTTGCACAGGTGCGCAACGGCGTTTCCGTCCGCATGGCCGCCCTGTACCTGCTGCTCTCCGGGGATACCCGCGAAGCAGCTGCCGCAACGGCAGCGACCACCCACGCTGCAAACCAGCCCACCAAGGAGAGCAACTGATGGCCGAGAACACGTATCTGATCCGTGGGGCCGCCATTCTTGGCGGCGAAGCCGAAGACCTGTTGATCCGGGACGGCGTCATCGCCGCGCGCGGCAAGGGACTCTCCGACGAGGACACCACCGTCATTGACGGCCAAGGCCTCGTAGCACTTCCCGGCATGGTTGACGTCCACACGCACTTGCGCGAACCGGGCCGCGAAGACGCCGAAACGGTCGAAACCGGCACCCGCGCGGCAGCATTGGGCGGTTTCACCGCTGTCCACGCCATGGCCAACAGCAACCCTGTGGCAGACACCGCAGGCGTCGTCGAGCAGGTCCACAGCCTCGGCCGCGCGTCGGGCTGGGTGGATGTGCGCCCCGTCGGCGCAGTGACGGTGGGCCTGGCCGGCGGGCAGCTCGCCGAGCTGGGCGCCATGGCGGACTCGCGCGCCCAGGTGCGGATGTTCTCCGACGACGGCATCTGCGTGCACGATCCCGTCCTGATGCGCCGCGCACTTGAGTATGTCAAGGCGTTCGACGGCGTGGTGGCCCAGCACGCGCAGGAACCGCGCCTTACCGCCGGGGCACAGATGAACGAAGGCACCGTCTCCGCTGTCCTCGGACTTACAGGCTGGCCCGCAGTCGCCGAAGAAAGCATCATTGCCCGCGATGTCCTGCTGACCCAGCACGTCGGATCCCGTCTGCACGTATGCCATGTCTCGACGGCAGGTTCGGTGGAAATCGTTCGCTGGGCCAAGGCCCGCGGCATCAACGTGACCGCCGAGGTCACCCCGCACCACCTGCTCCTCACTGATGAGCTGGTCCGCAGCTACGACCCCGTGTACAAAGTCAACCCGCCGCTGCGCACTGACTCAGACGTCCAGGCACTCCGCGAAGGCCTCGCTGACGGCACCATCGATGTGGTGGGCACGGACCACGCGCCGCACCCCAGCGAGCACAAGGAATGCGAATGGGCGCAGGCGGCCATGGGCATGACGGGACTGGAGACGGCGTTGTCCGTGGTCCAGGAGACCATGATCGAAACCGGACTCATGACCTGGGCCGACTTCGCCAGGGTCACGTCGTTCACGCCCGCCGTCATCGGCCGGGTCGCGGACCAGGGCAGGCCGTTGGAAGTCGGCGAGCCGGCCAACGTCATCCTGGTGGACCCGGCTGCGCGTTGGACGGTCGATCCCCATAAAATGGCCACCATGGGCCGCAATTCACCATTCAAGGGCAAAGAGCTGCCCGGATCCGTGGTGGCCACCTTCTTCAAGGGCCACCCCACGGTGCTCAACGGCAAGCTCAACACCCCCTACCGCTACACGGACACCCCGGCCACCGGGGCAGTCAGCGGCAAATAATGGACAACCAGACACTCACCGTGCTCATCACGGTGCCCCTGATCGTCGTCGTCCTGGCGATGATCTGGCTGGGGTGGCGGAACCGACTCAGGCGACAGTCCGACGTCGAACGCCTCCCGCAGGTGCCGGAGCCGCTGACGCCGGCCACCGTCGTCGCGGAGGGCCAGTACGTTGCCACCACCACCGCAGGCGACTGGCTGGACCGGATCGCGGTGCAGGGACTGGGAATCCGGACCAACGCCGAACTGAGCATCCACGCTGAAGGCGTGCTGTTCGATCGTGCGGGTGCCGCTCCGGTGTTTATTCCGCGGCCGGCGCTGACAGGCAGCCGCCAGGACACGGGTATGGCAGGGAAGTTCGTTGAGAAGGACGGACTCCTGGTCATCAGCTGGAAGCTCGGCACCCGCGAACTGGACACCGGATTCCGCACCAGGCATGCAGCCGACAAGCACAGCCTCCTCGAAGCCCTTCAAGAATTGATCTCCGCAGCCCCTCAGGCAGATGCCGATAGTGGAAAGTAATAAAGTGACGGACAGTAAAGCAGCCACCACACCCACCCCCGCAGCAGCAGTACTGGTGCTCGAAGACGGCCGGATGTTCCGCGGCCGCAGCTACGGCGCCCAGGGAACCGCACTCGGCGAGGCAGTCTTCGCCACCGGAATGACCGGCTACCAGGAGACCATCACCGATCCCTCCTACGCGCGCCAACTCGTCGTGCAGACCGCACCTCACATTGGCAACACCGGCGTCAACAGTGAAGACGCTGAGTCACGCCGCATCTGGGTTGCCGGGTACGTCGTCCGCGATGCCGCCCGACGTCCCTCCAACTGGCGCTCTGAGCGTTCCCTCGACGACGAACTGGTGGAACAGGGAATCGTCGGCATCCAAGGCGTCGACACCCGGGCCATCACCCGCCACTTGCGCGAACACAAGACCATGCGTGCGGGCATCTTCTCCGGTGAAGCAGCCACCGCTTCGGACAAGGAACTGCTCGACGCAGTCCTCGCCAGTGCACCGATGGAAGGCGCCAGCCTCGCCGAAGAGGTCAGCGTCGACGAAGCCTACGTCGTTGAGCCCAAGGACCACGGTTGGGACGGCGAGCCGAAGTTCAGCATCGCCGCCATCGACCTCGGCATCAAGGCAATGACCCCCGTCCGCTTCGCCGAGCGCGGCGTGCGCGTGCATGTCCTGCCCGCCACGGCCACGCTGGAAGACGTCAACGCAGTCAACCCGGATGGCTTCTTCATGTCCAACGGACCCGGCGACCCCGCCACCGCAGACCGCCAGGTATCCCTGCTGCGCTCCGTGCTTGACGAGAAACTGCCCTACTTTGGCATTTGCTTCGGCAACCAGATCCTCGGCCGCGCCCTGGGCTTTGGAACGTACAAGCTCCGCTACGGCCACCGCGGCATCAACCAGCCGGTCATGGATCGCCGCACCGGCAAGGTCGAAATCACCTCGCAGAACCACGGTTTCGCCGTCGACGCTCCGATGAACGGCGCCACGGTTGCTCCGGAGGAGCGCTACGGCCGCGTGGAAGTCAGCCACGTCAGCCTGAACGACGACGTCGTTGAAGGACTCGCCTGCCTGGACATCCCTGCCTTCTCGGTCCAGTACCACCCCGAAGCCGCAGCCGGCCCGCACGATGCCGCCTACCTGTTCGACCGCTTCATCGACCTCATGGCTGAGACCAAATCGAACACAGCCGGCGCCGCCAACACCACCGACTCCAAGACTGAGGACAAGAAGTAATGCCCAAGCGTACAGATCTCAAGAGCGTCCTTGTCATCGGTTCCGGCCCCATCGTCATTGGCCAGGCAGCCGAATTCGACTACTCCGGCACGCAGGCCCTCCGGGTCCTCAAGGAGGAGGGCCTGCGGGTCATCCTCGTGAACTCCAACCCGGCCACCATCATGACGGACCCCGAGTTCGCCGATGCCACCTACGTGGAGCCCATAACCCCTGAGGTGGTCGAAAAGATCATCGCCAAGGAGCGCCCGGACGCCATCCTGCCCACGCTGGGTGGCCAGACCGCGTTGAACACGGCCATCGCCCTGGATAAGAACGGTGTGCTCGAGAAGTACAACGTGGAGCTCATCGGCGCGAACATTGCCGCGATTGAACTCGGCGAGGACCGCGAGAAGTTCAAGGGCGTCGTGGAGCGTTGTGGTGCAGAATCTGCCCGCAGCCACATCATCCACACCATGGAAGAGGCCTTCACCGCTGCGGAGGACCTCGGCTACCCGATGGTAGTCCGTCCGTCCTTCACCATGGGCGGCCTGGGCTCCGGGTTGGCCTACAACGAGGACGACCTTCGCCGCATCGTCGGCCAGGGCCTCCAGTACAGCCCCACCACCGAGGTCCTGCTCGAAGAGAGCATCCTCGGCTGGAAGGAATACGAGCTCGAGATGATGCGCGACAAGAACGACAACGTCGTTGTTGTCTGTTCCATCGAGAACTTCGATCCTGTGGGTGTCCACACCGGTGACTCCATCACGGTTGCTCCGGCGCTGACCCTCACCGACCGCGAGTACCAGAAGCTGCGCGACGTCTCCATTGCCGTCATCCGCGAGGTTGGCGTGGACACCGGTGGCTGCAACATCCAGTTCGCCATTGACCCCGCCACGGGCCGTGTAGTGGTCATCGAGATGAACCCGCGCGTGTCCCGGTCCTCGGCACTTGCGTCCAAGGCAACCGGCTTCGCCATCGCCAAGATCGCTACCAAGCTGTCCCTGGGTTACACCTTGGACGAGATCCCGAACGACATCACGCAGAAGACCCCGGCGTCCTTCGAGCCGACCCTCGACTACGTGGTGGTCAAGGTTCCACGTTTCGCGTTCGAGAAGTTCCCGGCAGCGGACAACACACTGACCACCACCATGAAGTCCGTTGGCGAAGCCATGGCCATGGGTCGCAACTTCACCGAAGCCTTGCAGAAGGCCCTGCGCTCCCTGGAGCAGAAGGGCTCGCAGCTGGATTTCAGCTCGGTTCCGGAATACGAAGTTGCCGAGCTCATCGAGAAGGCCAAGCGACCCACGACGGACCGCCTGTACCAGGTGCAGCGCGCGCTCCTGGGTGGCGCCACCGTGGAGGACCTCTATGAGGCCACCAAGATCGACCCTTGGTTCCTTGACCAGCTGCAGCTCCTCAACGAGACCGCGCAGGAGATCCGCAAGGCCGGCGTGCTCACCGAGGAAATGCTGCGCAACGCCAAGCGCCACGGCTTCTCCGACGAGCAGATCGGGGCCTTGACGCACAACAACGAGGCAGTGGTCCGCGGTGTCCGCCAGGCCCTGGGTATCCGTCCGGTCTACAAGACGGTGGACACCTGCGCCGCAGAGTTCGCCGCCTACACTCCGTACCACTACTCTGCCTACGACGAAGAAGATGAAGTAGGCCTGCACGCCAAGCCCTCGATCATCATCCTCGGCTCGGGTCCGAACCGCATCGGTCAGGGCATCGAGTTCGACTACTCCTGCGTCCACGCCTCCATGGCGCTGCGCAAGGCCGGCTACGAGACCGTCATGGTCAACTGCAACCCGGAGACGGTTTCCACGGACTACGACGTTTCCACCCGCCTGTACTTCGAACCGCTGACCCTTGAGGATGTCCTCGAGGTCATCGCCGCGGAAGAGCGCACCGGCGGCGTCATGGGGGTCTTCGTGCAGCTCGGTGGCCAGACCCCGCTGAAGCTCGCACAGCAGCTGGCTGACGCCGGTGTGCCGATCCTGGGAACGTCGCCGGAAGCGATCGACCTCGCCGAGCACCGCGGCGCCTTCGCACGCGTGCTCGATGAGGCCGGTCTGACGTCTCCGAAGAACGGCACCGCCGTTTCCTTCGAGGATGCCAAGAAGATCGCTGACGAGATCGGCTACCCGGTCCTGGTGCGTCCGTCCTATGTCCTCGGTGGTCGTGGCATGGAGATCGTCTACGACGAAGCCAACCTGTCCCGCTACATCGCGAACGCCACGGAAATCACGTCGGACCACCCTGTGCTGATTGACCGCTTCCTGGAAGACGCCGTCGAAATCGACGTCGATGCGCTGTTCGACGGCACGGACATGTACCTCGGCGGCATCATGGAGCACATTGAAGAGGCCGGTATTCACTCCGGTGACTCCGCCTGTGTCCTGCCTCCGATCACCCTGGGCAACAACGTGATCGAGCGCGTGCGCACGGCCACCCGCGCCATTGCCGAAGGCGTCGGCGTGCGCGGCCTCATCAACATCCAGTTCGCCCTGGCTTCGGACGTCCTGTATGTCCTTGAAGCAAACCCGCGTGCTTCGCGCACCGTGCCGTTCGTTTCCAAGGCAACGGGCGTCCAGATGGCGAAGGCTGCCGCGCTGATCGGCACTGGCGTCACCATCAACCAGCTGCGCACGGCTTACAAGATGCTGCCGGAGACCGGAGACGGCTCCACGCTGCCCTTGGACGCCCCGGTTGCCGTCAAGGAAGCCGTCCTGCCGTTCAGCCGCTTCCGGACCCCTGAGGGCAAGGTTGTGGATTCCCTGCTCGGCCCGGAAATGCGTTCCACCGGTGAAGTCATGGGTATCGACAAGCACTTCGACACCGCCTTCGCCAAGAGCCAGGCCGCTGCGAACAATGCACTGCCCACGGAAGGCAAGATCTTCGTTTCCGTTGCCAACCGCGACAAGCGTTCAGTGATCATGGGCGTCAAGCGGCTCTCCGACCTCGGCTTCGAGATTGTCTCGACTGGTGGCACGGCAGATGTCCTGCGCCGCAACGGCATCCAGGCCACACCGGTCCGCAAGGTTGCTGAAGGCAGCAGCGCCGAAGGCGAAGGCACCATCGCAGACCTCGTCATCGCCGGCGAGATCGACATGGTCTTCAACACGCCTTCAGGCGGCGAAGCCCGCAGCGATGGTTACGAGTTGCGTGCCGCGGCGACGTCCATCGGCATCCCCTGCATCACCACTGTGGCGGAGTTCAATGCCGCTGTGCAGGCCATCGAGGCGCTGCGCACCTACGAGTGGTCGGTGACCAGCTTGCAGGAGCACGCAGCCAACCTGAGCGCCGCCCAGGAAGCTGCCAATGCCTGATTCTGTTGACGCAACGGATGCACAGCGGCCGGCCCGGGAGACTTTCGGCTCCCGGCTGGCTGCGGCCATGGCCTCCCGGGGTCCGCTGTGCGTGGGGATCGACCCCCACCCCCAGCTGCTGGCTGATTGGGGATTGAACGACGACGTCGCGGGCCTGGAGCGCTTCTCGCTGACAGTCGTGGAGGCCGTGGGTTCCCTCGCTGCCGCGGTAAAGCCACAGGTGGCCCTCTACGAGCGCCACGGCTCGGCGGGCATGGCGGTTCTTGAGCGGACCCTCGCCGCGTCTACGGATGCGGGGGTGCTGAGCATTGCCGACGCCAAACGTGGAGACATCGGCTCCACGATGGCTGCTTATGCGGATGCCTGGCTGCGTGATGGTTCGTCACTGGCCGCAGACTCTGTGACCCTGAGCCCGTACCTGGGCTTTGAGTCCCTTCGGCCTGCATTGGACCTCGCGGCCCAGTACGGCAGGGGAGTGTTTGTCCTTGCGCTGACGTCAAATCCGGAAGGTAAGTCGGTCCAGCACGTCGGCGGAAGTGATTCCGTTGCCCGCAGGATCGTGGCAGCCGCCAGCGCTGAGAACCAGCGCTATGACGGCGCCATGGGCTCCGTGGGATTGGTGGTCGGTGCCACGATCGGTTCTGCGCTGCAGGACCTCGACGTCGATCTCAGTACAGTCCGGGGAGCAATCCTTGCGCCAGGCCTCGGTGCCCAAGGCGCAACTCCCGCGGATCTGCGTGCAACGTTCGGAGCGGCCTATCCGACCGTTCTGGCGACGTCCAGCCGGGGAATCCTTGCTGCCGGTCCGTCCGTTGCCGGGCTCCGTGCCGCCACGCAGGAGACTCTGGATGGCCTCTTGGCCTAGAAATTCCACAGCGGTGTCATTTGCGGTCCATGGGGGAGCACCTGATGGTCCGCAAGTGACACCGCTTTGTTGTTCGGTCGTTCTTTTCATTGCGCTACCCGGCCGCCTGCCGGTAGGTTCGGGAACAGTTCACGTGACCAGGGTCACAGTGCCGATCTGACGGGGGTTTTGTTGTGGGTCTGAAAGAGCTGACACCGCAGGAACGTTCGGATGCTTTGGAGAAGGCCGCCAAGGCCCGGTCCGCCAGGGCTGCGGCCAAGGAGAAGCTCAAGCGCGGCGAAGTCACCATCGCCGAACTTATCAACTCAGGATCCACTGATGAGGCGATTGCGCGCATGCGGGTAGTCGAGCTGCTTGAGGCCCTGCCGGGCATTGGTCCCGTCCGCGCGGCTGGCATCATGGCAGAGATTGGCATCGCCGGATCACGCCGCATCAGGGGGTTGGGCATTCATCAGGCGCGGGCGCTGGTAGATTTTATGGACACCCAGCAAAGCGTTTGACGCATCTCCCCGAAGGAATCCGTGAGCAAGAAACCTGGACTGACAGTCCTTGCAGGCCCCACTGCTGTTGGCAAGGGAACCGTATCCACGTACATCAGGGACAACTATCCAGAGGTCTGGCTGTCCGTTTCGGCCACCACACGCGCTGCGCGTCCCGGCGAGAAGGACGGCGTCCACTACTTCTTCAAATCGGCCGAGGAGTTCGACTCCCTGGTGGCCGGAGGAGAGCTTCTGGAGTGGGCCGTTGTGCACGGCCAGAACCGCTACGGGACCCTCCGCAGCACCGTCAACGCAGCTATCGCCGACGGCAAGTCGGTACTCCTGGAGATCGACCTCCAAGGCGCGCGCCAGGTCAAGGCCGCAGTTCCTGAGGCAAACTTTGTGTTCCTGGCCCCGCCCAGCTGGGACGAAATGGTCCGTCGCCTCGTGGGCCGCGGCACCGAAACGCCCGAGGAACAGCAGCGAAGGCTGGAAACCGCTAAACTGGAACTTGCTGCTGAACCGGAGTTTGACCACACCGTCATCAATGACGACGTTCGCCGGGCAGCAGACGAGCTTGTTTCACTCATGGGGCTTACCCCGCACGAGCGCTAAGCACCACAGCGCTTGCACTTGTCGGCCCGCTAGAATTTGGAGAATTCGTGTCCACGAACCTTGAAGGCATCATCAACCCGCCGATCGATTCGCTGCTTGAGGCTGCCGATTCCAAGTACGGCCTGGTCATCTTCGGCGCAAAGCGCGCCCGCCAGATCAACGCCTACTACGCCCAACTGCACGAGGGCCTCTTCGAGTATGTTGGTCCGCTGGTAGACACCAAGCTGAACGAGAAGTCCCTCTCGATCGCCCTTCGCGAGATCAACGAGGGCCTGCTGGTTTCCACGCCGATCGAGCCCGCAGAATAAAGCAGACTGCCTGTTGACGGAGGTCACGTGCGCATAGTCCTCGGAGTCGGGGGAGGGATCGCAGCCTACAAGGTTGCATCGCTCCTCCGGCTTTTTACTGAAGCCGGCCACAAGGTCACGGTCATCCCCACGGAGGCCGCCACCCGCTTTGTGGGGGTTGCCACGTGGGAAGCCCTTTCGGGCAACCCCGTCAGCAACAGCGTCTTTGACGACGTCGAGAAGGTCAACCATGTCCGTTTGGGACATGAGGCAGACCTGATCGTTGTTGCACCGGCGACTGCGGACCTCCTCGCCAAAGCCGCCACCGGCCAAGCCGGAGACTTACTCACCAACACCCTTCTCATGGCGCACGGGCCGGTCCTTTTTGCCCCGGCAATGCACACCGAAATGTGGCAGCATCCTGCCACCCAGGCCAACGTGGAAACGCTTCGGAGCCGTGGAGTGGCTGTCCTTGAACCGGCAATCGGGCGCCTGACCGGTGCCGATTCCGGTCCGGGACGCCTGCCTGAACCCGAAGCCATCTTCGCTGCCGCCATCGCCTTGGCCACCCTTGAAGGTAAAGTTCCGGAATCGGTTCCTTCCGTACCGCACGCATCGTTGGCCGGCCGGACAGTGACCATCTCCGCCGGTGGCACGCGTGAGGCCTTGGATCCGGTCCGCTTCCTGGGCAACCGCTCGTCCGGAAAACAAGGGGCTGCGCTGGCCGCGGCCGCCCTGGCCGCTGGAGCAACGGTTCGATTCCTGGCCGCGCACATGGACGTCGAGCCGCCCGCCGGCGTCGAGCTTGTTCGCGTTGAGTCAGCTTTGGAACTGCGCGAGGCTGCGCTGAAAGCAGCCGTTGACTCCGACGTCGTGATCATGGCGGCTGCCGTCGCGGATTTCCGTCCGGCAGAAGTCTCGGACACCAAGATCAAAAAGGTCGACGGCGAGGACGCGCCTCTGGTTCGCCTCGTACGGAATCCGGACATCCTGCACGAGCTGGTGGAGCGTCGCAACGCGGCCGCCGTGCAACAGCTGATCGTCGGCTTCGCTGCCGAAACCGGCGACGACCAAGGTGACGTCCTGGACCATGCCACGGCGAAGCTGAAACGCAAGGGATGCGACCTGTTGGTGGTCAACCACGTGGGAGTTGGCCGTGTCTTTGGACAGGACGACAATTCCGTGGTCATCCTGTCCGGCCATGGAGCGGAACCACAGTCCGCATCGGGCTCCAAATCCGACGTTGCGGCGGCAGTCATGGACCGGGTGGGCAATGAACTCGCCCGCGTTTTCCCCGCTCCGTAAACCTCGTGCGCCCCACGATTTCTTAGTACAGGGACACACGGCAAAGGCCGCCGTCCCGCAACCCAGTAAGGTAGTCGAGTGACTTTACCGCTGCACCATGAACACCATGGCACCCCATCCAAGCTCCGGCTCTTCACCTCCGAGTCGGTTACTGAAGGGCACCCGGACAAGATCTGCGACCAAATCAGCGACGCCATTCTTGACGCGCTGCTGGCTGCGGATCCTGAATCGCGCGTAGCCGTTGAGACCATGGCCACCACCGGGCTGGTCCACGTAGCCGGCGAAGTCACCACTGACGCTTACGTCGAGATCCCGCAGATTGTGCGTGAGACCATCCTTGGCATCGGCTATGACTCCTCCGCCAACGGCTTCGACGGCGCACGGTGTGGAGTGTCGGTCTCCATCGGCCAGCAGTCCAACGACATCGCCGGTGGCGTTTTCAATTCACTCGAGGCGCGCGAAGGCCGCCAAGAGGACGACTACGATCTCCAGGGCGCCGGCGACCAAGGCATCATGTTTGGCTACGCCAGCGATGAGACTGCCTCGTACATGCCCACGCCCATCTGGCTGGCGCACCGTCTGTCGGAGCGACTCACCGAAGTCCGCAAGAACGGCGAGCTCGCGTACTTGCGTCCCGATGGCAAGACCCAGGTCACGGTTGGGTACGACGGCGATCGCCCGGTTTCGGTCGAAACGGTGGTCATTTCGAGCCAGCACGCAGAAGGTACCAGCCTGGACCAGCTCCGCGCCGACCTCGCCAGCTACGTCATTGATCCCGTCCTTGCGGCCTCGAACCTGGATATCTCCCGTTCGGCCAACATCCTGAATCCGGCCGGCGCGTTTGTTATCGGCGGACCTGTGGGCGACGCCGGACTGACCGGGCGCAAGATCATCGTTGACACCTACGGCGGCTTCTCCCGCCACGGTGGTGGCGCGTTCTCCGGCAAGGATCCGTCCAAGGTTGACCGTTCGGCTGCCTACGCCATGCGGTGGGTCGCGAAGAACGTTGTAGCCGCTGGTTTGGCCAAGCGGGCCGAAATCCAGATCGCCTACGCGATCGGCCAGGCACGGCCCGTCGGCACCTACGTCGAGACGTTCGGTACTGAAACCGTGGACCCTGCCCGCATCAGCGAGGCCATCGAGGAGCTCTTCGACCTTCGTCCCCGCGCCATTATCGACGCCCTCGACCTGAAGCGACCCATTTACACCAAGACGGCTGCCCACGGTCACTTCGGCCGCGACGAGCCCGATTTCACCTGGGAGCGGCTTGACCGCGTGGCTGACCTCAAGGAATTCTTCAACGCCTGATTCTTTGTGCCACCTCAGCCACCTGGTTTCAGGTGGTACCGGTTGCTGATTTGTCGGTGGTCCGTGATTGGCTGGACCCAGAGAGATGCCCACAGCGGGTCAATCCCGCTGTGGGCATCCGGCGTTAGTGCATGAATATCGGGAGGTGCAGAGCATGGCAGGTTTGGAGTCCAGGCAGTCCACGCTGCAGCCGTCCCTGCTCCAAGGGTTCCCGGATCGCGCACCTGTCGACGGCCCGCCCCTGGCTGCCGTTGATCCTGTGGCCCGTGTGGTGCTGGAATCGTCCCTGCCCCATCTGGACAGGCCGTTCGACTACAGCGTTCCGGCTGATCTGGACGCAACAGCCGTTCCCGGCGTACGGGTCAAGGTGAAGTTCAACGGCCAAGACCTCAACGGGTACCTCGTGGAACGGCGGCAGGACTCCGACGCCGGTCATCCCCTGACTCCCTTGCATAAAGTGGTCTCGCCAGTACGGGTGCTGGCGCCCGCCGTCTTGGAACTGGCGGGGACCGTGGCAGCGCGCTACGCCGGCACCCTGAGCGACGTTCTGCGTACAGCAATTCCGCCTCGTATGGCGAAGGTGGAGAAGGAAATGTTGTCCGGTGACATCGCGGAAGCGTCGTCGCCCACACCAGCACCGGCGGGCTCTGCCCAGGCATGGAGCGCATACTCCAACGGAGCGTCCTACCTTCAGCACTTGGCCGGTGGGCGCTCTCCACGAGCAGTCCTAACAGCCATTCAAGGATTCGGCTCCGAAGGCTGGCATGCCCTCGTGGCTTCGGCCGTGGCCGCTGTTCGATCCTCGGGTCGCGGCGCAGTGGTGGTGGTGCCCGATTACCGCGACCTGGAGCAACTGGAAGCCGCCCTGACCCAAGTCCTGCCCGCGCAGGACATTGCCCGTCTGACCGCCGACGACGGCCAGACACCCCGGTACCGAAATTTCCTGAGGATCCTGAACGGTGAAGCCGGGGTGGCCATCGGAACCCGTTCCGCGGCGTACGCTCCCGTCAAGGATCTCGGCCTGGTGGTGTGCTGGGACGACGGCGACGACCTCCACATCGATCAGCGGGCACCCTATGCGCACACACGCGAAGTCCTTCTCCTGCGTGCCGAGCAGGAGAACGCGGCCTGTCTTATGGCCTCCCACAGCCGCAGCACGGAGCTGCAACGTCTGGTTGAAATGTCGTGGGCCGTCGCCATCGAAGCACCACGGACTGTGGTCCGCTCCATCGCGCCGCGGGTCCTCAACACAGCAGACAGTTTCGAACAGGAACGTGATCCGCTGGCGCGGGTCGCACGTTTGCCCGGCGCTGCATGGCGGGCCGCCAAGGAGGGTTTGGAACGTGGACCCGTCCTGGTGCAAGTGGCGCGGGCGGGCTATGCGCCGTCGCTCGTTTGCGAGACATGCCGGGAACCCGCCCGCTGCAACGCCTGCCAAGGACCGTTGGCAATCACGAGCACTTCCGCCATGCCCAGTTGCCGGTGGTGCTCCACTCCAGCGCCGCAGTGGCGCTGCAGCCATTGCAACGGCACCCGGCTGCGCAGGGGAGCCGCGGGGGTCATGCGTACTGCCGAGGAGCTCGGGAGAGCCTTCCCCGGCAAAGCAGTCATCACCTCGTCGGGTGAGCACGTCAAAGCAACCGTGCCGGATTCTCCTGCGTTGGTGGTCGCCACGGTGGGTGCCGAACCCGTGGCTCCCAACGGTTACGCTGCGGCGTTGCTGCTGGACGGCAATTCGCTGCTGCGCCGGGAAAACCTGCGTGCCGGTGAAGACACAGTTCGGCGCTGGTTCAACGCCGCCGCCCTCGTTCGGCCTGCGTCCCAAGGCGGCCTGGTGGTCATCACGGCGGACGACACCACAGCCACTGGAGCTGTGTTGCGCTGGGATGCGGCTGGCTATGCCTCCCGTGAGCTGGCGCTCCGAAGGGAACTCCAGCTGCCTCCCGTGGTTCGGGTGGCGTCCGTGACCGGCTCACGGGCCGACGTCGGGCATTTTTCCGAGGCGCTGTCAGCGGGTGCCGTTTCCGGGGCTGCTTCAAAGCTCCGAACTGCAGGGCCGGCACCAGTGCAGCTGTCCTCCCGGTTATCGGCGGGATCCTCGCCAGAGGATGAGGCCGACGTCCGGATCCTGTACTTCATTCCGTATACGGAAGCCACCGAAACCACCCGGCTGATGCGGGCCGTCAAGGCAGCGAACGCGGCCAAGCGAACCGCGGGACCCGTTCAGTTGCGGCTTGACGGCGTCGACGTCCTCTAGTGGCCTCCACGCTTCCGGAGAGCGACTGCTTCCTCAGCGGCGGCCAGCAATTGGCGGGCTGATTCGTCCCACTGGAAGTCGGCCGCCCGCTCCACTGATCTGCGTGAGCGCTGTTGCCATAGGTCCTCGTCGGCCAGTGTCATGACTGCCGCAGCAAATTCAGCGGGCGACTCGGGATCAACGTAGCTGACGGCGTCGGCCCCAACCTCGCGGAAGATCGGAATGTCGCTGGCGATCACGGGTGTCCCCAAAGACATGGCTTCCACCAGCGGCAGGCCATACCCCTCCGCCCGGGAGAGGCTGATCAGGGCAGTCGCCCGGGCCAGCAGCCCTTCGTACTCAGCATCGGTGACACCGTTATGGAACTGGACCTTGGCTCCGCTGGGCACTAACGCTTCCAACTCAGCCTTGCGCTCGGGCGTGATCCGGCTGAGGAGGTGAAGGGTGTAGTCGTTCAGCCCAGCCATGCCCCTAATCATGGTTTCCACGTTCTTATATGGCATGAACGAGCCCATGTAGAGCAATGACTTTTCGGCACCGCCGGACGGATCACGCGGCGTCTGGCCAGGCTGAGGGGCATTGCCCACAATCCTGACAGGCCGTCGGGTCAGCTTGTACTTGGCCATCAGGGCCTCGGTGGTTCGGCTGATGGTGGCAACCACGTCAGCTCGGTTAAGGAGCAGCCGTTGTGGCCAATATGCCTTGTGGTACAGCCTCCATAGCACGCGCACGGGCGCAGGCAGGAAGCCCGGGGGAGTCGGGTGTTCGTAGTAGATGAGGTCATGGAGGGTCAGGATCAGGCCATAGCGGCGCCCCACGGTGCCCATGGTCTGCATGGGGCATACCACCACGTCGGCTCCGAGCGGGTTCACCTTGCGGGCTACGAACAGCTCAAGCGGCGACAGCGGACTGTTGATGACCACGTACGGCACGTCCGGCAGCAGAGCCAGCTGGCGTTTGTCGTTGATGAGCATGGTGACATCGGCGATCTTGGATGTCGCGGCGATGAGGCTTGAACCGTAGCGACTGATGCCATCGTGGTGGTCCGTCCTGGTAAAGCGGGCGTCGATGACAATTTTCACGCGGGATGTTCCTCCAGGAAGGTGCGGATGGCTGCGGCCGCCGGCGTCGGCGTCTCGTAGTGGATCAAATGCCCGACGCCGGGAATGACTACCAGCGTTGCATCGGGTAGGCGTCCCATGAGTTTGTGCTGGTTCGGCAGTGTGGCGATCTCGTCCTTTTCGCCGGCGATGAGCAGGACCGGCAGGCGCAGTTTGTCGGCAACATCGGCAACATTGCCCGATACGGAGGCCCTGAACGATTCGAGCAGGCTCTTGCGGTCGGCGAAGGCGCTGAAGTAGGCGTCGTGTTGTCCATGGATGAAGCGCCTGAGGTGCTTGTCCTTCGTTTTGGCCATGGTGATGCTCATGACCCGGACTATCGCGCGGTTGCGCAGCACTGCGAGGCCCAAGCGCTTTGGGAGTTTGGCTGAGACCTGGTAATACAGCACTGCGAGCTTGGTCATGAGCCCTTTGGGACCTTCCAGTGCCGGGGCAGCAATCGGGTTGATCAGGATCAAAGGGTGGATGGCACCCGGATGCGCGGCGGCAAAGTGGCTGGCGATGATGGAACCGAAGGAATGGCCGAGGAGCACGGTGTTCGGCCCGAGCCCCAGCGCATCCATGAAGCCGGTAATGAACCGGCCGTAGCGCTCGACTGTGTGTTCGTCGTCGACGAAGGGCTCGGAGCTGCCGAAGGCGGGCAGGTCCGGCATGATGATCCGCATTTCCGGGAGCTGGTCAACGACGCGCAGCAGGCCGTGATGGTCGCCGCGGAAGCCATGGATCACCAGGATGGTGCGGGTTTTCGGCGTGACGTTCACTGGCTCGTACGTCCAGTACGCTACGTTGCTGCCGTGCACGTCCACATCGGAAGCAGACGTTCGTCCCGGGAGGGACTTGCTGAAGAATTCGACGGCTTGGGCCTGTGCACCTTGGGAGGAGTGCGCGGTGTCCACATTTTCCATTCGGTAGTTCCTAGTTCACGTTGTCCGGGTGGGACCCGGTGCGGTGGTGGCGTTCGAGTCCGGCGATGCCGTCCATGTCCGTGTCTTCCAGTTCGAAGTCGAAAACCTCGAAATTCTCTTTGATCCGCCCCGCGGAGCTGGCTTTCGGGATGACGAGGTTGCCGAGTTGGAGGTGCCACCGGAGCACAACCTGGGCGGGCGTCCGGCTGTACTTCTCTGCCAGGGCCACGATGGCCGGGTCCTCGAGTACTTGTCCGCGTCCCAGGGGACTCCAGGCCTCGGTGCGGATATTGAGTTGTTCGTGCAGGGTGCGCAGCCTGGTCTGCTGGAGCCAGGGGTGCAGTTCGATCTGGTTGACCGCAGGCACCACTTCTGCCTTCTGCATGAGTTCTTCGAGGTGTCCCGGCTGGAAGTTGGAGACGCCAATAGCGCGCACTTTGCCCTCGCGGTACAGCGTCTCCATGGCTTTGTAGGTCTCGACGAACAGGCCGCGGCCGGCGCAGGGCCAGTGGATGAGGTAGAGGTCCACATAGTCGAGGCCCAAGTTGGCCATGGAGGTATCGAAGGCGCGCAGGGTGGCGTCGTAGCCGTGGTCGTCGTTCCACACTTTGGTGGTCACGAAGATGTCCTCGCGAGCCAGGGAATGCACGGATTCCCCGGACCCGCCGGTGCTGAGGTTCGCCTCCATGGCGTCGCTGATGGCACCTCCCACCCCACGACCCACGCCGAGTTCGTTGCCGTACATCGCAGCGGTGTCAAAACGTCGGTAACCCTCGCCCAGTGCCGTTGTCACCAGGACCTCGGCGTCTTTGGGAGGAACCTTATAGAGTCCGAATCCCAGGCGTTCAATGTGTACGCCATTGTTTAGTGTCAGCCGGGGCATGGATCTCATACCAACGACTCTACCCAGTTCGTGCACGAATGCTTCAGGACTGGCCATTGAAACTTACCAAGCGGCGTGCCGAAGCTTCGTCCAGGATCAGGTCAGTGGCCAATCCTGCGGCCAGCGCACCTTGGAGGCCGTTGATCTTTGACGCCCCGGAAACAACGCAAATGCGGCGCCTGACCTGCCTCAGTTGCTCGTGGCTTGGGCCAGTGGACCTCGCATTCAAGGTGATGCCATCGGAAGATCCGTCGCTTCGGAAGAACACTGTTGCTACGTCGCCCACAACGTCGTCAGCAGCCAGCAGGCTGAGGTCTTGTTCATCGAGGTAGCCGCCGGCATACACATGGCTGGGGTAGTCCGAATCAACAGAGCCCACGCCAAAGATTGCGATGCTCATGCGGGCCTGCAGATCCAGGATGCGTTGAACGCTGCGCTCATTCCACATGGCCGTCTTGGTCGCTGCGTGGTCGAAAAACGCGGGCACGGGAAACTGCTCCACCCTGGCTCCGTAGGCGCTGCCAAAGCGCCGCATGATGTCGCTTGCGTACGTAATGCCCGTGGTTTGCATGTTCCCGGCGCCGTTGAGTTGCACCACAATGCTGTCGTGGGTGACCTTCCGGGTGAGGTGTCGGCTGACAGCGCTCAGGGTGGCGCCCCAGGCAACTCCGATGATGGCGTTTGAATCCACCAGCGGTCCGATGGTGCGCGCCGCCTGCATGGCAACACGGTCCAGTGTTTCTGCCTCGTTGAGTGTGTCCAGTACCGGAACAACGTGGACATCCACGCCGTATTGGTCCCGAATGAGGCCCTCAAGTTCGGGCGCAGTGTCAAACGGGCTGCGAATTTGCACCTGGACCAAGCCGGTTTCCCTGGCGGAGGACAACAGGCGTGAAACCGTTGAACGCGACGTTCGCAATTCGCGGGCAATGGCATCCATGGTCAGGTCCTGCAGGTAGTACATCTGTGCTGCCCGGAGCGCATCCGAGTGACGTGATCGTCCCATCTCATTTCCTTTCTGCACGTTTGTGCAAATAGCTTGACTCCATTTTCCACCTTTCGAAAGATTAGTTGTGAACGGTGCAGCGCGAGTGGCGCGGCGCACAAACCAAGCCCAAGGGAGCAGTGTTGGGACACAACAGGATTTCCGGTACTTCGTCTGACGCGCATCGGCGTGAATCGGCCGCCGCACTGCGCGAACGGCCGTCAGCGAAGGTACTGATCATCGGTGGCGGCATCAACGGCGTGGGAACTTTCCGCGATCTTGCCCTCCAAGGCGTCGACGTTGCACTCGTGGAACGCGGCGACTACTGCCAAGGAGCCAGTGGCGCATCATCCCACATGATCCACGGCGGCATCCGCTACCTGGAAAATGGTGAGTTCCGGCTGGTGCAGGAATCTGTGGTGGAGCGCAACAGGCTCCTGCGTATCGCACCGCACTACGTCAAGCCCCTGCAGACCACCATCCCCATCTTCAGCACGTTCTCCGGTATCCTGTCGGCGCCCATGCGCTTCCTCACCCACAAGCAGGGCAAGCCCAATGAACGTGGTGCATTCCTCATCAAGCTTGGCCTGAGCATGTACGACTTCTTCTCCCGAGATGGCGGCAGCGTCCCGCGGCACCAGTTCCGCGGCCGCGAGAAAGCCTTGGCTGAACTTCCCCAACTGCACCCCGGCATCAAGTACGCGGCAACCTACTTCGATGCATCGGTCCACAACCCCGAGCGCCTCACCCTCGATGTCCTGCAAGATGGAGAAAAGGCTGGCCGCGGGGGCGGACTGCCAGGCGGCACAGCCCGCGCCAGCAATTACGTGTCGCTGGTTTCCATGGGCACTGACGGCGTGCGGCTTCGCGACGAATTGACGGGCAAGGAATTCGACTTCCAGGCCGACGTCATCGTCAACACCACCGGCGCATGGGTTGATCTCACCAATCAGGCCATGGGCGCAGCGAGCACCTTCATGGGAGGGACCAAGGGTTCGCACATTGTGCTTGACCACCCGGAGCTGCTCGCCGCCTGCAACGGTCGAGAGATTTTCTTTGAGCACACCGACGGCCGCATCGTCCTGATTTACCCCATGGGCGACCGCGTCCTGGTGGGTACCACCGATGTTGACGCGGACATGTCCGAGGACGCCGTGTGCACTGAAGCGGAGGTGGACTACTTCTTTGACCTCGTCGGCCACGTCTTCCCGAGCATCACTGTTGACCGAAGCCAGATTGTCTACACCTTCTCCGGCGTCAGGCCGTTGCCCCGCCACGACGCCACCCAGCCCGGGTTCGTCTCCAGGGATTACCGGATCGAACGCAGCGTCCAGTCTGGCGAAGGTGCCGCGTCCACGCCCGGCGGCAAGGCCGCCGTCGTTCTCAGCCTGGTAGGCGGCAAGTGGACCACGTTCCGCGCTCTGGCCGAACACATGACGAACGATGTCCTGCGGGAACTCGGCATGGAGCGTAAGGTCTCGACGGCGAAACTGGCTATCGGAGGCGGCGCCGGGTTCCCTGCCACGCCGGAAGGCGAACAGGACTGGATCAAGAGGCACATGGGTCCAGGGTTGGACGCAGATCGCGTTGCAGGTTTGTTGACCCGATACGGCACCCGGGCTGAAGCGGTCATCGAATACCTGAAGGCCGGTCACGATACCCCTCTGCGCTCCACCCGCGAGTTGAGTGTTCGAGAGCTTGGCTTCATGGCTGAGCACGAACAAATCGGCCACCTCGTGGATGTGCTGATCCGCAGGACGTCGCTCGCCTTCCGGGGTTTGGTCACGGGCGAGTTGCTCAACGAAATTGCGGCGGCACTGTCCGGGCCACTGGGCTGGGATGCAGCGGCCAGGGAAGCGGAAATCAGCCATGCACAGGAAGTGCTTCGGCGATTCCACAAGGTGGATGTGCACAGTCTCGTAGCCTGACGCATATCGCATAAAAAGCTTGACCGTCCCGGCATGGCGGGGACGGAAAGGGGACGGTGGGCCCAGTTGGACCGACCGGACCGGGTTGGCATCGGAAACCGGTGCCAACCCAACAGCCTCTTCAACCCGCGAGGGGGCTGACAACAGAAAAATGAGGAGTCAAAGATGTCTCTTGGAATAGTTTTCCTTTCCGAAGTTTTCGGAACTGCGATGCTGACCCTGCTGGGTTGTGGCGTCGTGGCCAACGTTGCGCTCAAAGGCACGAAGGGCAACAACGGTGGATTCCTGATGGTGACGTGGGGCTGGGGAATTGCGGTCTTCGCGGGCGTTTTCGTGGCCGCAAAGTCCGGTGCACACCTGAACCCCGCCGTCACGCTGGGCCTCCTTGCAAAGGGCAGCAAGGAATACGCTCCCGATGTGGCGGTTGATTTCGCCTCGACGCTGACGTACTTCGGTGGTGAACTTCTCGGTGCCTTCCTTGGCGCGGTGATCTGCTGGGCCGCGTACAAGCAGCACTTCGACGCGGAGCCCGTTGCCGCCAACAAACTGGGTACGTTCTCCACCGGCCCCGCCATTCGCTCCACGCCGTGGAACCTGGTCACCGAAATCATCGGCACGTTCGTCCTGGTCTTCGTCATCCTGACCTTTGGCGGCACCCCCTCGGGACTTGGCCCGCTGGCCGTTGCGCTGCTCGTTGTCGGTATCGGTGCTTCGCTCGGTGGTCCTACGGGTTACGCCATCAACCCGGCGCGTGACCTCGGGCCGCGCATCGCACACGCCATCCTTCCCATCAAGGGCAAGGGCACCAGCGACTGGGCCTACTCGTGGATCCCCGTTGTGGGACCCCTGGTTGGCGGTACGTTGGCAGGCATCATGGCCAACCTGGTTCCCGGAATCATGCCGGCCGTTGCCGGCTAGCTCCGAATTCACCCTGAAGTGGTCCCATCGCTTCGCATAGCTCCACCAAAGATCCGACTCAACGATCCGCATCAACTCCAGACAAGGACGTCACCATGAATCAATACGTCATCGCCATCGACCAGGGCACCACCAGCTCCCGTGCCATCGTTTTCGACCACACCGGAAACATCGTTTCCACCGGTCAGATGGAGCACGAGCAGATCTTCCCCCAAGCAGGATGGGTGGAGCACAACCCGGCCGAGATTTGGAACAACACCCGCGAGGTCATTGCCTCTGCGTTGTCCAAGGCGAACCTGACCCGCCACGACATTGCTGCCGTCGGAATCACCAACCAGCGCGAGACCGCAGTGGTTTGGGACAAGAACACGGGCGAAGCTGTCTACAACGCCATCGTGTGGCAGGACACCCGTACGCAACCGATCGTCGATGAACTGGCCAAGGACGGTGGGGTGGAGCGGTTCAAGCAGAAAGTCGGCCTGCCGTTGGCCACCTATTTCTCGGGCACCAAGATCAAGTGGATCCTGGACAACGTGGAAGGCGCCCGTGAGCGTGCGGAAGCGGGCGACCTCCTGTTCGGCAACACAGATGCCTGGGTTCTTTGGAACCTGACCGGAGGTGTGGACGGCGGCGTGCACGTCACCGATGTCACCAACGCTTCACGCACCCTGTTCATGGACCTTGAGACGCTCCAGTGGGACCAGGAAATCCTTGACGTTTTCGGTGTACCGGCCTCCATGATGCCCAGCATCAAGTCCTCCTCCGAGGTCTACGGCCACGTCCACACGTCGCAGTTGCTGCGCGAGGTTCCTGTGGCCGGCATCCTGGGTGACCAGCAGGCCGCGACCTTCGGACAGGCGGCATTCCAAGCCGGTGAAGCGAAGAACACGTATGGAACGGGTTGCTTCCTGATCTTCAACACGGGTGAAGAGATTGTCCACTCCAAGAATGGGCTGCTCACCACCTTGGGCTACAAGCTGGGCGACAACCCCCCGCACTATGCCTTGGAAGGTTCCATCGCCGTTACGGGTTCGCTGATCCAGTGGCTCCGTGACAACCTCGGCATGATCAGCTCGGCTCCCGAGGTCGAGGAACTTGCCGCCGCGGTTGAGGATAACGGTGGCGTGTACATCGTCCCCGCCTTCTCCGGCCTGTTTGCGCCATACTGGCGTGCCGACGCTCGCGGCGCCATTGTGGGCCTGACGCGTTACGCCAACAAGGGCCACATTGCACGTGCCGCGCTGGAAGCCACGGCGTTCCAGACCCGCGAGGTACTCGACGCTGTCAACGCGGACTCGGGTGTTCCTCTCACCGAGTTGAAGGTCGACGGCGGCATGGTCGCCAACGAGGCACTCATGCAGTTCCAGGCAGACATCCTTGGTGTTCCTGTGGTGCGTCCGAAGGTTGTGGAAACCACTGCCCTCGGCGCTGCGTACGCCGCCGGTCTCGCCGTCGGATTCTGGAAGGACCTCGGTGAGTTGAGCGCCAACTGGGGCGAGGACAAGCGCTGGGAGCCGCAGCTGCCGGCAGAGGAGCAGGAGCGTCAGCTGCGTCTCTGGAAGAAGGCAGTGACCAAGTCCATGGATTGGGTCGACGAGGACGTTAAGTAAGCATCTCTCGACAGAGGTTCCGGGGACTCCCGCCCGCCCGCTTCGCGGTGCCCACCACACCATGGCGGGGAGTCCCCGGAACCTCTTTCGGCGTTTGGACGTCTTGCGCCCAGCCCATGGGTTTGGTGCGGTAAGGTGTTTGTATGCGTGCGATCCTTCTGCTTAGCTAGCCGCCCGGCAAACCAACAGCCGAGCGGCCGCCCCTCCATTGTCGAGGGGCTTTTGTGTGTCCGGGGTATCCCCGGATCACAGCAGGAGGCAAAACCGCCATCGAAGAACAGAAGAGGGCAGCAGTGAGCGTTCAGCCGGAGACCGAGACCGGAACAGCACAGACAGCCGCAGCCGAAGCGCCCGAAGAGGGCGTCTACAGCTTCGCTGCGATGGAAGCCAAGTGGCCGCAGGTCTGGGAAGACCTTAAAGTCTTCACGCCTGCCGACGACGGCTCGCGGGAACGCCGCTATGTCCTGGACATGTTCCCTTACCCGTCCGGTGACCTTCACATGGGCCATGCCGAGGCTTTCGCCATGGGCGATGTCGTGGCGCGGTACCTCCGCCAGAAGGGCTTCGACGTCCTGCATCCCATCGGCTGGGACTCTTTCGGCCTTCCTGCAGAGAACGCCGCCATCAAGCGCAACGCCCACCCGAGCGAGTGGACGTACGCCAACATCGACACACAGGCTGCATCCTTCAAGCGGTACGCGATCTCCGCTGACTGGTCCCGCCGCCTGCACACGTCGGACCCTGAGTACTACCGCTGGACGCAATGGCTCTTCAAGCGCTTCTACGAGCGTGGGCTGGCCTACCGCAAGGACTCGCCCGTCAACTGGTGCCCCAAGGACCTCACTGTGCTCGCCAACGAGCAAGTGGTCAATGGTGCCTGTGAACGCTGTGGAACGGCCGTCACCAAGAAGTCCCTGAACCAGTGGTACTTCAAGATCACGGACTACGCTGACCGCCTGCTGGAGGACATGTCGCAGCTGCAGGGTCACTGGCCCGAGCGCGTCCTGGCCATGCAGCGGAACTGGATCGGCCGCTCTGAGGGTGCCCACGTGCGCTTCGTCATCGAGGCCACGGAGGACCGCGCCGAGCGCGAAGTCACCGTGTTCACTACGCGTCCCGATACCTTGTACGGTGCTACGTTCTTCGTCGTCGCGGCAGATGCCCACTTGGCTTTGGACCTGGTGACTCCGGGCCAGCACGATGAGCTGATGGCGTACCGTGAAAAGGTCAAGGCGCTTTCCGAGATCGAGCGCCAGTCCACCGAGCGCGAGAAGACCGGTGTCTTCACCGGCCGCTACGCCATCAACCCGCTTAACGGGGAGAAGCTCCCTGTCTGGGCTGCCGATTATGTGCTGGCTGACTACGGCACGGGTGCCATCATGGCAGTGCCTGCCCACGACCAGCGCGACCTCGACTTTGCCAAGGCGTTCAACCTCCCGGTGCGGGCAGTGTTGGAGACCGGCGAGGAAGACCCTGCTGAAACAGGCGTTGCCACCGCTGGCGAAGGAACGCTGAAGAACTCCGGAGACCTGGACGGACTGTCCAAGTCCGAGGCCATCCCCGCGGCCATCGACATCCTCGAGAAGTTGGGCACGGGCGAGAAGTTCGTGAACTTCCGCCTCCGGGACTGGCTGCTGAGCCGCCAGCGCTTCTGGGGTACGCCGATTCCCATCATCCACTGCGCCGAATGTGGCGAAGTGCCGGTGCCGGATGACCAGCTGCCCGTGAGGTTGCCCGAGGACCTGCGAGGCGAGGCGTTGGCCCCGAAGGGAACTTCCCCGCTGGCCGCCGCCGTCGAATGGGTCAACGTCGAATGCCCCAACTGTGGACGTGCTGCTCAGCGCGATACGGACACCATGGACACGTTCGTGGACTCTTCCTGGTACTTCCTGCGGTTCGTCTCGCCGGACTACACGGAGGGGCCGTTCGATCCCGCAAAGATCAACGACTGGATGCCGGTGGGGCAGTACGTGGGTGGCGTGGAACACGCCATCCTGCACCTGCTCTACGCACGTTTCTTCACCAAGGTCATCAAGGACATTGGACTGATCGAGGCCAATGAGCCGTTCAGTGCGTTGCTCAACCAGGGCCAGGTCCTCAACGGTGGCAAGGCCATGAGCAAGTCCCTGGGCAACGGCGTTGACCTCGGCGAGCAGCTGGATAAATTCGGCGTCGACGCCGTGCGCCTGACCATGGTGTTTGCCTCCCCGCCGGAGGACGACGTCGACTGGGCCGACGTCTCGCCGTCGGGTTCGGCCAAGTTCCTTGCCCGGGCTTGGCGCCTGGGCCAGGACGTCACCAGCGAACCGGGTGTCGATCCCAGCACGGGGGACCGCGCACTGCGGACGGTAACCCACAAGACGATTGCTGACGCGGCCGAACTGCTCGACAACAACAAGTTCAACGTGGTGGTCGCGCGCCTCATGGAGCTGGTCAACGCAACGCGCAAGACCATCGACGCGGGCGCGGGTGGCGCAGATCCCGCTGTCCGAGAGGCCGTAGAGGCAGTAGCTGTCATCCTCAGCCTCTTCGCGCCCTACACGGCGGAGGACCTCTGGAACACCCTGGGGCACCCGGCTTCCGTAGCCAACGCAGGGTGGCCTGCGCACGATGAATCGCTGCTGGTCCAGGACACGGTGACAGCCGTGGTCCAGGTCCAAGGCAAAGTCCGTGACCGCCTGGAGGTTTCGCCGGAGATCGGCGAAGAAGAATTGCGTGAGTTGGCTCTGGCTTCGGAAAATGTTCAGCGTGCCCTCGACGGCCGTGGCATCCGCACCGTGATCGTGCGTGCACCTAAACTGGTCAACATCGTCCCTGCCTAGCAGGTACTTTCCGGCCGCCGGCGTACTGCTGGCGGCCGGTCACCGACAGTTTGGACGGTTGGGAGAGTTGAGTGCCTGAGCGAGAACCACCCGCATGGATGTGGCTTAAGGAAAGACTCTCCCGCCTCCGCCAGGCCTCGACGCCGGTTCCGGTCGCCGATGAGCCGCTCGCCGCCGTCGTCAGGACCGCGATCGTTACTGACTCGGCGGCGGCACTTCCCGCTGATTGGGTCACTGCTTTCGCCGCTGACGGCCGCTTGGCGGTTGTTCCCATGCCAGTCATGGTGGGTGACGAAATTTATGGCGAGGGCGAAGACGACATCATGGAAACCCTTGCTGTCGCCCTGGCCTCGGGTTCGTCGGTGAAAACGTCCCGGCCGTCACCCGGCCAATTCGAACAGGCTTATCTCGCTGCGCAACGCCGTGGCTTTGAGTCCGTTGTTTCCATCCATATCTCGGCCGAGCTCTCGGGAACCGCCGACGCCGCGCGGCTGGCCGCCAGCCGAGTCAGTATTCCCGTGGAAGTCATCGATTCCCGTACCGTCGGCATGGCGCAGGGGATGGGTGTCCAGAGTGCGCTGGTGGCGGCCGCCGATGGCCAGTCGGCTGCCGAGGTCCGTGGCTTTGCCGAGAGCCGCATGGAGCGGACAAAGGTCTACTTCTACGTGCCCAGCCTGGAGCAGCTACGCCGCGGGGGACGTATTGGCGCAGCGGCCTCCCTGCTCGGCACCGTTTTGGCCATCAAACCGATCCTGGCGGTCGACGGCGGCAAGATCGTACCGCTCGAAAAGGTCCGCTCGGCAGCGCGCGCCATAGCCCGGCTTGAGGAAATTGTGGCCGCGGATGTTGCGTCCCGGCCGGAAGGCCAGCAGCGTCTTGCAGTGCACCACTTCGGCAACGAAGCGGAAGCTGAAATGCTCGCCGCACGGCTTGCAGAGAAGTGCCCGGGCTGTCCGCCAGCGCAGATCAGTTCACTCCCTGCCGTCTTGGCTGCCCATGCGGGGTTGGGCGTCCTTGCAGTCATCGTGGGCGAAAGCAGCACACCCAACGGCTGATATCGCCGACTCATCCTCAACACCTGCGTGCAGTGCCTGCTTATCCACATATGGGATTTTGCCCCGGAGGTTCCAACGCTATCCGCCGTAGGCTCAAGCCATGCCACGCTGGAACAGGGACGCACCAGCTCACGCAGCGGCACAGGCAGCCCGGCAACGGTTTGCCTCGCGTATGGCACCCGACTCCGGCGTATCAGGACTTTTGCCGCTTCCAGCACCGCCGGAGGACGAGGATGAAGCTTTCGCCTCGCCGCTGGAACTGCCCGTGGACGCGCCATCGATCCCACGGCTTAGATGGCGCTCTCCCAGGCGGGTGGTTTTGGTCATCGCAGCGGCGGCGTGCCTCATGGTCGGCTGGCAGGTCTGGTCGTTTGCCGCAGGGACACCGACCATTGAACCGCTGTCGCCGTCAACCAGCGCCAGCAGTAGTAGCCCCGCAGAGCCGCCGGCTGGAACTCCCGGCAGAGGAGACCCGGAAACCTCGGAAGGACCCCGCGGCGAAGGCAAGCTGCTGGTCCACGTTGCCGGCGCTGTGCAGAAACCAGGCGTCGTGGAATTGCCTGCGGGCAGCCGGGTTTTCCAAGCCGTTGAAGCCGCTGGAGGTGCCACACCTGCAGCTGACCTGAACGGACTCAATCTGGCGGAGGTGGTTCAGGACGGAGCGAAGATCCATGTCCCTGTGCTCGGCGAACCGGTTGCGGGCGGCGCGGTTTCCGAGGGGCCTGTGGGATCCGGCAGTTCGGGGGCGACAGCTGGTACGGGCGTTGGCACTCCCAAGGTCAACATCAACACTGCGTCCCTTGAGGAGTTGGGCACGCTGCCCCGGGTGGGGCCGGTTACGGCTCAGCGAATCGTCGACTGGCGCAAGGAGCATGGACCCTTCGCGTCGATCGACGAGTTGGACGCCATCGATGGTATCGGTCCGAAGCTCATGGAATCCCTTCGCAACCTGGTGACGGTTTAGCAGCTTTAGGGAAGTTTCACAAACCCGTCGAGGCTCTCCCAGGCTTGGGTCTCATTGTTGAGAACTGTCGATTCGGCACCAGTTCCTTTCACTTCTCTCAGTCCATACTGGTACCCCCTGATGGAGTACTCGTAGAGGTGTCCGCTTTTGTCCGCTTGTGGTAACAGTGCCCTGTGGCGGTTAATCGTGGGTGGGTTCGCCGGAGATCTGGTGATCGGCGTGGTTAAGGGTCTCCTGGATCACGCGCAGCAGGTGGCCGTCGTGCAAGGAGTAGATCACGTGCCTTCCGTCTTTGCGGGTATCGACCAGTCCGCTGAGCCGGAGTTTGGCCAGATGCTGGCTGACCACCGTCCGGGGAACGAGTGCTTCGTCGACGAGTTCGGTGACGGACTTCGGGCCTTGGGCGAGTTGCCACAGCAGTTGCAGGCGGGTTGGTTCGGCCAGCATCCGCAAGGTACCGGCAGCGCTCTCCAGCAGTTCCGGGCCGGGGGTGACCGGGTGGAACAGCGAGGGCGTCTCGGGAGCGTCAGGGAACGCGCTGCTCGGCTGGCTGCTCAACGCTTGGCTCCTTCGTTACGGGTTCCCCGGCTCGTGTGAGATCTTGCCGAGGCCAGGACAAGAATGCACCTGCACTGCCTAGTATCGCAAGAATTGTCAGCGCGGCCGCTGCCCAGCCCAAACCTGCTGCGGCTCCAAGCCAGCCGGCCAAGGGGTAGGCGATGATGTAGCAGGCGTGGGAGAGGGAGAACTGGGCAGTGAACACATGCGGCCTGGTTGCCTCTGTAGAAGCATCCCGCAACAACCGCGAGGACGGGGTGAGGATCGTGGAATTGCTGGCGCCGAGCAGGAACCACAGCCCTAGCAGCCACCACCAGGCGGCTTCCGGTGATGCCAGGGCAGTTGTTGTCGTGGCCCCGGCCAGCGCCACCGGGATCAGGGCCGCGCCGGTGAGCATCACGGCCCGGTCCCCGAACCGCTCCAGAGCCCGCGGGGCAGCGACGGCCACGATCATGGACCCGACCCCGAAACACGCAAGGGCAAGTGCCAGATCGGTCTCAGGCCGGTGGAGAACGTCGCGGACGTAAACCACCGAGTTGACCAGCACCAGGGCCGTCGGCGCCGCAACCACCAGGTTCAAGGCGAGCAGTGACCGCAGCCTACGGTTCTTCCAGAAGATCCGGGCGCCGAGGGTGGTCCGGTGCCAGAGCGAACCCGCCGTGCCTGTCTCCGCGGCGATCTTCGGAAGTCCGCTGGCGGCGATCATCCCGGCCGAGAACAGGAACCCGAACATAGTGCCCAGGAACAGGTTGTTGTAGCTGACCACGCTCAGCAACAACGCAGCAGCCGCAGGGCTGACCAGGGCCTCCATGTCATACGCCAACCGGGACAAAGACAGGGCGTGGGTGTAGTCACGCTCCTTCTTGAGCACCATGGGGATCAAGGACTGGAACGCAGGAGTGAACGTCGCGGAGGCTGACTGCAGCAGGAAGATCACCACGTAAATCTGCCACGCCTCCGTGATGAACGGCAGGCACAAAGCCGTGGCAGCCCTGACCAGGTCCGCAACAATCAGGACCGGTTTCTTCGGCAACCGCGCCACCAAAGCGTTGATCACGGGGGAGGCCCCCACGTAAGCCAGCATTTTGATCGTCAGCGCTGTCCCCATCACCGCACCGGCATTGCTGCCAGCCAGATCAAACGCCAACAGCCCTAACGCCACCGTCAACAGTCCCGTCCCGATCAGGGCCATGACCTGTGCCGAAAACAGTCGCCGGTAGGTTCGGTCCCGCAACACTGACAACATCGAAACTCCACCTCACGCATCCAGTGCATATGTGCACGTATGTGCACCTAAAAGCCTACCGACTGGAGTGCATTCATAACAGGAGCCAAAGAGGCAGCTCTCAGAGCTTCAGGTGTAAGGGCGCGCTCAAAGGCCGGTGGATCGGAGCGCATACTGCGTGTTCGAGAGCAGACGGCTCACCAATTTCGCTGGATGGGCGTTCGCGTTCGTGCTCGCGCTCCTGTTCACTGGATTCCGCTCCCCACCTGAATTTCAATCCTTTTAAGGTGTTCAAAAGACCTACACGTTCAAAGGCGGCCTGGAAAGACTTGGAAAAATGACAAGGATCCCAGGCCCCTGGGTGCTGCTGACCCTGGATGATTCTCGTAGTGAGTTCCGGATGAGATTTCGTTGGCTTGCACGCTTTGCCGGGCAGTGGCGGGTCGAGCGCTCAGCCATCCGTGCGGTGTATGTGAGCCGCTTGAACGTCCCTGTCCCCGCCCAGGTGGAATTCCTCGCGGAGGAGAACATGCCCTGGACATTTCCTTCCCGATCGCCACAGCCCGTTCTTGAAGGCCGCCGAAAAGCTCGGTTGCCCGGTTCGATATGACGGCCGAATCCACTAAACAGGATCTCGCTGAACCACAGAGAGGTACCGACGCCAAGTTGCGGTGTGGCCTGTCCTTGAGGCCTCAAGGCCTTCGTTTCTCGCTTGACCCAAGTTCGGTAATCTTCGGAGAACATGCTCGAAGGCCTGCCGCCTGCCGCCTGCCGCCTGCCCGACGGTGCGACAACCAGCGTGGCACTTGCCTCGACGACGTGACATACAATCGACGCCGCCAAGCCAATCATCGTGGACCGTAGTTGTTCCTGTCTCTGTCTCCGTCTCGGTATTTCGGCATCCTCATTTGTCCTGCAGCTGCGGAGGGGGCTCTAAACCGTCCGGTTTTGCTTGCCAAAGCGAATCTCTCCTTCTGACATGACTGGGATTGGGGGAAACCAGGCGGGCATCCCGGCCGTACCAACCCAGCCTGATAGCTTTCAGATAGCCTTGGCGTCCGCTCGGAGTGCCGGGGCAAGGCGTTCCGCAATACGGAAAGGAGCTTCTGTGAGAACTCGATCCAGCAAAGCGACATGGAACGCTGTCTTCTCGATGTTCGGTCCCTACTTCGTCGCCAACGTCATCATGCTCATCGCGATAATCTTCTTCTGATTCACAAAGCCAAAAATCAATGACCCCTCCACATATTGGTCCATCGCATTAGTGAGCCTTCTGTTGCTTGCGGCGGCCCTGTTTGTGGTCAAGGGCGCTCGGGGATTACGGCGAGTGAACGCGGAGGCCAAGGAGGATCTTAGGCGACA
This sequence comes from Paenarthrobacter sp. NPDC092416, assembly GCF_044755025.1. Taxonomy (NCBI): domain Bacteria; kingdom Bacillati; phylum Actinomycetota; class Actinomycetes; order Micrococcales; family Micrococcaceae; genus Paenarthrobacter; species Paenarthrobacter sp. NPDC092416. Next base: position 190,538 of record NZ_JBIVQG010000007.1, read on the forward strand.
CGCAGCAGGTCTTCCCTTGGAACGCGAAGAGCCTGAACCCCCGGAAACGAGATCAGCAGACGGCGCCCGTTATTAGCTAGGTCCACGAGCCAACTTCTTCTTCGCACCACGCTCGCTCTTCCCTTTTCTTACAGCACTGATTTCGCTCATCGCTTCGCTCGGTGGAGATGCTTCCCTCATCCCATCCCTGATCAGGGGAACAACCCTGTCTGTTTTCCGTCGTCCGTCATCCGCCCGGAGGCGATTCCCCGTGTATTCTTCCCGGGAGTAATGATTATGTATTCTCCGTCCCTAGACCGTGTGTTCTGGTGCATGTCAGCAATTGATCCTCCACACTTATCCACATAGCCCAAGATTCAGGCACACTGGGCGCGACGCCCGCCATAGGCTCGCTTCATGCCACGCTGGAACCGGGAAGCACCCCCTGATGCAACTGCACTGAATGCAGGTCAGCTCTCAATCTCCGAGCTGGACGTCATGGATGGTGCTGGTGCGAAGCTCGTGGAATCCAAGAGCGATCTTGTGACGGTCTAGCGTGGCTGGGAACGTGGCAGGTGCGCGCAAACGTACGGATCTGAGGCTTGTGCCGGCTGTGGTGTGCACCTGGGTCACGGGGTTCCTGGGTGGCTTGGTGGAGTCACGCTGGTCGGTTGGACTTTGCATCGTTCTGGCGCTTGCAGCCGGGGCGCTGTCGCTGCACGCCGCTGGGGCGGGTAGGCCACGATTCCAGAGAGAGCAGGGCCCGTTTCGACGGAATCGTGTGCGCGGCGGGTTGAGGCGACCGGCCAGGACCGTTTCGGCGACCTTGGCCGTGGCGTGCCTTCTGGGTGCAGCAGTTGCTGCCCATTGCGCACTGGCAGCTGCCAGTCGCGAGGACGGTCCTCTTGCCCGCTCGGTGGAAGCGCGTGACGGTGTGGTCATCCAGCTTGTCATCACTGACGCTCCGCGGGAGGCGCCGACGCCGGGCCACTCCGGCTCTGGCCGGTGGCAGGTGGCCGCGCACCTTGTCGAGTTCGTAGCCAACGGGGCTGTTGTGCAAACCTCTGCGGACGTCATGGTCTTGGGCGGCGAAGGCTGGCGGGACGTTCGCCCGGGGCAGCGAGTGAGGACTACAGGTACCCTGAACCAGGTGCAGCCCGGTCAGGCAGAGGCCGCCGTGGTCTCCGCATCGTCTCCGCCTACGGTGTTGGAGAATACATTTGATGCCCGGCAGGTCGCAGGCCAGTTGCGGGAAGAATTTCGTGAGGCCGCAGATTGGTTGCCTCCGGATGCTGCTGGTCTGTTGCCGGGAATGGTCACCGGAGACACCAGTGCACTGCCGGAGAGTCTTGACGTCGCCATGAAGGCTACCGGAATGAGTCATCTCACAGCTGTCAGCGGTGCCAATTGCAGCTTAATTCTGGGTGGGCTCATCCTGCTTGCAAGGTGTCTGCGCCTGCCTCGGCCCGCTGCAGCAGCATTTGCGCTTTGTGGCCTCTTTGCGTTCGTTGTGATGGTGGGACCGGATGCGAGCGTACTGCGTGCTGCGGTCATGGGCGCTGTGGGACTTGCTGCACTATCCGGTGGCTTGGCGGGCCGCTCACTGAGCTTCCTGTGCCTGGCTGCAGTCGCTCTCTTGGTTCTGGACCCGAGCATGGCTAACGACGTTGGGTTCCTGTTGTCTGTCCTTGCCACACTGGGCATCGTGCTCTTGGGCGCGCGCATTGCGTCTTGGGTCCCTGCGCAGATACCCCGGTGGTTGGCTGCCGGTGTGGCCGTGCCTTTGGCGGCGCAAGTCTTGTGCGGCCCAGTCATCGTTGCTCTTCAACCACAGTTCTCGTCGTATTCGTTGATCGCCAATGTCGTCGTGGGTCCTTTCGTAGCTCCCGTGACCGTCCTGGGCACCGTTGCCGTGCCGGTGACGGCTTTGGCGCCGTGGCTCGGCGCGGTACCGCTTGCTGTTGCCGGGCTGTGCGCCGGCGTCGTTGCAGCGGTGGCTCGCTTCTTCGCCGGACTGCCGGGGGCGTCGTTGCCCTGGGCCGAGGGCACCTGGGGAACGGCCTCCATGGCGGTTCTGTCCGTGGTCACAATTGTCGTGGCATGGATGGTCTTTCATCTCGAAGGAGTCTTCAGTCACACGATTTCCTTGCATGGCAGGATCTCTGGACTTTTGGAAAGGCTGGAAGCCTCTTCCACACTGCCACCGACCCGCAGGCATGGCAGACTTGGAGTCTGCAAAAAACCCTCCGGAAGGAACCACCAGTGGCTGCTGCCCAAACCACCCGGGCCAAGAGTGCTGCGTCGAACAACGTCAGTTGGCGCGATGCTGCGCCGGCCGCCGTAGTCCTGATCATGGGACCCGAGGACTATTTGGGCATCCGGGCGATGGATCGCATTCGGGGTCAGGTGCGTGAGGCCGCTCCGGATGTCGAGCTCAGCAGGCTCAATGCGGGCAGCTACGAGGCTGGCTCTCTGGCCATGACCGTGACCCCGTCCCTTTTCGGCGAGGCCAAGCTCATAGAGGTGGAGGGTTTGGAAGCCATGAACGATGCTTTCCTGGCCGATACCCTCGGTTACCTTGGCCACCCGGAGAACGACGTCGTCCTGGTTCTGCGGCACTCTGGTGGAGTCCGAGGTAAGAAGCTGCTGGATGCCGTCAAAGCGGCGGGCTGGCCTGTGATTGACTGCCAACCACTGAAGAAGGATTCGGACAAGACTGCGTTTGTGGTGTCCGAATTCAAGGCGGGCGGGCGACGCATCGAAGGCGAAGCGGTCCAGGCCCTTGTGAACGCAGTGGGAGCAAACTTGTCCGAGCTTGCAGCTGCTTGCAGTCAGCTGATCGCGGATTCCACAACAGCAGTCGATGCAGCAACAGTGGAGAAGTACTACGGCGGCCGGGTTGAAGCCACGGCCTTCAAGGTGGCGGATGCCGCTATGGCCGGAAACGGGCCACTGGCTCTTTCCACGCTGCGCCATGCATTGGCCACCGGTGTGGATCCTGTTCCGCTGGTCGCAGCACTGGCTGCCAAGCTGCGCACGCTGGCCAAGGTCGCCGGAGCCCACGGGTCCTCTGCGCAGGTTGCCAAGAATTTGGGAATGCAGCCGTGGCTGGTGGAGCAGGCTCAACGGGATGTCCGCCGATGGACTCCGGATGGCCTTATTCGTTCTATCCAGGTCGTGGCCGAAGCCGACGCCCAGGTCAAAGGCCTGTCCCGGGACCCGGTCTACGCCGTGGAGCACGCAGTAACCGTGATCGCCATGTCCGCCCGTCGGAACTGATCTGCTCGTCGCAACGGATTGGCCCGCGGCAGCTGATCCCCCGGATCTGGGCAGCTCCAAAGGCACTTAAATCCAAGAGGCCGGCACCCGTGGGTGCCGGCCTCTTGATCAGCTCAGTCGAACTGGAAAAACCTTAGAGTGCGTTGACCTTCTTGGAGATCGCCGACTTGCGGTTTGCAGCGTTGTTCTTGTGAATAACGCCCTTGCTGACAGCCTTGTCCAGCTTGCGGCTGGCAGCAACAAGTGCAGTTCCAGCGGCATCCTTGTCAGCAGACTCAACGGCGGTGGTGACGGCGCGGATGGCCGTCTTCAGCTCGGACTTGACGGCGTTGTTACGCAGGCGAGCCTTCTCGTTGGTGAGGATGCGCTTCTTCTGGGACTTGATATTAGCCACGTATGAACTCTCTTTTTAATGCGGAAATGGTCTAGAGGGTTTTCAGGTTGGCCATCGACTGAGCGGCGTGGGGATGCCTATGGCAGCCAACCATGAGTGGCCGTCGACCTGCACGGACACACAGCTATATAGAATAGCAGACCGGTGCAGATTCTGCCGGTTCGGCTTAGTTCCAGCCGTGTCGTGCCCGCAACTCCCGCGCAACGCCCTGGAACCTCCCGTTGTCGAGGACCGCACCTTCGCGCCTCACTGCCCCCGGATTCACACGGATAATCCGGTCGAGCTTCACTTCGCTGGGGCGCCGCTGGCGGTCCCAGGAACCTGTTCCGATGTCCACATAGTCCGGGGTGTCATTGTCGTGGTCCTTGGAGGTCAACATGAGGCCGAGCAACCAAGCGCCGTCACGGGCAACAATCAGCACGGGTCTGTCTTTGCCCTGCGAATGGTCTTCTTCGTATGGAACCCAGCTCCAGACAATCTCTCCCGGGTCTGGTTGACCGTCAGGCTTGGGGGAGTAGAAGACCTTGGCTGTCCCTTGGAAATCGCCAGGGTAAGACGCGGTGGACGGGTCGACGGCGGTACGCGCGGTCCGCTGCCGTTGCGACGCAGCGCTTGGGGTGCTTTTGCCGCCCAAGACTTTGAGGGATCGCATGATCAATTTGCCGAGTGGGCGCAAGTCCAAAGCCATGGCACAACGCTACCTCGCCGCGCCGCAACGCAACGGCACCGGAACGGTGTCCGCGGCATGTCCTCCGGGTGAGCAGCCAATGTACGGCGAAGCGCAGGTTCATGGGAGACTAGAGGATCAGTGCGCGGCATGATCCGGTTGGCTATAGCCAGTCGGCAGGATTGCCGTGTGAGTGTCGACAGTTAGGATCCTGCGTGTCTCCCATGGCCCGCACCGCACCGGTGCCCGCCGCAACAGATCCGGCCATCATCCGGAACTTCTGCATCATTGCCCACATCGACCACGGTAAGTCCACCCTGGCCGACCGCATGCTGCAGTACACCGGCGTCGTTCAATCACGCGACATGAAGGCCCAGTATCTGGACCGTATGGATATCGAACGTGAGCGCGGCATCACCATCAAGTCCCAGGCAGTGCGCATGCCGTGGGAACTCGACGGCACCAGCTACGCCCTTAACATGATCGATACTCCGGGTCACGTTGACTTCACTTACGAAGTCTCGCGGTCCCTCGCTGCCTGCGAAGGCGCGATCCTCCTTGTCGACGCTGCGCAGGGTATTGAGGCCCAGACCCTTGCCAACCTCTACTTGGCGATGGAAAACAACCTCACGATCATCCCCGTGCTGAACAAGATCGACCTCCCTGCTGCGCAGCCTGAAAAGTATGCCGCAGAGCTGGCCAACCTCATTGGAGGCGATCCCGAGGACGTCTTGCGCGTCTCGGGTAAGACCGGTGCTGGCGTCGAAGCGCTGCTGGACAAGATCGTCCGCGACCTGCCGGCTCCAGTGGGCGATGCCAATGCACCGGCACGCGCCATGATCTTCGACTCCGTCTATGACACGTACCGCGGCGTGGTCACGTACGTTCGCGTCGTGGACGGCATGCTGCACCCGCGCGAGCGGATCCAGATGATGTCCACCCGCGCAACTCACGAACTCCTGGAAATCGGCGTCAGCTCTCCGGAGCCCACACCTTCCAAGGGCTTGGGAGTGGGCGAGGTCGGCTACCTGATCACCGGTGTGAAGGACGTCCGCCAGTCCAAGGTTGGCGACACGGTCACCAACCTGGCCAAGCCGGCGTCGGAATCGTTGAGCGGCTACGCAGACGCCAAGCCGATGGTCTTCTCCGGTCTGTATCCGCTGGACGGCACGGACTATCCCGTGCTCCGCGATGCACTGGAGAAGCTGATGCTTAACGATGCCGCTTTGGTCTACGAGCCCGAGACGTCCGCAGCGCTGGGATTCGGGTTCCGCGTTGGCTTCCTGGGTTTGCTGCACCTCGAAATCACCCGTGAGCGCCTGGAACGCGAATACAACCTGGACCTCATCTCCACAGCCCCCAACGTGGAGTACGAGGTAACGCTGGAAGACAAGCGCGTGGTCCACGTGACCAACCCGAGCGAGTACCCCACTGGCAAGATCTCCGAGGTTCGCGAGCCTATGGTGTCCGCCACCATCCTGGCACCGAACGAGTTCGTAGGCGCCATCATGGAGCTTTGCCAGAGCCGCCGCGGTGTCATGGGTGGCATGGACTACCTCTCCGAGGACCGGGTGGAAATCAGGTACCGCCTGCCCCTGGCCGAGATTGTGTTCGACTTCTTCGACATCCTCAAATCCAAGACGCGCGGTTATGGCTCACTGGACTGGAAGGCGGACGGCGAACAGGTTGCCGATCTGGTCAAGGTGGACATCATGCTCCAGGGCGAGCAAGTGGATGCCTTCAGTGCCATCACCCACCGCGACAAGGCCTACGCCTACGGTGTCATGATGACCGGAAAGCTCCGCGAATTGATCCCGCGCCAGCAGTTCGAAGTGCCGATCCAGGCTGCGATCGGTTCCCGCATCATCGCCCGTGAAAGCATCCGGGCTATCCGCAAGGACGTCCTGGCCAAGTGCTACGGCGGTGACATCACCCGTAAGCGCAAGCTGCTCGAAAAGCAGAAGGAAGGTAAGAAGCGCATGAAGATGGTGGGCCGCGTCGAGGTTCCCCAGGAAGCGTTTATTGCCGCACTGACCACTGACGAGTCCAAGGACAAGGCCAAGAAGTAGTGGTATCTCTTTCGGAACGGACGCTGGGCGGTATGAATGCCTAGCGTCCTTCCTCTTGGTGACCCGGCACCGGCCGACGGCGTGCTGCCCCCGCAGGCGCTTGCCGGCGTCGAACAGCGCAAGTTCGGGCTCTACGTGCACATCCCCTTCTGCGCCGTGCGCTGCGGGTACTGCGACTTCAACACCTATACCGCCAAAGAGCTCGGCGGCGGTGCGTCCCAGGATGCCTACGCCGCTACCGCTGTGGCGGAAGTGGACTTTGCGGCTGCGGCACTGGACGCTTCCAACGTGCCTCGGAGGCCACTGAGTACAGTCTTCTTTGGCGGTGGCACGCCTACGTTGCTGCCTGCCGAAGATCTTGTCCGGATACTGCATGCCGCAGTGGGGCATTGGGGATTGGAACCAGGCGCTGAGGTCACCACCGAGGCAAACCCTGACTCCGTCACGCGTGAATCCTTGCAGCTGCTGGCCGACGCCGGATTTACGCGGGTGTCCTTCGGAATGCAGTCGGCCGTGCCGCATGTTCTCAAAGTGTTGGATCGCACCCACACCCCCAGCCGTGTGCCCCAAGTAGTGAAGTGGGCGCGGGAGGCGGGACTCGCCGTCAGCCTGGACCTCATCTACGGTACGCCGGGGGAGTCCATGGACGATTGGCAAGTATCCCTCGAGACCGCTTTGTCGTATGAGCCCGACCACATCAGCGCGTACGCCCTGATCGTGGAAGAGGGCACCAAACTGGCCGCGCAGATCAGGCGGGGAGAAGTCCCCGGAATTGACGACGACGACCACGCGGCCAAGTACGAGCTCGCCGACCAGCTGATTTCAGCCGCCGGTCTGGAATGGTACGAGGTCAGCAACTGGTCCAGGACCCCCCAGCAAGCGTGCAGGCACAACCTGGCTTATTGGCGGGGAGACGACTGGTGGGGTATCGGTCCTGGCGCCCATTCGCACGTTGGCGGTGTCCGATGGTGGAACGTCAAGCACCCCACAGCCTACGCATCACGGTTGGCTTCAGGGACATCGCCGGCCGCTGGCCGGGAAACGCTCGACGCCGATACCCGGGAAGTGGAGCGCATCATGCTTGAGGCGCGGCTTGGGACGGGACTGTCAGTGGATGCCTTGGATAAGGTTGGCCGGCACGCCATGGCTGGACTCATCGCGGACCAGCTGGTGGACCCGGCAGCCGCCTTCAAGGGACGCTTGGTTCTCACCTTGAAGGGCCGGCTGCTCGCGGACGCTGTGGTCAGAAGGATCCTGCCGGACTGAGGCTATGGCCGGTGGGGGCTACTTGATCCAGCGAAGGTTGACCCGGTACCTGTGCGGCTGGCCATGGTTTACCCGAATTCCCGCGGAGACCGAGAAGCACGTCAGTGCAACCCAGATAGCCGTAGCGATTACCGCGAAGATGTTGCCGACAACTGGAACCATCACCAAAAGGTTGGCCACTACGGCGGCGATGGTGGGCGGCAAGGTGAAGTTGAGTGCTTCCTTGGATTCCTGAGCTGTGAACGGCCCGCGGTCGCGGAAGATCAAATAGATCAGGAGCGATGGAAGGCAGCCCAAAATGCCGCCGAAATGGGCGAGTGTGGCCCATTGGCGGTCCTCGCTGGCGGTGAGTGGGAGTGCGTTGGCAGGCGCGCCATGGTACTGGGGCTGGCCTGCGGCGCTGCCCGGTTCTTCAGGAGCGTTCTCTGCCACGGTGTCTTCCCTTTGCTGTAAAGATGCTGCGGTGTTGCTGTCCCAGAATACTGGGTCAAGGCCGCTTCCGGAGACCAACGCCCCGCTGTGGCGCGAAGGATCCGCGTAGGGGGTTTCAGGGGACGGTGAGAAAGTCGATGACTTCTTCCACTCTGCCAAGCAGCGATGCTTCCAGATCTGAGTAGCTGCGAACTGCACCGAGCAGTTTTTGCCAGCCAAGGCCTACGTCCTCGGCAGTTTGGTGCGGCCATCCGAAGGCCTTGAGGATTCCGGTTTTCCAATCCATCCCGCGCGGTATCTCGGGCCACTCTTCGATGCCCAGGACCTTGGGCCTGATGGCTTGCCAGACGTCAATGTAAGGGTGTCCCACGATCAGGACGTTTCCGGAAGCTCCCGGCACGGTCATGGCGTCAGCTGCAATCCGGGATTCCTTGGACCCTTGAACCAAGTGATCCACCAGAATTCCCAGACGACGGTCCGGTCCGGGCGAGAACTCGGTGATCGCGGCCTTGAGGTCATCCACGCCGTGCAGTGGTTCGACGACAATGCCCTCCACCCGGAGGTCATCACCCCAAACTTTCTCGACGAGTTCGGCGTCGTGCTTGCCTTCTACCCAGATCCGACTCGCCTTGGCCACCTGGGCGCGCTGGCCCTGAAGGCGGACAGAGCCTGAAGCGGTGCGACCGGCTTGAACCGGGGAAGTTGCGGGTCTGGGCGCCGGGGGCATCAGCCGGATGGCCTGCCCCTCCAGAAGGAAGCCAAAGCCGAGCTGGAATGACTTGATCTTTCCCCGCCGGTCCTCCAAGGCAACGATGTGCATGCCGCCGGACTTCTCGACACGGACCACTTCGCCCACCCAACCGGACTGGACGTCCTCCAGGACCATGCCTCGTTGGACAGGAACCTCCGGGAGTTGGCGTTTGGCAGGAGCCGTCAGATCCTGGGGTCCCCAATTGTCGAAAGCCAAGGACTTCACACCATTTCGCACTAGGAATTCCCGCCGGAACGCAGACGCGTCCGGCCCCGCCGGAGAACTCTCCCGCGGGCGGTTTCAATGCTAACAACGGTCTGGCTCATACTAGACTTGTTAGCACTTGGGCATGTTGAGTGCTAAGTGAAGTCTTTGGAAGCAGGTCCATCAGTGCACAGCCATTGGGATCGGGCAGTCGTCAGGAGGTGTTGCCATGAGTGAGCCACGCAAGCTCGAAGTGCTGCGCGCCATCGTTGAGGACTACGTCCACTCACGTGAGCCAGTAGGCTCCAAAGCCCTTGTGGAGCGTCACCATCTGGGCGTGTCGAGCGCCACCATCAGGAACGACATGGCTGTCCTCGAGGAAGAGGGCCTGATTGCCGCTCCGCATACCAGTGCCGGCCGGATTCCCACGGACAAGGGCTACCGACTGTTCGTGGACCGTATTTCGCAGGTCAAGCCATTGTCGGCCGCGGAACGCCGGGCCATCCACTCCCTCCTCGAAGGACCTGATGATGTTGACGACATCCTGGAGCGAACCGTCAGGCTCTTGTCGCAGCTGACCAACCAGGTCGCCGTCGTGCAGTACCCACACTCCAACCGCGCCCTGGTACGGCACGTTGAATTCGTCCTGCTGGCCCCCAAGCAGGTGCTGGTTGTACTGATCGCTGACACGGGCAACGTTGAGCAGAAAGTCCTCGACGCCGGCACTGACGTCAGCAACGAGGCCCTCATGCTGTTGCGGGCCCGGTTCCTGGGCAGCATCGCGGGGACACAGTTGGCTCTGCTGCCCCAGGTGTTGCCATCGGTGGTAGCACTCTGCCCGCCGGAGCTCCGCGGCTTGGCGCAGACCCTGGCGCATGGTCTGCAGGCCCTCTGTGACAGCAGCCGCGAGGAACGGATCCTCATGGCCGGAACAGCCAACCTGGCTCGCTCCAATGTGGACTTCCCACTGAGCATCGGTCCGGTACTCGAGGCACTTGAGGAACAAGTTGTCATGCTTCGTTTGTTGTCCGATATGGGTGACGATCCGCGCGGCGTGACGGTCAGTATTGGCCGCGAGAATCCCTACGACGGATTAGCCGAAGCGTCCGTGGTGGCAACCGGCTACGGCTCGGGAGCCAAAGTAGGCATTCTTGGCCCTACCCGCATGGATTACCCCACCACCATGGCCGCCGTGCGCGCCGTGGCCCGCTACCTTTCACGAATTCTCGGCGGCTGAACAGTCACCCCGAGGAAACAACCGCAGTACAACCAGGAAGAGATACCGACTTTGAGCAGCCACTATGACGTTTTGGGAGTCTCACCGGAAGCCACCGGCGAAGAGATCAAAAAGGCGTACCGCAAGCTGGCGCGGAAACTTCACCCGGATGTTAACCCCGGCGAAGACGTCGCGGAGCAGTTCAAGGCCGTGACGCACGCCTACGAAGTGCTGTCCGACCCCCAGAAGCGTCGCGTGTACGACGCCACGGGTAACGAGAACGGCACGGACAACGGCTTCGGTGGCGGCTACTCGGGCCAGGGCTTTGCCTTCCAGGACATCTTCGATACCTTCTTCGGCGGAGGCGGCGGCCATGCAGGTCCGGCATCCCGGGTGCGCCGAGGCCAGGACGCCCTTATCAGCGTACGGATCGACCTCAAGGATGCCGTGTTCGGCGTCAACAAGAAGCTTGAAGTGGACACGGCGGTCATCTGCCCCAGCTGTGACGGCAGCTGCTGCCGCCCGGGCACGCACCCGGAACGCTGTGATATTTGTGGCGGCAGCGGACAGGTCCAGAGGGCGGTCCGCTCCATTCTTGGCCAGGTCATGACCACGGCACCCTGTGGCTCCTGCGAAGGCTTCGGTACCGTCATCAAGGACCCTTGCAACGAATGCAGCGGCCAGGGCCGTATCCGTAGCCGCCGCTCCCTGACTATCAAGGTCCCTGCCGGCGTTGCAACCGGGACGCGCATCCAGCTGTCAGGTCAAGGCGAAGCAGGTCCTGCCGGCGGTCCTGCCGGTGACCTCTACGTTGAGATTCGGGTCAACAACGATTCGATGTACATGCGCGAGGGCGACGACCTCCACGCCACACTGAGTGTTCCCATGACTGCCGCAGCGCTTGGTACCGAGCTGAAGCTTGAGACGTTCGACGGGCCACAGGAGATCGACGTGAAGGCCGGCACGCAGTCAGGTGAAATTATTACCCTGCGCGGGCTGGGCGTGAACCATCTCCGTGGCTACGGTCGAGGCGATCTCAAGGTCCACCTCCATGTTGAAACGCCCAGCAAGCTGGATCCGGCCCAGGAAGAGTTGTTGCAGCAACTCGCCAAGCTGCGCGGGGAGCAGTTCACGGAAGGCAAGCTCGTGGCCAGTGGCGGAATGTTCGCCAAGCTCCGGGACAAGCTCGGTAACCTGTAGCGGTGAGCAACCCAGTATTCTTTACGCCGGCCGGGAGCCTGGACGGCGTTGTGGCCGGCTCGGTCTTCGTCCTCGACGGCCCTGAAGCCAGGCACGCTGTTACGGTGAAACGGCTTTCGGTCGGTGAGTCCGTTGACATCGCCGACGGTGCGGGCACCCGGCTGACGGGCACTGTGTCCGAGGCAGGCGCAGGAGCCCTGTCGGTAACTGCATCCGAGGTGGTCTTCGAAGATCAGCCGGCTGTCCGCTTGGTGTTGGTCCAGGCGCTGGCCAAAGGCGACAGGGACGAACTCGCCATCGAAACAGCCACGGAACTGGGAATTGATGCCGTCGTTCCATGGCAGTCCGAGCGCTCGATTGTTCGCTGGAAGGCTGACCGCGCGGCCAAGGCGCACGCCAAGTGGCAGTCCGTGGTAGCAGCGGCAGCCAAGCAGGCGCGCAGGGCTTGGGTTCCGGAGGTTCGGCCGATGGTGGATTCCGCCGGGTTGGCCAAGGCTGTAGAAGGCGCGGATCTGGCGATCATCCTTCATGAGGATGCCAAGAATCCTTTGCGCGCCGTACTGCAGCAACAGATCCTGGACGCCAGCGGCAGCGCCCGTGAGGTCCTTCTGATCGTCGGACCCGAGGGTGGAATCTCGCCACGCGAGGTGACCCGTTTCAGCGATGCTGGGGCCGTGACAGCACTGTTGGGGCACCATGTGTTGCGGTCGTCGACGGCGGGACCAGCCGCCGTCGTTCTCGCCAGCGATGTACTGGGCCGCTGGTAGGGGCGTCGAACCTCAGCACGGCAGCCGCAGCTTAGCGGACGCTGAACAGCCTGGTGTCAATGTTGGTTTGGTTGGTGTCGCCTGATTCGTCCAGCTGGGTGACGCGCAATTCATACTTGCCGGCCTTCAGTGTCGCGCTGAAGGTGAAGACACCCAACTGGCCAGGTTCGCCGGTCGCTTTGGTCTGCCCGTTGAGGAGGCTTGTCTTTTCGCCGCTGCCGTTGTCGCGAAGGATTTGCCAGCTGACCGCCTTGGAACTGTCAGTGCTGCGCCCATTGAACTTGACCGCACCAGCGGGAAGGGAGACGTCTTCTTGTGGATCGATGATCCACAACGGGGCAACCAGCGAGGCATCCCTGGCCATGGGCTGGCCTAAACGGACTTGGCCGAACGCCATGTAGTCGGTATGGCCGTCAACCAGGATGACCACCTGGATCTGCTGGCCGGAGTTGATCAATCCTGAGGATGAAGCGGCCGCAGTGGCTGTGTACACGAGCTGCTGGACCGCACGCTGAGCCATGCCGGCATCCAGGTTGGAGTTGAAAGCGTCGCGGGAAATGTCCACCGTGATCACGTTCTTGCCGGAGATTGATGTTGCCAGGTTTCCGGGCTCTTGCCACGGAGTAAAGAAATCGTGATCCAGCGGCTTCTCGGCCATCATGATCCGGAGAGCAGTGGTGACAGGGTTCCCATCACCCGAGATATCACGGAATTCGCGGTAGAGGTAGACGTCTTCCTTGCTCCGTCCGATCCAGTAGACCGGGATCTTGGTCGACGCTTGGGTGGTCTCCAGCGGCGCATTACTGGCGGGGGCCTCCTGGACGGTGACGGCCGGCGTGCTTACGGCCGTCTGATTGGGGGCGCCATTGGCGATGCAACCTGTCAGCAAGAGGACAGCAAGCATCGCAGGCGCTGCGACGACGGATTTAGTCCGCGTCCGCACGCCCTTCTGCTTACCTGCTGACTGCGCGATCCTGTTTCCTTGCCTCGGGGACGGCCGTGGCCGCCAGCCCTGTTACACGGGGTCGTTTTTCACCCGTTAAGCCAGCTTGGCACACCCTCGACGGCGGGCGGTTGCCTTTCGGGAAACTGGCCCCAACTGCAACAGGATTGATATCGGCCTGATGCCGAGTTGAGACAAAATGCCAAGGACGATGACGCCTCCCCGAAGGACGACAGCAGATGCAGGGCCGGGCGCGTCGGGCTGGCGTAGGATTGAAGGCAATCCGGCACGCGTCCCGGCGAGATTGTCCAGGACGTATGTCGAAACGATGGACTAAAGGTCACGAACCGGAGGAGAACAGGCCACACGGCCAGCACTATGACTGAATCCCTGAACGGGCGGCTGAGGACCGGAAACGGTAACCCGGCCCCCACAGAGTTCCCGCACACCTTACCGGGCACGCGCACGGAAATCGTTACGTTCGACAATTCCGATCAGATGGTTCACTCATTGGGCAGCCATGATGAGGCGCTGCGCTACATCGAGGAACAGTTCCCGGAGGTCAACTTCCACGCGCGCGGCAATGAACTGTCCATGACCGGTCCGTCCATAGTCATCCCACGCATCATGCGGCTGCTTGAGGAAGTCCGCGGTCTGGTGGCCAAGGGAACTGTGGTGACTCCCGAGGTCCTCCAACAGCTGGTCTCCCTGTTGAGGACGCAGTCCGCCCAAAACCCGGTAGATGTACTGACGCACAACATTCTTTCCAGCCGGGGTCGGACCATTCGCCCCAAGACGTTGAACCAGAAGAATTACGTCGACGCAATCGACGCAAACACTGTGATCTTCGGAATTGGACCCGCAGGAACAGGAAAGACCTACCTGGCCATGGCCAAGGCCGTCCAGGCGCTTCAATTGAAGGAAGTCAGCCGGATCATCCTGACCCGCCCGGCCGTCGAAGCAGGGGAGCGGCTTGGTTTCCTCCCGGGCACCCTGAGCGACAAGATCGACCCGTACCTGCGGCCGCTCTACGACGCCTTGCACGACATGATGGACCCAGAGTCCATCCCGAGGCTGATGGCAGCTGGAACCATTGAAGTAGCACCCTTGGCCTACATGCGTGGGCGTACGCTGAACGACGCTTTCATCATCCTGGACGAGGCACAAAACACTACGCCGGAGCAGATGAAGATGTTCCTGACCCGCTTGGGTTTTGGCTCCAAGATGGTGGTCACCGGCGACGTGACCCAGATCGACCTGCCTTTTGGTGCAACCTCGGGCCTGAGGATCGTGCGCGAGATCCTCAGCGGAATTGACGACGTCAACTTCTCGATTCTCGACGCCGCGGACGTCGTCCGCCATCGCTTGGTCGCCGACATCGTCTCTGCTTACAGCAAGTGGGACGACGCCCACCGGACGGATGTTGCCGGTTCAAATCACAAACGCGGAGAACGTAAATGAGCATTGAAGTCAACAACGAGTCCGGCGTCGTGGTGGATGAAGCGCAACTGGTGACCCTGTCCCGCTTCATCTTCGAACGCCTGTACATCCATCCCCAGGCAGAGTTGTCCATTCTCCTGGTGGATGAACCCGCCATGGAAAAGCTCCACATCGAACTGATGGATGAGCCCGGAGCGACTGACGTTCTGTCGGTTCCCATGGACGAGCTCACACCGGGCACACCGGACAAGCCCACACCGCAAGGAATGCTGGGCGATATCGCGATTTGCCCGCAGGTTGCCGAGGTGCAGGCCCGGAACGCCGGTCACGCCACACAGGATGAAATGTTGCTGCTGACCACGCACGGCATTCTCCACCTGCTCGGTTTCGACCATGCCGAACCTGAGGAAAAAGAAGAGATGTTCGGTTTGCAGCGGGAACTGCTGTCTGAATTCCTGGGCAAAGACGCCCCCATGGAGACCATGCAGTGACCTCGATCATTTTGGTCGGCATGGCGTTTGTCTTTCTGAGCTTCGTCGCCCTGCTGACCGCAGCCGAGGCTGCTTTCAATTTCCTGCCCCGGCACGAAGCCGAGCAATCGGTAGTCCGGAGCAAGGGAAAGGCCTTGGGTAGTATCCTTCGAAACCCCGTGGCCCACATGCGTGCCTTGCGCTTTTGGAGGGTTTGGTTCGAGATGGCTGCGGCAGTCGCCGTCGCAGTTTTTCTTCATAACCTGCTGGACAACGTCTGGCTCGCGGGCCTTGCGGCGACTGGCATTATGGCCGTCATTGGCTTCGTGCTTGTTGGCGTCTCGCCCCGGCAGTTGGGACGCGCCCACTCGGGTCCGGTGGTGCGGTTCACGGCTCCGTTGATCAGGTTTCTTTGCTGGATTCTGGGGCCGATCCCTGCGTGGCTGGTCTCGCTCGGCACTCTTGTGGCGCCCGGTGCCCCGGGCGGCGATGATGCCTTCGTCAGCGAGGAAGAGTTCCGCGAGTTCGTAGACCGCGCCGCGGAATCGGACATGATCGAGGACAACGAGGCCGAGCTCATCCATTCCGTGTTCGACTTCGGAGATACGTTGGTGCGGTCCGTGATGGTTCCCCGCACGGACATCGTCAGCATCGGAACGGGCTCGGATTTGGAAGCTGCCATGGGGCTCTTCCTGCGTTCCGGGTACTCGCGGATTCCGGTGATCGGTGAGAACACAGACCAGATCCGCGGAATCCTCTACCTGAAGGACGTCGCTGCCGCCATGCATCGCGGCGAGGCAGGTCTTCAGCCACACGACGTCGATTCCCTCGCCCGTGAAGTCCGCTACGTTCCGGAATCCAAGCCGGTCAGCGATCTCCTGAAGGAATTGCAGCAGGAATCCACTCACGTTGCGATTGTCATCGACGAGTATGGCGGCACGGCAGGGCTGGTGACCCTTGAGGACCTCATAGAGGAAATCGTGGGTGAGATTGTCGATGAGTACGACGCCGCTGCGGAAGAAGCCGTGGATCTTGGCGATGGCACTTTCCGCGTGAGCGCCCGCATGAGCATTGATGACTTGGGCGAATTGTTCGATGTTGACTTGGAAGACGACGAGGTGGACACCGTTGGTGGGCTGCTTGCCAAGGCACTCGGACAGGTCCCCATCGTGGGAAGCTCCGTGGAAGTGAACGGCGTGTCCCTGAAGGCCGATAGGCTGGAGGGTCGCCGAAACCGGGTCAGCCACATCATTGCGGCAGCCATGCCAAAGGAAGACACTGACCTTGAAGACCTTCTCGACGAGGCCGACACAACGCAACAGGGAGTTCCACGTGAGCAAGCAAAATAAGAAGTTCGACGCCGATGACGCTTACGGTGGCTTCCACGCCGGATTCTCGGTCCTCGTTGGCCGGCCGAACGCCGGAAAGTCCACGCTGACCAACGCCTTGGTGGGCCAAAAGGTGGCCATCACGTCGGCGAAACCGCAGACCACGCGTCACACCATCCGTGGCATCGTGCACCGCGAGGACGCCCAGTTGATCCTGGTGGACACGCCGGGCCTGCACCGTCCGCGAACGCTGCTGGGCAAGCGGCTCAACGATCTCGTCGCGGACACCTTGTCCGAAGTCGACGCGATCGGGTTCTGCCTTCCGGCCAACGAAAAAATCGGTCCGGGCGACAAATACATTGCAGCGCAGTTGGCAGCCGTGGGACGCAAGCCCATTGTGGCGATCGTGACCAAGACGGACCTGGTTGACCGCCAGGCCCTCACCGAGCAGTTGCTCGCAGTCGCGGCTTTGGGCAGGGAAGTCCTGGGGGAGCAGGGATGGGCAGATATCGTTCCCGTTTCGGCCGCTGACGGGTTCCAGGTCAGTACTGTTGCCGATGTCCTCATCGGGCACATGCCGTCGTCGCCGCCTCTGTACCCGGACGGCGAGTTGACTGACGAGCCAGAGGCCGTCATGATCGCCGAGCTCATCCGCGAAGCCGCTTTGGAAGGCGTCCGCGATGAACTTCCGCACTCACTGGCAGTCGTGGTGGAGGAAATTGTTCCCCGTGAAGGCCGCACCGAGGACAACCCTTTGTTGGACGTCCGGGTTAACCTCTACGTTGAGCGGCCGTCGCAGAAGGCCATCATCATCGGCAAGGGTGGCAGCCGCTTGCGTGAAGTTGGCACCAATGCACGCAAGGGCATCGAGACGTTGCTGGGCACCAGGATCTACCTTGACCTGCACGTCAAGGTTGCCAAGGACTGGCAGCGGGACCCCAAGCAGCTGGTCAAGCTGGGCTTCTGACCGGCGTCATGGGGGCCGGCATGGATGGAGTCGATAAGGAACTTCCCAGAATCGGCCACTATGATTGCCGGAATCCACGTGTTTGACGAAAGGTAAACCGAATAGTGCGACGTCGTGACGCCCGCCCAGAGGGCACCGGCACCGCTGGCATCAGCGTGGCACGCCATGGTGAGGACGCCGAAGGCACCCCGCGCCACATGAACGTGCCCAAGGGACTTCCGCTCTGGCTCAAGATTGTTACCGGCGTTGTCTCGGTGGCGTTGGTTGCCGGCGTGGCTTTTGCGGCTTTCTGGTTCATCAGGCTCCAGTCCAACATCACCAAGGCGCCACTCACAGCCGGCGAAAGCCGCGACACGAGCGCCACGGTGGTCAACGACAAGTCCGACCGGCTGCAGATCCTGATTTTGGGTTCGGATACCCGGGATGGAAAGAACTCGCAGTATGGCAGCGCCGAGGACTCCACTGGATACGGCCACTCGGATGTCATGATGCTTCTGGATATTTCCGCGGACAACAAGCGTGTCAGTGTCATGAGCTTCCCACGCGACCTCTTGGTGGATGTTCCCCAGTGCACGGATCACACCACCAACCAGACGTACCCTGCGCGCAGGGGCGTCATGATCAACGAGGCAATGGCTGAGGCCGGCATCGGCTGTGCCGTTGACACGGTCAACAAGTTGACCGGCCTTGAGATTGACCACTTCATGATGGCGGACTTCAATGCGGTCAAGGAGCTTTCCAAAGCAGTGGGTGGCGTGGACGTCTGCGTTAGTGACCCCGTCTTCGACCCTGACTCCGGCCTGCGCCTGGCAAAGGGCAACTCGCTGGTCGAGGGCGAACAGGCTCTGGCCTTCCTTCGTACCAGGCATGCGTTCGGCGACGGCGGAGACCTTGGACGCATCAAGGGCCAGCAGGCATTCCTCTCGTCCTTGACCAGGAAGCTCAAGGCAGACGGAACGCTCGGTAATCCGCAACGGTTGCTCCAGATCGCCGACGTCGTGACCCAGAACCTGACGGTCGATGAAGGCTTGGCGGATGTTCCGTCGCTCCTGACCATTGGTGGCAGGTTGAAGGACATCGACGTCTCCAAGGTTGCGTTCGTTGCGGTTCCCACGCAGCCCGCCGCTGTTGACATCAACCGGCTGGAACTCGTGGAGCCGCAAGCGTCCCAGTTGTTCGCCGCACTCCAAGCGGACCTTGATCTCACAACACCGGGCGCCACATCCAGCCCCACGGCCACTCCGACGGGTTCGGCCACTGAGTCGCCGTCTGGAACGCCCACAACGGCTCCCCCTGCCGCGCCGGCATACAACAAGGCCATCCAGCCGGTGGCTGTTGCCAACGGCACTGGTGTGAGTTCGCGCGCACAGGAAATCATGGCCGTTCTCACAGGTGATGGGTTCACCCAGTCTGTGTCCTACCTGGCGAATCCGGTGGAGCAGACGGTGGTCTACTACGGCAGCGGGTTTGCGGACGTCGCTACGGATGTGGCCACGCTCTTGGGCATTCCTGCAGCCCAGGTCCAAGAGGCTCCGGGAGTCTCCGGCGTCCAGCTCTACATGGGAACCGACTTTGGTACCGGGACGAAGTACGGCTCGGCATCAGTGCCTTCGGATGTGGTCAACCAGACGGCGAATGATGCCGTCTGCCAGCAGGTCAACCCGCTGTACATTACTCAATAGCGACAAGCTGAACCCAACAGCGCCAACTTGGTTTAGGTCAAACAGTGGCCGGGCACCCCTCGCGGGATGCCCGGCCACAGTTTTACCAGATGCTGACGCGCTCCCCGGGCGCCATCCACATGCCATCTCCGTCGCTGATGGTGAAAGCCTCATGGAAAGCATCGAGATTGCGGGCTATGGCGTTGGTACGGAACTCATTGGGGGAGTGGGGGTCGGTGGCAAGCCTGCGGATTGCTTCCTCGCTGCGGATGACCTGGCGCCAACCGGCAGCCCACGACATGAAGAACCTCTGCTGTCCGGTGAAGCCGTCGAGGACTTCGGGCTCCGAACCGTTCAGGCTCAACAAGTAAGCCTTGTACGCGATCGTCAGACCGCCGAGGTCTCCAATGTTCTCGCCCAGCGTCAGCTTTCCGTTGACCTTGTGGTCCGGGGCCGCATAGGGGGACAAGGCATCGTACTGCGCAACGAGCTTGGCGGTGAGGGCTTCAAAGGCAGCCCGGTCTTGCTCGGACCACCAGTTCCGCAAGGCACCGCTGCCGTCAAACTGCGAACCCTGGTCATCGAAGCCATGGCCGATCTCGTGGCCGATCACTGCACCGATTCCGCCGTAGTTCACGGCGTCATCGGCATCTGCCGTAAAGAAGGGTGGCTGCAGTATTGCCGCCGGGAAAACGATCTCGTTCAGCATTGGGTGGTAATACGCATTTACCGTTTGCGGAGTCATGAGCCACTTGTTCAGATCAACCGGCTTGCCGACCTCGTCCAAGTGGCGGTCGACGTCGGCGTCATGCGCACGCTCCACGTTCCCCAGAAGGTCATTGGGGTCGATCACCACAGCCGAGTAGTCAATCCATTGGTCCGGGAATCCGATCTTCGGGCGGAAGGCGGCCAGCTTCTTGAGGGCTTCGGTTTTGGTTTCCTCGCCCATCCAGGTGAGTTCGGAGATGCTCTGCCGGTAGGCCTCAATCAGGTTGTCCACGAGGGACTGCATCCTGGCCTTGTGTCCGGCCGGGAAGTGCCGGTCGACATAGATCTGGCCGACAGCCTCGCCGAGTGCGGCCTCGACGACGGCGACTCCGCGCTTCCAACGCTCCTTGTTCTGTGGTGTGCCGCTGAGCGTTGTGCCATAGAAATCGAAGTTCGTGTCCACGAATTCCGAGGATAGGTAGGGCGCTGCGGAACTGAGGACCCGCAGTGCAAGCCATTCCTTCCACGTTCCCAGCTGCTCGGATTCGAGGAGTGCTGCTGCACCGGTGAAGAAGTCGGGCGTGCTGACGACGATTTCGCTCCGCTTGTCGGCGTCGATTCGGGCCGCCTCGAACCAGGTGTCCAGCAAGGGGAACAACTGGCGTCCTTCGTCCGCGGTCTTCAGGTTGTAGGTCTTCTGCGGATCACGCAAAGTGACGTTATCCCAGTGGTGGGATGCCAGCGCAGTCTCCAGCGCAACCACACGCCCGGCTGCACCTTCGGGGTCCGGGACGCTGGCGAGGCCCAGGAGTTTGGCGATGTACGCCTCGTAGGCGGTCACAATCGGTGCGAACTTTTCTTCCCGATAATACGACTCGTCCGGAAGCCCGAGGCCGCCCTGTCCGATGTAGAGCAGCACCCGTTCCGGGTTGCCCGCATCCGGTGCCGGGTAGATGGAGAACAGTCCTGATACATCCGAGCGGAAAAGCCGGCCAATCAATGCGGCCAACTGCTCCGTGGAGCCGACGGACGCGACCTCGTCCAGCCTTGCACGGACTGGTTCCCAGCCCTTGGCTTCCGCGGCAGCTTCGTCCATGAAGCTCGCGTAAAGGCCGCCGACTTTACTTTCGACGCCGGTCGCGGCCTCGCCCTTGCTGGCAGCTTCTTCAATGATCGCCTTGACGGCGAGTTCAGCCTCGTCGCGCAGAGCCGTGAACGTGCCCTCCAGCGGCCTGTCATCGGGAATGGTCGTGCTCTTGAGCCAAGCGCCGTTGACGTGCTGGTAGAGGTCGTCCTGGGGCCGGACGCTGTGATCGATATTGGAAAGAGTGATCCCCGACTGTGGCAATGTGGCTCCTTGGATGGGCGCTGCAGCCGGCGATGCCACCGACGCGGCGTCTGCATAGTGGACGTTGCATGAGGTGTTGCACTGTCATCATACGCACCGTGTTAGTGTGAACTTGTGCGCGCAGGAATGCTTCTTCTTAGCTGCCGCGGCGAGGCCTGATAAGCGATCTGACGCTGGGCCACCCTCGCCGCGGAGTTTCGTTGTGCCCGGCTAATCTTTCACTTAGATCTTAGAGAAAAGGCCACAACGTCATGCGTAATGCACAAAAGCCCTCCGGTATGCCGATCCACCGCTACGTTCCTTTCCAGGACCAGATCACCGTCGAGGTCCCGGACCGCACTTGGCCGGACAAGGTCATCACCAAGGCCCCGCGCTGGTGCGCCGTTGACCTGCGTGATGGTAACCAAGCCCTGATCGACCCCATGAGCCCTGCCCGAAAGCTGAAGATGTTCCAGCTGCTCGTCACCATGGGCTTCAAGGAAATCGAAGTTGGATTCCCCTCGGCCTCGCAGACTGACTTTGACTTCGTTCGTCAGCTGATTGAAGGCGGGCATATCCCGGACGACGTCACCATCCAGGTGTTGACGCAGGCGCGTGAGCACCTGATCGAAAGGACGTACGAGTCTTTGGTGGGCGCCAAGCAGGCCATCGTCCACTTGTACAATTCCACGTCCGTGCTTCAGCGCCGGGTTGTGTTCAACCAGGACGAAGACGGCATCCTGGACATCGCCTTGCAAGGTGCCAGGTTGTGCAAGAAGTACGAAGAAACCCTGACAGACACTCACATCACGTACGAGTACTCCCCGGAATCCTTCACGGGAACCGAGCTCGAGTATGCAGCCCGTGTCTGCAACGCGATTGCTGATGTCTTCGAAGCTTCCGCGGACAAGCAGGTCATCATCAACCTGCCGGCTACCGTCGAGATGGCAACACCCAACGTCTACGCCGACTCGATCGAGTGGATGCACCGTAACCTGCACCCGCGCGACGGCATCATCATTTCCTTGCACCCCCACAACGACCGCGGCACTGGCGTGGCAGCGGCTGAATTGGGCTACCTTGCCGGAGCTGACCGCATTGAAGGCTGCTTGTTCGGAAACGGTGAGCGCACAGGCAACGTTGACCTGGTCACACTCGGGCTGAACATGTTCGTGCAGGGCGTGGACCCCATGATCGACTTCTCCAATATTGACGAGATCCGTCGAACTGTTGAGTACTGCAACCAGTTGCCCGTGCCTGAGCGCTCTCCTTACGGTGGCGACCTCGTCTTCACTGCTTTCTCGGGCTCCCATCAGGACGCCATCAAGAAGGGTTTCGAAGCCCTCGAGAAGGATGCAGCCGCGGCCGGCAAGGAAGTCGATGACTTTACGTGGCAGGTTCCCTACCTGCCGATCGACCCCAAGGACCTCGGCCGCAGCTACGAAGCCGTTATTCGCGTGAACTCGCAGTCTGGCAAGGGCGGTGTCGCGTACCTGCTGAAGAATGAGCACAACCTGGACCTGCCGCGTCGTGCGCAGATTGAATTCTCTGGTGTCATCCAGCGCAGGACCGACGCCGTTGGCGGAGAAGTGAGCGGTGCGCAGCTGTGGCAGATCTTCCAGGATGAGTACCTGCCGTCGGACGAGGAACAGGCACAGTGGGGCCGTTACTCACTGGGAAGCGTCAGCACGGAGACCGACGAGTCCGGCGCAATGACCATGAACGCCAATCTGCGGATTGACGGTACGGAAGTTCGCCGCACCGGCCACGGAAATGGCCCCATTGCCGCGCTCCTGGACATCCTCCACCACGATGGCGTGGACGTGCGTGTTCTGGACTACAGTGAACACGCCCTGTCCGAGGGCGGCAGCGCGAGTGCAGCCGCCTACGTGGAATGTGCTGTGGGTGAACGCGTGCTGTGGGGCGTGGGCATTGACCCGAGCACCACCACGTCCTCGCTCAAGGCCTTGGTATCGGCCGTGAACCGCGCAGTTCGGGACGCCAAGGCCTAACAACCCCTGCCGTGTGGTGACGGGAAATACCGTCACCACACGGACCGGCGGTCCCTCCCGACTGCCGGCATGATGCGAAGATTAGTTGTGGCCAATCCATCTTTTGCTGCGCGGTCCTACCGCGACGATGCCGTGGTGCTTCGCACCCACAAGCTGGGTGAAGCTGACCGCATCATTACGCTGCTGACCAAGCATCACGGACAAGTCCGTGCGGTGGCCAAAGGGGTTCGCCGGACCAGCAGCCGCTTTGGGGCGCGCCTGGAACCTTTTATGGTGGCCGATCTGCAACTCATCTCCGGCCGCACCTTGGACATCGTGACCCAGGCCGTGGCCAAGGGGGCGTACGGGAGCAGCATTGCTGCGGACTACGGCCGGTTCACCGTTGCCGCCGCGATGACCGAAGCTGCTGAGAAGCTCACGGACGCCGACGCCGAATCAGGGACGGCGCAATACAACCTGCTGGTTGGTGCGTTGGCCGCCCTTAGCCGTTCGGACCATCCGCCTGAGCTTATTCTTGACTCATATTTGCTGCGCGCCCTGGCCACAGGTGGCTGGGCACCAAGTTTCACCGACTGTGCCCGTTGCGGAAGGCCCGGCCCGCACACAGCTTTTGCGGCTCCGATTGGCGGCATGGTGTGCGGCGATTGCAGGCCGCCTGGATCGCCGGCGCCCGCACCCGAAACGGTGGTGCTCCTCGGGGCACTTCTGGCGGGCGACTGGAATACAGCCGACGCTTCAGTTTCCCAGCACCGAAGGGAAGCGGCGGGCTTGGTGGCGAGCTATCTGCAATGGCATCTTGAACGAGCCTTGAAATCACTCAAACACGTGGAGCGAAGCTGACTGTGGCACTTGGAAAGAAGAACAGGACAACAATGGCCAGGACTACGCCGGTCATTGCACCTTATGGGCACCCTTCCGGGGCTGTGCCACCCAGCATTCCGAGTGAGCTCATCCCACAGCACGTTGCCATCGTCATGGATGGCAATGGACGCTGGGCCAACCAGCGGGGACTGCCGCGAATTGAGGGGCATAAGGCTGGAGAGCCTGCCCTGCTGGACGTCATGGCCGGGGCCATTGAACTCGGCATCAAGTACGTCAGTGTGTACGCCTTTTCCACCGAAAACTGGCGTCGGTCGCCCGAGGAAGTCCGTTTCCTCATGGGATTTAACAAGGATGTGCTACGTCGTCAGCGCAATCAGTTGGACCAGTGGGGAGTACGGATTCGCTGGGCAGGCCGGCGTCCACGGCTCTGGGGTTCTGTCATCAAGGAACTCGAAGAGGCAGAGGAGTACACCCGTGCCAATGACACCTGCACACTAACCATGTGTGTTAACTACGGTGGCCGAGCAGAGATTGCCGACGCCGTGTCCGCGATCGCGCACGACGTCGCGGCGGGCCGCCTCAAGCCCGGTTCCGTCACGGAGAAGACCATCCAGAAGTACCTGGATGAACCGGATCTCCCGGATGTGGACCTGTTCCTGCGCAGTTCCGGGGAGCAGCGGCTTTCAAACTTCCTTCTCTGGCAGTCGGCATATGCCGAGTTCGTCTTCATGGACACGCTGTGGCCGGACGTCGATCGGCGCACACTCTGGGACGCCGTCGAGATTTATGCCAAACGCGACAGGCGTTACGGTGGAGCCGTTGACGCGGCGCCTGCCGCAAAGTAGCACGAAGCTGCTAAATCAGTAGGGGTACGAGCCAAGCCACACGGCGACGTCGCGATAGGCCTGCTGACGAACAGTTCGCCTCGAGAGGAAGACGTCGTGCAGTGCCCCTGGGTAACGGAAAACGGCCGTGCGGCGTCCAAGTCCCAGTGCCCGCCTTGACGTCTCCTCGACGTCGATGACGGCATCGGCGCGCATCAACTCAGCTGTCCATTCGCCCTGGATCCTGGTCCGTCCGGACAAGAGGACCAACACCGGGGCATCGATATTGAGTTTCCGTTCCACGGCTGTATGTCCGGAGAGGACGGCTTTGGTCCAGCCGGCCCGGATGGGGAATGAAGCCCGAGGACGCCAGTCCGGGTCAAGGATCCATTCGCCGTGCGCCTCGTTGCTGACGCTTTCCCAATAGGCCGGCATTTCGGGGAAGCGGAACGGCCGTTTGGGGTCCGTGCGGGCAAAGGGCTCCACCAAGTGCATGGCAATGCTGCGGATCAGGCTGCTGCCTTGGAGTTCCAACCAGGGGGAGTTGAGGACGAGCGTGCCAATCCGGCCCGGGTTGCGGTCCGCCCACAGCGAGGCAATCAGGCCACCCAGCGAATGGGCGATGATGTGGATGGTCGGTGACACAGCGTTATTGGTCCGGCCGGCGATGTCCTTCTCGATCTCCAGCAGGGCCGCAGCGATGTCCTCGTCGTAGACAGCGAGGTCCGTGGTATATCCCGGGGTCTGGCCTGGCAGCAGGCTGCGGCCAAACTTCCGCAGGTCCAACGCGTAAAAGTGAAACCCGGAGGCCGTCAGGTATTCGGCCAGTTCTGTCTGGAGGAAGTAATCCGCCCAGCCGTGCAGATAAAGCACAACCCTTGGAGCGCCGGCAGGATCACTGGGAATTGCACGGCGACGACGTTTGGTGAACGCGGCAATGACGTCCAGAATGCCGTGTGGAGGCGCCGCGACCGGTGGCTTGTGCCTGATCAGTGTTGCCTTTACAGGGCCTTCGTCGTCTGCTTCCAGTGGCAGGTCCATGCATTCGAACCCATGGCCCATGATGTCCGGCTGCCACAGTGACAGTGACTCGTCGGTGGTTGTCATGCGTCTCCTTCCCGCCGGCTCTCCGCCGCGTCAACTTCCATGTATCCGCGAATCCAACGCGAAAGCCTCTTATACGCGTCCGCCCTCACGGAAGGTGCGGACAGGAACACGTCATGGAGTCCGCCCTCGATCCGCTCCAGTGTGACCGAACATCCCAGGGCCATGGCCCGCAAGGCGATGATGTCCACATCAAGAACAGCATCTGAGCGGCGCATGGACTCCTGCCACACCATTCCGTTGGCGCTGGCTGCAGATGTCAGGACCAGAACTGGCATGGGGAGTTGCAGTCCACGTGCCACCTGTGAATGGCCTGCGAGGACTGCGCTGAGCCAGCCTGCCCTGACCGGGAAGGCGAGGGGCGGGCGATACTTTTCGTCCAAGGGCCATTCGCCCTCGGCAGTGCTGCTGATACTGCGGAAGTAGAATCCACGCTCCGGTAGCCGCAGAACCGTCTTGGGCCGGAACCTGGCGATGGGGCCCACCATCGTCTGTGCAGCCCGCCGAACCAGGGAGTTTCCATGCATTTCCAGCCAGGGGCTGTTGAGGACCAGATACTGGACTTCTCCGGGGTGCCGGCTGGCCCAGAGGGCCGCCACGAGCCCGCCCGTCGAATGCCCCATGAGCGCCAGGCTTGAACCGGAGGATTCTGCCCTGTCCGAATGAATGACCGCAATTGCTTTGCTGATTTCGGCATCATAGTCACCGAGGTTCGCCACGTAACCGCCGGGAGTGTCCGTTTGCAGGCTGCGGCCATGGTTGTGCATGTCCAGTGCGTAAAAGTCATATCCGCGTGAGGCCCAAAATCTCGCGAGTTCAACATTGAAGAAGTAGTCACTCCAACCGTGCAGGAACAGTACTGAACCCACAGAATCAGCGGATCGTTTCTCAGCGCCTCCCGGCTCGCTCATCTCAGAGGGCCTGTGGCGGACCAACGTGGCGCGGCGCACCACGCCGTCACGTCCCGTGGCTTCGAAACCGCAAGACTGGAAGTCCTCCCCAAGGATGTCCGTTGACCACTCCATGGCTTCAGCTTAGACACTAGCCCCGGCATCTCGGCCGGCAGCCCTGCCAGTGAACAGGCACCCGCCCAGGAAGGTACCCTCCAAAGCGCGGTACCCATGTATGCCACCGCCGCCAAAACCTGCGGCTTCTCCGGCTGCGTAGAGGCCTGGGATTGCCTGGCCTTGCGCATCCAGCACGCGGGACCGCAGGTCTGTTTGGAGGCCGCCAAGGCTTTTTCGCGTCAGCACGGACAGCCGAATGGCCACCATGGGGCCGTGGGCCGGGTCCGCCAGCCGGTGTGGGGCGGCTACCCTCATCAACTTGTCGGTCGCGAAGCGCCTGGCGGCACGAATCGCCGCAAGTTGGGGATCCTTGCCAAGGCCGCTGGAAACCTGGAGGTCGCGGGCAACGACGAGTTCTTCAAGGCGGTTTGCGTCCAGCAAGGAGTTTCCGCTGAGTGCATTCATCTTTGCGGCAAGTTCCCTCGGTGTTGGTGCCTGAAGAAAATCGACGCCACGTTCCAGGAAGCGCTGGATGGGGGAGTCGCTGCCGGGTTTCAGCCGAGAAGCCAAGAGCGCGACATCCTTCCCGGTGAGATCGGGGTTCTGCTCGGAGCCGGAGAGCGCCAGCTCCTTGAGGGCAATGGTGCGATTGAGGACGAACCAGGAATAGCCATGGCCGGTACCTACGATGTGTCGCAACGCTCCGAGGGAATCGAAGCCGGGAAACAGCGGCGCCGGCAGTTGTCGGCCTTCGGCGTCGAGCCACAAGGAGGAGGGGCCCGCCAGGATGCGGATGCCGTGGCCAGGCCAGACGGGGGCGTAATTCTCAATTCCCTCCGGGTAATGCCACATGCGGTCACCGTTGACCAGAGCTGCACCAGCGGCCTCGGCCGCGGGAAGGAATCCTCCATCGACAGATGCCGGGACGCCGCTGAGCATGTGCTCCGGGGCGGTTCCAGCGGGCCACTGCCGGCGCACGGTCTCATGGTTTCCGCCAATGCCGCCGGTGGTCACCACTACAGACCCCGCCTTCGCCTCGAAACCGCCGACGGCGACCCTCGAGGAAGCTTCGCCCCGCACCGCCGTCGACGCCTCCAGAATCTCGCCCGCGACGCCGCTGATGCGGCCCGCCGTCGTTATCAACGACGTTGCCCTGCAGCGGAAATGCAAGGAAACCAAACCCGCTTCGACGCCCTCCTGGACCTTTGCGAGAAATGGTTCCACCACAGCGGGGCCCGTTCCCCACGTGACATGGAAACGCGGCACGGTGTTTCCGTGACCTTGAGGGCCGTACCCGCCGCGTTCGGCCCACTGCACCAGGGGAAAGATTCCGACGTCGAGGCTTTTCAGCCATGATCGCTTCTCGCCAGCCGCAAAGTGGACGTACGCCTCAGCCCATTCGCGGGCGTGTGCATCCTCGGTCCGATCAAAAGCGGCGGAGGCAAACCAATCCGACAGGGCAAGTTCCGCGCTGTCCCTGACCCCGAGCCTGCGCTGTTCCGGCGTGTCCACCATGAACAATCCCCCGAACGACCAGTGGGCCTGACCGCCTATTGAAGCTGCCGGCTCCTGGTCGAGGATCGCAACACGTTTGCCGGCGGCGTATGCCGTCGCCGCCGCGACGAGCCCGGCCAATCCAGCTCCAACCACGATCACATCGGCGGCAATCCTCTTGGTCCCATGATCTGCGTCACGATCTTGTAGCGGCATGCGTACATGCTAGCCGTCCGGGCAGTCATGGGTTTGGCGAGTTGTCCGTAAACCGGAAAACTAGGAGCATGCGCGTTTACCCCACCTTCTTCAAGCTGGCCTTTTCCTGGATGGATGCCGAGAAAGCCCACAAAATTGGCTTTCAGGCGATCCGGGCTGCCCACCGTACGGGGGTGGGCCGGATTCTTGCGAGGATGACAGCTCCCCATTCCTCGCTGCGCACGCAAGCGCTCGGCCTCACTTTCCCCTCGCCCTTCGGGCTGGCTGCGGGTTTCGATAAAGAGGGCCACGGGATCGAGGCTTTGGCCGAACTGGGCTTTGGACACGTGGAGGTTGGAACCATCACAGGCCAGGCTCAGCCGGGCAACGAGAAGCCGCGACTTTTCCGCCTGATTGAAGACCGGGCCGTGATCAACCGCATGGGCTTCAACAACGACGGCGCTGCGGCTGTGGCACCGCGGCTAAAGTCGGCGCGGGCCTCCTTGCAGCGCCAGCACGCCAATGTAAGGCCCATTATTGGTGTGAACATTGGCAAGACCAAAGCGGTTGAGCTCGAGGACGCCATTGAGGACTACCTGGTGAGCGCCCGGAGCCTGGCGCCCGCGGCTGACTACTTGGTGGTCAACGTCAGTTCCCCCAACACTCCGGGGTTGCGACTCCTCCAGAACGTGGAAACGCTGCGACCGTTGCTGCAGGCAGTGGGGGATGCGGCTGATGAGGCGGCGGGCCGCCACGTGCCGCTGCTGGTTAAGATCGCGCCGGACTTGAGCGACGAGGATATCGACGACGTTGCCCGGCTGGCGCTCGACCTCAAGCTTGATGGAATCATCGCTACGAACACCACCATTGCCCGCGACGGCCTCGTTGCCGATGCAGCGAAAGTGGAGTCACTCGGCGCCGGAGGATTGTCCGGCGCTCCGCTCAAGCAGCGTTCGCTGGATGTACTCCGCCGGCTCAAAGATGCCGTGGGAGACAACCTGGTGCTCATAGCCGTTGGCGGCGTGGAAACTGCCCAGGACGTCCAGAACCGACTCGATGCCGGCGCCTCCTTGGTTCAGGGCTACACGGCATTCCTGTACGAGGGGCCGTTCTGGGCAGCAGGGATCAACAAAGGACTCGTGAAGCTTCGGAAGGCCGGAACCCGTTAGAGGTCCCACAGCCTAAAAGACGAAGACCCCGGACCAGCGGTCCGGGGTCTTCGTGCTGATGGGAGGAAGGGGCGGTGCAGACCTACGAGGGGAACTGGCCGCGCTTGACGAGGGGCTTGGGCAAGCGGAGCTTGCGGAACTGCAGGGCACGCATGCAGCCATACCAGACGGTGCCGCGTTCAACTTCGCCAAACTTCTCGGTCAGGCGCTTGCGCAGCTTCCGCGAAAGAATGAAGACGTCCACGAAAACGGCCAGGAACATGATCCAGAAGCCAACCAGTACGTAACTGATTTGTTCGCTGTTGGACGGGATGATCAGCGATACAACAACAAAGAGCAGCGCACCGAACATGAGGTACTCGCCCAGGCTGAACCGGGCGTCAACGTAGTCACGCGTGTAGCGCTTCTGCGGTCCCTTGTCGCGCAGGGGAAGGTACTTTTCGTCCCCGGTGTCCAGTGCCTGGCGCATCTTCTGCCGCTGGTCCTGGATTGCCACACGCTCCGCTTCCTTGGAAGCCTTACGGTCGTTGGGCACCAACGGCCGCTTGCGGGCGGCCTCCTGGTCCTTTCGCTTGGGCGTAGGGGTACCCTTTCCGGCACCCGGGTCCTGGGCTGCGGCGTGGGCCTGGTCAACTACTGCTTGAGCGCTGGGCTCTTCCTTTTTGCGTCCGAACACCCATACAGAATACCCCGCACGAAGGTGGCGCAGGTTACGTGACCCGTCCGCTGCCGGAGTCTGCGAGGGGGTGCCGCGCCTCCCGATCCACTGAGACGGTCGGCGGTAAAGTGTGGGCCATGACTTCAGCACATGCGGAGATCCCGCAGAACCAGCAACGGAACTCCGGCACCATCCCGGTCGAGGCACTGTCCAAGGCAGTCAGCGATTCGTTCGCCACCACCCTGGCCTCGTTGAAAGAGCTCGTCAGCATCCCCGGCATCGCTTGGGCCAGTTTCGATCCAGCAGAACTCGACCGTAGCGCAGAGGTCGTTTCTTCCATGGTCCGGGCAACAGGGATGGAGGACGTCCGTATCCTTCGGTGTGACAAACCGGACGGCACCCCCGGCGGCCCTGCCGTCGTCGCACGCCGCGCTGCCGCAGACGGCAAGGCGACCATCCTGCTGTACGCCCACCACGACGTCCAGCCGCCGGGAGACCGCGCCCTATGGAACTCAGAGCCATTCGTCGCCGAAGAGCGGGACGGTCGTCTGTACGGCCGCGGTGCCGCTGACGACAAAGCTGGCATCATGGCCCACCTTGCGGCCTACAGCGCTGTGACGAAGGTCCTTGGCGACGAATTCGGCCTGGGCGTGACGTTGTTTTTCGAAGGAGAAGAGGAGGCAGGGTCGCCTACTTTCCGTGCATTCCTTGAAGAGCACAAGGAATTGCTGCGTGCCGACGTCATTGTGGTGGCAGACTCCAGTAACTGGAAGGTCGGGATTCCCGCGTTGACCACCAGCCTCAGGGGCCTCGTGGACGGCACGTTTGAGGTGCGCGTCCTTGGACACGCTGTCCACTCCGGCATGTTTGGCGGTCCGGTTTTGGATGCGCCAACGCTTTTGTCGCGCCTCATCGCCACTCTTCATGACGACGACGGAAATGTTGCAGTCGCCGGGCTGGTTGCCCGTGATGAGGTGGCTGTTGATCTCACGGAGGCCGAATATCGCGCCGACGCTTCAGTGCTCGACGGCGTGCAGCTCGCCGGAAGCGGGACCATCGGCTCGCGGCTGTGGACCAAGCCCGCGTTGTCCATCATCGGCATGGATGTGCCCGCAGTTGATGTGGCATCGAACACCTTGATTCCCGCGGCCCGCGCCAAATTCAGCATGCGCCTGGCCCCGGGACAGGATCCTGACGCCGCAATGGAAGCCTTGAAGCAGCACGTTGAAGACCACGCCCCCTTTGGGGCCAAGGTGACGTTCACTCCGGGGGAGCGCGGCAACCCCTTCTCCACCGATACCTCTTCCGCGGCGGCCCGGACGGCGCTCTGGGCCTTGGAAGAGTCATGGGGTGTCGAGCCCGTGGAGATGGGCATTGGCGGCTCGATCCCGTTCATCGCCGACCTCACGGAAATGTACCCGGACGTCCAGATCCTGGTGACGGGGGTCGAGGATCCGGATTCGCGGGCACACAGCGCCAACGAATCCCTGCACATTGGTGACTTCCGGCACGCGGTCTTGGCTGAGGCGCTCCTCCTGGCGCGGCTCAACGCCGACGGACTGGGGAGCTGACGCATCCACGTCTGTGGGAGTGGACTTTCGGTAACTGCCGGTCGGCGTCGGGAACAAGCAAATGCTCGCCGTGGTTACGTCAGGAGTTATAGCAATGCGTCTGTGCGACGTAGCATGTAGCTATAGCCCGTACGTAATTGGGTAAGGGCAGGCAGGCGTTCCGGCGCCGCCGCCAGGAGCGTTATAAGAAGGTAGGCCAATGAGCACTGCAACCAACGAAAACAGCACCGGAGCACAGGTCGTCACTGACGAGGAGCTCGCCACGCACGAGGTCAACCTGACCGATGTCGCTGCAGGCAAGGTCCGCAGCCTCCTCGAGCAGGAAGGGCGCACCGATCTGCGACTTCGCGTTGCAGTGCAGCCGGGCGGCTGCTCGGGCTTGATCTACCAGCTCTACTTCGACGAGCGACTGCTGGACGGAGACGCAGTTCGCGACTACGACGGCGTTGAGGTCGTTGTGGACAAGATGAGCGTTCCCTATCTCAGTGGCGCCAGCATCGACTTCGAAGACACGATCTCGAAGCAGGGCTTCACCATTGACAACCCGAACGCCGGCGGGTCTTGCGCCTGCGGCGATTCGTTCCACTGATCTGAGCTATCGCCGCACGTCGGCGTCGTCCGGATTGGTTCCAAACCGATCCGAGCCACGGCGCTGACATGTGCGCGAAAACCGCTTCGTAGCGGTAAGCTCTACATCGGGTAGTAAAACTTTTAGTGTGCCCGGTGGGCCTTTGGCCTGCCGGGAGACAGCAACAAGAGGAAGGGCCGTCTGTGAGTTCGCAGAACCGAACCGGCAGCCGACGCATAAAGATCACCTCGATCACTGGCTTGGCACTCGCCGGCGCGTTGGTTTTGACCGGATGTTCACCAGAGGTAGAGAAGGGTTGGTTGCCGACAGAGCGCGGTACCACCAACCACACTGACCGGATCATGGACCTCTGGGTCAACTCATGGATCGCCGCCTTGGCAGTCGGCATCATCACGTGGGGCCTGTTGGTCTGGTGCATCATTGCCTACCGTCGTCGCAAGGGAACCACCGGTTTCCCGAAGCAGCTGAGCTACAACCTGCCGCTCGAGGTCTTCTACTTGACCATCCCGCTGTTCATGGTTTTGGTGTTCTTCTACTTCACCGACCAGGACCAGCGTGCGATCGATGACCGCTCGCAGCCGGCAGACGTCGTCGTTGACGTCCGCGGCAAGCAGTGGGCATGGGACTTCAACTACAAGCAGGGCGAAGTCATCTCCGAGGACCTCCACGAGGCCGGTGTGCAGGCGCACCTGACCGGTAACGAAGTCAACAAGGAACTGCTTCCCACCCTGTACCTGCCCGTTGGCAAGTCGGTGGACCTGGAGCTGAACTCCCGCGACGTCATCCACTCATTCTGGGTTCCCGCCTTCCTCCAGAAGCGCGACATGATCCCCGGCAAGACGAACTACATCAGGTTCACCCCCACCAAGGAGGGTACCTACGACGGCAAGTGCGCCGAACTCTGCGGTGAATACCACTCCGAAATGCTTTTCCGCGTCAAGGTTGTCTCCGAGTCTGAATTCCAGGCCCACATGGACAAGCTGCGCCAGGAAGGCAACACGGGCCTGCTCGGCGAAGAGTACGACCGCAACCCGAACCTGAACGAAACCAAGTAAGGGGAGCGACGTGGCTACTTACACTCAATCCGCCGGGACCCTTGAGGCTCCCGTAGTTCCTAAGTCCAAGGGACGCATCGTCGTCAACTGGATCACTTCCACGGACCACAAGACCATCGGGTACATGTACCTGATTGCGTCCTTCGTGTTCTTCTGCCTTGGCGGCGTCATGGCGCTGCTGATCCGTGCTGAATTGTTCGAACCCGGTATGCAGATCCTGCAGACCAAGGAACAGTACAACCAGATGTTCACGATGCACGGCACCGTGATGCTCCTGATGTTCGCTACACCGCTGTTTGCTGGCTTTGCCAACGTCATCATGCCGCTGCAGATCGGTGCTCCCGACGTCGCATTCCCGCGACTGAACGCTCTTGCCTTCTGGTTCTTCCTGTTTGGTTCCACCATCGCGGTGTCCGGCTTCATCACGCCCCAGGGTGCTGCTTCGTTTGGCTGGTTTGCGTACGCGCCGTTGTCCAACACGACGTTCAGCCCGGGCGTCGGTGGTGACCTATGGGTCTTCGGCCTTGCGCTCTCCGGTTTCGGAACCATCCTTGGTGCCGTCAACTTCATTACCACCATCATCTGCATGCGTGCTCCCGGCATGACCATGTGGCGTATGCCGATCTTCACGTGGAACACCCTCGTGACGGCGATCCTGGTTCTGATGGCATTCCCGCCGCTGGCCGCCGCGTTGTTCGCGCTCGGTGCAGACCGTCGGTTCGGTGCACACATCTTCGACCCGGAGAACGGCGGTGCCGTCCTTTGGCAGCACCTGTTCTGGTTCTTCGGCCACCCCGAGGTGTACATCATCGCCCTGCCGTTCTTCGGCATCGTCTCTGAGATTTTCCCTGTGTTCAGCCGCAAGCCGATCTTTGGTTACAAGGGCCTGGTTTACGCAACGATTGCCATTGCCGCACTGTCCGTTACCGTGTGGGCCCACCACATGTACGTGACCGGCTCGGTACTGCTTCCGTTCTTCGCCTTCATGACCATGCTGATCGCAGTACCAACAGGCGTGAAGTTCTTCAACTGGATCGGCACACTCTGGCAGGGCTCCATCACCTTTGAAACCCCCATGCTGTGGAGCATCGGCTTCCTGGTGACGTTCCTCTTCGGTGGCCTGACCGGTATTATCCTGGCTTCCCCGCCGCTCGACTTCCACGTCTCCGACTCCTACTTCGTTGTGGCTCACTTCCACTACGTGGTCTTCGGTACGGTGGTGTTCGCGATGTTCGCAGGGTTCTACTTCTGGTGGCCGAAGTGGACGGGCAAGATGCTCAACGAGCGCCTTGGCAAGATCCACTTCTGGCTCCTGTTCCTGGGCTTCCACGGCACGTTCCTGATCCAGCACTGGCTGGGTGTCGAGGGTATGCCGCGTCGTTACGCTGACTACATGCCGCAGGACAACTTCACATGGATGAACCAGTTCTCCACCATCTCGTCCTTCGTGCTCGGTGCTTCACTGCTGCCGTTCTTCTGGAACGTCTACATCACTTGGCGCAGCAACAAGAAGGTGGAGGTCGATGACCCTTGGGGCTTCGGCGCATCGCTTGAATGGGCAACATCCTGCCCGCCGCCGCGTCACAACTTCACCTCCCTGCCCCGCATCCGTTCGGAGCGCCCGGCACTGGACCTGCACCACCCGGAGCTGGCCCAGGTCCACACCGCCCAGTCCCCGGAGCCCGCAGCAGCTGTATTGGGCAACGCTGACCAGAAGGACGTCCGCAAGTGAAAATCGAATCGTGGCTCTTTGGAGCAGGAGTATTCTTCTTCGTCCCCGTCGCTCTCGCCTACGGATTCCTGACCAACTGGTCTGAGTGGGTCGGTGTCCTGGGTATCCTCTTGGTGGGTGGCCTGGCCGGCATGATCGGCGCTTACCTTGGATTCACCGGTAAGCGGATCGGCATGCGTCCCGAGGACCGTCCGGACGCCGAAATCCACGAAGGCGCTGGCGAACAGGGTCACTTCAGCCCTTGGAGCTGGTGGCCGCTGGTTCTCGGCCTGTCATGTGCGGGTGGGTTCCTCGGTTTGGCCATTGGCTTCTGGGTGACGTATGTCGCTGGTGGCCTGGCCCTGGTGGCCCTTGTTGGCTGGGTATTTGAATACAGCCGCGGTGACCACGCGCACTAGCAGTACTTGATGTAAAACGACGGCGGGCCCCACCTTTTGGTGGGGCCCGCCGTCGTTGTTGATCGTGACCGCAAGCGGCCGTGGCCTGTAGTGTCCTCAGCGGGCCTCAGGGGCCTCCAGGACAGCCGAAAGTCTACCCAAGGCATTTGCGGCCTCCTGGGCGCTGAAACCGTCAGGAAGGTCGTTTGGGGCAACCTCCAGGAACACCTCACACCCATGGTTGAAGTCCTCGGTCATGACCTCAAGAAGTGAGCGTGCGTCCACGGCAGGGCCACCTGGCTTTCGGATGGTGACTCGTAGGCCCGTCTCCGTTACTGCACGGACAAATACCGCTGCTGCCCGGGCGTGCAGGCCGATTTCGGCGGCGACGAAGGCTTTCTGCTCCGGCAAGCGGGCTCCTTTGCTACGACGGGATGGCCGTCCATGAAAATTGATCCATATAAGCGTAGCCGCGTGAACGCATTACCCGCACCACAGGCGACCAAGTGGTCTAGACCTGAACCAGCGTTGATCTACCCTTGATGTATGACTCAAATGAAGCTGGCTGCCTGCGATGGCTGATGCAGCGGACATCGCAGGTGAGATTGATCGGACGAGCGCGACGCCCATCTACATACAGCTCCGTGAAATCCTCCGCGCCTTTATCGGACAGTCGTGCCCGCCCGGTTCGTCACTCCCTTCCGAACGCGATCTATCGTTGCGTTTCGGGCTTGCGAGAATGACGGTGCGGCAGGCAATCGATGCGCTGGTTGGCGAGGAAGTCATTGAACGCGTCGTCGGGCTCGGGACGTTTGTTAAGAAACCCAAGCTGGACCTCCAAGTGAAACTGACGTCCTACAGTGAGGAAATGCAGCGCCGAGGCATGGTGCCTGCTGCCAAGGTGCTCAGCTTTGAGCAGATTGCGGCCAGTGCTTTCCTCGCAAGGGAGTTGCAACTGGACGAGGGTACCCCGTTGGTCAGGTTCAGGCGCCTCCTGTTGGCCGACAACGAGCCCATGAGTGTGGACGAAAACTTCATACCTGCCCACCGTGTTCCTGGGCTTTTGGACGAAGCGCCGCCGACGTCGCTCTACAACGTACTCAGCGAGCGATTCGGTCTGGTGATGGAGTGGGGCGAGGACATGATCGAGGCAACCGCGGCGTCGCCATCGACTGCCCGGTTGCTCAACGTGGACGTGGGAGCGCCCCTTCTCAAGATTCAGCGCCATGCCTTCGTGGCCCGCGCAATGGTGGACTACTCCGTTTCGTATTACAGGGCTGATCGCTACAAGTTGTGGATCCCGCTTCAGAGGCCAGGTGTGCGTCCAACCCGGAACTACTCGTCCGGGTATCGGACACAGTAGCTCGCGGAGTTTACTGAGTGCCCCATGGGGGGCACGGTTGTTCAACAGGTTGAGAAAGACAAAGAGGAAGGGCCGGTCCATGTGGACCGGCCCTTCCTCTTTGCCTTTGAAGCTGTCAGCTAGTGGCTGAGGCTCTTCTGGTCTTCGCCTGCTTCGATGGCCTCGTGGTGGCCATGCGAGTGGGCGGCTTCAAGTTCCGCGGGAGTTGCCGGAGCAACGCGGTCCTCGAAGAACCACCGGGAAAGAGCAGCGCGGCGCTTCTCCTTGCGGGTTACGACACCGTGTTCGTTCGGCTCAGCCGGCAACGGAAGCGGAGATTCGAAACCAACGAGCTTGTAGCGCTTGTACTCGTCCAGCGGTGCGTGGACTTCGATGAACTCGCCGTGCGGGAGTCGGACGATGCGTCCAGTCTCGCGGCCGTGGAGAGCAATCTCCCGGTCCTTGCGCTGCAAGGCGAGGGCAATGCGCTTCGTCACGATGAACGCGATGACCGGGCCAATGAAGAACAGGGTCCGCAACCAGTAAGTGACGTCGTTCAGTGAGACATGGAAGTGCGTGGCTATGAGGTCGGAACCTGCAGCTGCCCACATAACGCAGTACCACGTGAAGCCTGCAACACCGATCGCCGTGCGGGTCGGGACGTTGCGGGGACGGTCAAGGACGTGGTGTTCGCGGTTGTCCTTGGTGACCCAGCGTTCGATCCACGGGTACATGAACAGCACCGTGAAAATGATTCCTGCAGGCACAAGCGCCGGGAGGAGGACATTCAACGTAAGCGTGTGCCCAAAGACGACGTACTCGAAGTGGAAGTCGTTGATGACACCCGGCATCAGGCGCAGGGCACCATCAACAAATCCGATGTACCAGTCAGGCTGGGTACCGGCAGAAACAGGGGAGGGGTCATACGGACCGTAGTTCCAGATCGGGTTGATCGTGAAAGCAGCCGCCATGAGAGCCAGCACGCCGAAGACGATGAAGAAGAATCCACCTGCCTTGGCAGCATAGACCGGGCCGAGGGGGTAGCCGACGACGTTGCCGTCGTTGCGGCCCGGGCCAGGGTACTGCGTGTGCTTGTGCACAACAACCATGAACAGGTGGACGACGATCATCAGCAGGATGAGGGCCGGAACCAACAGGATGTGGAGCACATAGAGGCGGCCAATGATGGCCGTGCCGGGGAATTCCCCACCGAAGAGGAAGAACGAGGTGTACGTTCCGATAACCGGGATGGACTTGATCACGCCGTCGATGATGCGGAGACCGTTGCCGGACAGCAGGTCATCGGGGAGGGAGTAACCGGTGAAGCCTGCAGCCATCGCAAGGATGAGCAGGACGCCACCTACAACCCAGTTCATTTCACGGGGCTTGCGGAATGCGCCGGTGAAGAACACGCGGAGCATGTGAACACCAAGGGACGCCACGAACAGCAGTGCTGCCCAGTGGTGTACCTGACGCATGAACAGGCCACCGCGAACATCGAAGGAGATGTTCAGCGACGAGCTGTAAGCCACGGACATCTCGACGTTGTACAACGGCGTGTAGGAACCCTGGTAATGGGTCTCCGCCATGGACGGGTCAAAGAAGAAGGTCAGGAAGGTACCCGACATCAGCAGGATGACGAAGGAGTACAGCGCCACCTCACCGAACATGAATGACCAGTGGTCCGGGAAGACCTTCCGGCCGAACTCGCGGAGGATGCCGGAGCCGCCTACACGTTCGTCGACGAAGTCAGTGAAACGGCCAACTTTGGTCTTCGCTACGAAGGGGGCTTCAGCTGTTGATGAGGCGCTCATGCTCGTCACGCTCCCAGTAACTCGGTCCTACAGGTTCTTTGAAGTCGCTGGTCGCGACGAGGTAGCCCTCCGCGTCAACTGCGATGGGCAGCTGGGGAAGAGGACGGCTTGCCGGTCCAAAGATGACCTTGCATTCACGCGTGAGGTCGAAGGTGGACTGGTGGCACGGGCACAGGAGGTGGTGCGTCTGCTGCTCGTAGAGAGCAACCGGGCAACCAACGTGCGTGCAGATCTTGGAGTAAGCAACGATGCCGTTGTAGCTCCAGCTTTCGCGCCCCTCTGAGGGGTTCAAGGAGTTCGGGTCCAGACGCATCAGCAGAACGACGGCCTTGGCCTTTTCATTCAGCTTGCCCTCGTGGAGCTCGTTGAGGCCCTCGGGAATGACGTGGAACGCCGAACCGATGGTGACATCCGAGGCCTTGATGGGGGTGCCATCGGGGTCACGGGTGAGCCGCTTGAGCTTGCCGCCTTCCGGTGCCCACATGGTGTGTGCAAGGGCATCGTCCGGACGGGGGCCCAGATCGCCGAAGATGGCGAGTGCGGGGAGCGGAGCGAGTGCAACAGCACCAAGGAGGGTGTTGCGGATCAGCGGGCGACGCTTGATGCCGGTTTCCTCAACGATGTCGTCGACGATGCGGACTGCAGCCTGGCGATCTTCTTCGGTGCGGATGGCATGGCGCTCTTCCGACACTTCGTGATCGGGCATCAGGGCCTTGGCCCAGTGCACGATACCGGTGCCGATTCCAAGCATCGCAAACGCCGTACCCAGACCCAGCAAGAGGTTCTGCGTACGAATGGTTGCAATGGTGGAATCTTCACCAAGGTCGATGGCGAAGTACGCCACCAGGAAGATCAGCGTGCCGATGACTGAGGTGCCAAACAGAATGGCTACCTGACGCTCGGCGCGTTTTGCGGCTACCGGGTCCGTGTCAGCCAGGCGCAAACGATGCGGAGGCAGTCCAGGATCCTGGAACTTCTCCACCTCATTCTGACCAGCCGTAGCTACGGTGCCCGAGTGGTTCGGACTGCCGTCACTATGGTTGCCCATAATTCGCCTCATCCTTCTCTCGTTGTCTCGGCGTGAGCCGAGTTAATTATCAGTTCAAAACTGCTGACTGAGCAGCAGAAGTTTTTGTCGCTGCCCGACTACGAAGTACGGGACGTCAGCCAGATGGTGAAGGCGATGATGACGCCCAAGCCGGCGACCCAGACAAACAGGCCTTCGGATACGGGTCCAAGCGAGCCGAGGTCGGCGCCACCAGGCGAACCGTTGGCTTCAATCGTCTTCAGGAAGGTGATGATGTCGCGCTTGCCTTCAGGGGAGACGTTCGAGTCGTTGAATACAGGCATGTTCTGCGGGCCCGTGGCCATGGCTTCGTAGATGTGCTTGGAAGTGACATCCGCAAGAGCCGGAGCGAACTTGCCGCGGGTCAGGGCGCCGCCAGCAGCAGCAGCGTTGTGGCACATGGCGCAGTTGACTCGGAAGAGTTCGCCACCGTTGGCCGCATCTCCCTTTCCGTCCAGAAGGTGTTCTTCCGGAACGGCCGGGCCCGCACCGAGCGATGCAACGTAAGCGGCCAACTGAGTGGTCTGCTCGTCGTTGAACTGGACGGGCTTCTTCTCCGCCTGGGGGCCGTTCATCTGCATGGGCATACGGCCGGTGCCAACCTGGAAGTCAACTGCAGCTGCGCCCACGCCGACCAGCGAGGGGCCGTCCTGGGTTCCGCTGGCACCCATGCCGTGGCACGTGGCGCAGTTGGCGGCGAAGAGCTTGCCGCCTTCTTCTACGTCACTTGCGCTGTAGCTAGTGGTGTCGGCCTTGGCCTGGTTGACAGTTGTGGCGACGGCGTAAAGCCCACCAGTGAGGAGGAGACCCATCAGCAGCAGCGCAATGGCTGCCAGTGGGTGACGTCGCTTCTGCGAGAGTGCCTTCACGTGGTGGTTCCTTTATTCGATCCTGCGTCGGCTCCTAGAGCCGCTTCTTGAAATTCTGCCTCTTGTAGAAAAAGAGTCAAAGCCGGGCTTACTTGAGGACGTAGATGACCAGGAAGAGGCCAATCCAGACAACGTCGACGAAGTGCCAGTAGTACGAGGTGACAATCGCCGACGTCGCTTCAAAGTGCCCGAACTTCTTGGCTGCGAAGGCGCGGCCGATGATGAAGAGGAACGCGATCAAACCGCCGATGACGTGAAGGCCGTGGAAGCCTGTGGTCATGTAGAAGGCAGAGCCGTAGGCATTGGACGAGAGGGATACGTGCTCCGAAACGAGCATCGCGTATTCCGTGGTCTGGCCGGCTACGAAGAAGGCACCCATGATGAAGGTGAGAACAAACCACTCGGTCATGCCCCAGCGGGTGAACTGCAGCGGACCGCCGGTGCGGCGCGGTTCGAGCCGTTCGGCAGCGAAGACGCCCATCTGGCAGGTAAAGGAACTGGCCACGAGGACGATGGTGTTGACGAGCGCAAACGGGAAGTTGAGCTTGGCCGTCTCTTCGGCCCACATCAAACCGGATGTGGAGCGCAGGGTGAAGTACATGGCAAAGAGGCCGGCGAAGAACATCAACTCACTGGACAGCCAAACAACGGTTCCAACAGAAACCAGGTTGGGGCGGTTCAGCGTCGGGTGCGCCGGGGTACTGGGGGCATGGGTCGCAGATGTCACAAGGACATTATGTCTGTAAAAGTCCAGACTTCCCAATGCAAACCACCGATTCGGGAGACTTTTTCTACAAAGACGCGAAATCGCGCGGAAAAGTTCCCGGCGACGTTCACATTGGTCATCCGCGCTGCTGGCTCGATAGCATCGGG
Organism: Paenarthrobacter sp. NPDC092416; assembly: GCF_044755025.1. Taxonomy (NCBI): domain Bacteria; kingdom Bacillati; phylum Actinomycetota; class Actinomycetes; order Micrococcales; family Micrococcaceae; genus Paenarthrobacter; species Paenarthrobacter sp. NPDC092416. Next base: position 232,179 of record NZ_JBIVQG010000007.1, read on the forward strand.
GAGTGACTTCTCCGGCAACGGCCCCCGCAGCCAGCAATACCTGGCCAGGGCTCATCTCTGCATTGATCAACGGCTCCGACCTTGCAGTTGGCAATACAGAGTGGGCCATGAACACGATCATGGCCGGCGAAGCGACACCTGCGCAGATCGCAGGCTTCCTGGTAGCCCTGCGTGCCAAGGGCGAAACCGTGGAGGAACTCGCGGGGCTCGTTGAGGCCATGGTTAAGAACGCCAACCCGATTGATATCTCTGGCGAGAAGCTCGACATCGTGGGAACCGGTGGAGACCGCCTGAACACCGTGAACATCTCCACCATGGCGGCCCTTGTAGCTGCTGGTGCGGGAGCGAAAGTGGTTAAGCATGGAAACCGGGCGGCGTCATCGACGTCCGGGTCCGCCGATGTCCTGGAAGCATTGGGTGTCAGACTGGACCTTTCCATCGAACAGGTGGCCCGCAACGCCGAAGAGGCCGGGATCACGTTCTGCTTCGCACAGGTCTTCCACCCGTCCTTCCGCCACACGGCAGTTCCGCGACGTGAATTGGCGATTCCGACTGCCTTCAACTTCCTGGGTCCAATGACCAACCCGGCGCACGTGCAGGCCTCCGCAGTCGGCGTCGCCAATGCCCGTATGGCGCCTCTTGTGGCGGGTGTGCTCGCACGCCGCGGCAGCCGAGGACTGGTTTTCCGTGGCGACGACGGTCTGGACGAGCTCACGCCCACGGGACCTTCAACTGTCTGGGAAATCAGGAATGGAACAGTAACGGAACAAGTATTCTCGCCCACGGAACTCGGTATTGGCCCCTCCACAGTGGCTGACTTGCGTGGGGGTGATGCCGCTGCCAACGCTGTGGTGGTCCGTGAGACTCTCGACGGCAAGCGGGGCCCCATCCGCGAGGCAGTGCTCCTCAATGCTGCGGCGGGCCTGGTGGCTGTGGATGTGAATGCAGAAGGGCCGCTCCTCGACCGAATGAGGACCGCCTACCTGAGGGCGGCCGAGTCCGTGGATTCCGGAAAAGCCGCAGGCGTCCTGAGCAAGTGGATCTCCCTCAGCCAGAGCTGAACAAAAATGACCCGCCGGTTCTCCGGCGGGTCATCCACAGTGAGGCAAATGTCGGGGTTTGGGCCTTACTGTTCGAAGCCCAGGGCGAAGGCAGCATCGAGGTCATGCTGCGAGTACGCGCGGAATGCAATGTGCGTGGTCGTATGGACCACCGAAGGTACCTTCGAGAGCCGGTCTGCGATGACATCAGCGAGTTCATCGTGCTTTGTGACACGGGCCACCGCGATTAGATCCCATTCGCCAGTGACGGAGTAGACCTCACTGATGCCTTGGATGGCCGAGATTTGCTCAGCGGTTTCCGGGATGCGCGACGCATCGGTTTTGATCAGAACGAAAGCAGTGATCACGTGGGGCCTTTCCGGAAATGCATCATTGCGGACGATCTCCAGCCTAGTGCATTTGCCACAGCCGACGACGATTCAGGCTCGGCGTTGCTGCTTCCGAGAGAGTCGAAGAACCAGGGCAGCGAGAGCTCGGTAGCCCAGCAGGAAAACTCCCAGGCTGATCAGGGCAACGATGATGAATGCCAAAACCACAGTCTGCCCGGTTGCAGCCCGGAGCAGCATCCCGATGACCACGGCGCCAATCCAGACGCATACTCCTGAGGGCCATACCCGAAGAGGGCTCCGCCACACGCGTGCGAGGGCCCATGCCACTGCACCACCGGCGAGGAACGGCCATGCGGTGACAAAGGCGCCGGTGATAATGTCGCCCCGCGCGTGGGCGTCCCTGCCGATGGCGGCAAAAACGAGGATGAGGACGAGGTCGGCGGTGGCTGCCAAGAGCGTGGTTCGCAAGGGTGAAGACATGATTCCGAGACTATCGGGGTGGAGGCTCTTGCACGAAGTCGGCGCTTGGTGAAAAGTTGTTCGCCAGAGGGCTCTCCATCCACAGGCGGAGGATGCTATGCGGCTAATTCAAGTGGCGCAACGCGCTGAAGACCTGAAGCGGGCAGAGAGGTTTTACGCCGCGCTTCTCGGAGCAGAACCCAAGGCAGTCTTTGATCCCCCGGGGTTGGTTTTCTTTGATGTAGCGGGAGTCAGGCTTCTGCTGGAGAAGGGTGCTCCTTCTTCGCTGATCTATGTCGAAGTAGCTGACTTGCATGGGAGCGTGGAGTCCCTGCGCAACCGCGGAGTCAGGATCATCACGGAACCCCAGCTGATATTCGCCCACGATGACGACCTTTTGGGGCCTGCCCAGTCCGAAGAGTGGATGGCGTTCATCGAGGATAGCGAAGGAAATACCGTGGGCCTGGTCAGCCGCATCCGTGCTTCCGGCGACTAACTCAAGTTTCTCAGGCATCCTCAGCTCACGTTGCGGGATGAACGGGTCCGACGCGGTGTAACGCCAAGCCAACGTGGTGTAACGCCAAGCCGATGCGAGGTCCGAGGCCACGACACGCTGCGAATCTACTCTGGAGGTGCCGGAGTGCTTACGCCTCCCGCTCGATGATGAATCCATGAACATCCGGCCTTCACGATTGGGGAGATCATGGCTTCCGTGAAAACAAGGACACGGTTCCTGAAGGCCTGGGTGACTTTGGTTGCCGCATTGGCGACAGGGGCCACCCTCGGGCCCACCAGTGCAGTAGCCGCAGAAGCTGATGTCCCGTGGATCGAAGGGCGAACCGTCGTGGGCAACGCTCTGAGAGTCAGCGGAGCGGAAGCGATCTATAAGGACTGCTCAAGCCTGCAGGACCCTGGGTATAAGGTTCAGTGGCTGCGCGATGGTCATCCGGTGGAAACCCGACCGGACCATAGCGAGTACTTGTACGCCTTGGAATCAGACGATCTCGGCAGCCGCATCTCTGCGGTTCTCACCGGCTCCACTCCGGTCTGCGGGTCCCGGCAAATCACGGTTGCAGCTTCCGACGCCATCCGCAAGGCCGTTCCCCGGTCTTTGGGTTTCACAGGCAGCAACACTGTTGAGCTCCTCGCCCGCAGGAAAGACGGCACGATGTTCCTGTACTTGGCGGACGACAAAGGGAAGGGTTGGAAGGATTCCCGACTCGTTGGTCCTGGCTGGGGTTCGTTCACGCATTTGGTGGCCCCGGGAGATCTCAACACCTCTGACTTCTGGGGTGAGATCAACGACGTCTTGGTGTGGAGCAGTTCCGGCAGCGTCAGGTTGCTTCCGGGCACTGGCGACGGTGGATTTCAGACCGGTGGCGGTGAGTTTGGTTCGGGATGGAACGTCTTCAATCAGATCGTCGGCCCTGGAGATTTCGACGGCGATGGCTTCAACGATCTCCTGGCCCGCGATTCCAGTGGAAACTTATATCTCTATCCCATCAACGCTTATGAGGGTTGGCTTCCGCGGACTGTTGTTGGATGGGGCTGGCATGTCATGGACGCCATCATCACTCCGGGCGACTTCGACGGGGACGGAAACGTGGACCTGCTGGCCCGGGACAAGGCGGGGCAGTTGCTTCTCTACAGGGGTGACGGTAAGGGAGGCTGGGCTGGTTCGGATGTTGTCGGATGGGGTTGGGACGTGATGACTCAGATAGGAAGCGCGGGGGACTTCAACCACGATGGACGCGCCGACGTCCATGCAGTCAACAAAGACGGGAACTTGGTCATGTACTACGGTAATGGCGCCGGAGGGTGGCTCGGTGCTGACATTGTGGGCTGGGGCTGGGACATCTTCGACACCATTCTTTGATGAACAAAGTCGCTGAGCAGCACCTGGTCCTGCGTTGGCCCCGACTGCAGCGCCAACAGGGCTACTGGGCACCAACAAATGCAGGGCGTACGACGGCGGGAACCTCCCGCCGTCGAACGCTCGCTCTTGCGTCTAATCGCCGTCCGCGACACCCCGCGCGCACTCGATGAAATTGTCCGCGATGGTCTCCGACGTGCCTGTCCGGCTGACCAGCGACAGCTCCACGAGGTCCACCCGTTGCGATAATTCCCGTGCTACCAGGCCCCGCCGAGCCCCCAGTGATGAACGCGGCACCAGCGTGACCCCCAGGCCGCAACCGACCATGGCCAGTTGGGACTGGATGGAGTTCGCCAAGTGCCTGGCGTGCGGGCTGAATCCTGCCTGGCGGCAGGCTGCCACCATTTCGTCGTGATAGTCCGGCGAGATCGCACGCGGAAGCCACACCCAGCTGTCGTCCCTGAACCGGGCAAGGTCCACCGCCCCCACGCCGGCAGCCTGGGCATGCGTCTCCGGGAGTGCCAGGACAAATCGGTCGCGCCGCAGGGGAACTGACCGTAACCCCCTATCGGAACCAGGCTGGCGGATGATGGCGACGTCGAGTTCCCGCCGAAGCAACCGGTCGCGCCCGTGATGAGTGTCGATCTCCGATACTTCCAGCTCCACGTCCGGCCAAGCACCCCGGAACGTGTCCAGAATGTCGGGGAGCAGGCCGTCAAAAGCGGACGTCACCGACCCCAGGCGTAACGTCCCGGCCATGCCGGACTTTGACCGCGCCGCGACTTCCTCTGCCCGCTCGGACGCCTGGACCAGCAAGCGGCATTCGTCCAGGAACAGCTTCCCCGCGTCGGTGAGCAACACGGAGCGGCTGGAGCGGGTCAACAGACTGGTTCCAAGCAGCCGTTCCAGCTGCAGGATGGCCTGGCTGAGAGGTGGCTGGGACATCATCAGCCGTTCGGCAGCCCGCCCAAAATGCAGCTCCTCTGCCACGGCAATAAAGTACCGGGCTTGGCGCACCTCGATCATTGAGTCGCAAGACCTCTTCCACCTATAGCTAACCAGACCTTCACTATATCGATTCGTGGCGGTCTACTTGAAGCATGACTTCTCAAACAACACTCCTGGAGCACTACACGGCGCTGGACTCAGCGGCAGTGTCTGATGCGCTCGACGCGCTCGGTCTGCCTCCGGGGCAGGCCGGATTCCTGCCCGTGTGGGGCACTCCGAAGATCGTGGGCTTCGCTGTGACGGTCCAGTTGGAGCCCTTTGTTCCTGGTCCCTCCGGCGCGCACATCGGTGCCACGGCCGTGGCGGACGCGGACGACACCAATGTGATCGTCGTAGCCAACGAGGGCCGCACCGATGTGTCCTGCTGGGGTGGGCTTCTGAGTTTGGGTGCATCGCTCAACGGCGTGCGTGGGGTGGTGGCTGATGGTGCGTGCCGGGATGTCCATGAAGCCAGGGAGATCGGCTTTCCCGTTTTCGCCAAAGGACGTATCCCGGCCACTGCCCGGGGACGGCTGCAGCAGCGCTCGACTGGCCAACCTGTCCAGCTGGGCGGGGTGACCGTCACCCCGGGTGACCTGATCCTGGCAGACGAGACCGGCGTCGTGGTTGTCCCCAGCAGCCACCTTGACGAGGTGCTGGAACGCGCTCAGGGCGTGGCCGCACGCGAACAAGCCATCGCCGCCGACCTGAGGGCCGGCGTCGCACTTCACGAAGCCATGCGCGATGCGCGCCTGGCTGGAATTACCGAGGAACACTAATGAACACCACCACTGAAACGTCTGTTATCGAACGACTCGCCGCGTTGCCCACCGCTTCCATTTCGGACGCGATGGATGCGCTCGGCCTGCACGGGACCCTGCACGGGTTGTCGCCGTTGACCTATGACTTCCGGGCCACGGGACCGGCGTTTACGGTGCAGTACGCACCGGCCGGCGAGTCCCGCGGCAGCGTCGGGGATTTCCTGGACGACGTCCCACCCGGTGCCGTGATCGTGATCGACAATGAAGGACGCACCGACGTCACCGTGTGGGGTGGCATCATGACCGAGGTCGCCGCCGAGCGTGGCATCGCCGGAACCGTCATCAACGGCGTCTGCCGGGACATCTCCACGTCGCTTCAGCAGAACTACCCGCTGTTCAGCCGCGGTAAGTTCATGCGCACCGGCAAGGACCGGGTCCAGTTGGTTGCCGTCCAGACCGCGGTGACCATCAACGATGTCACCATTTCACCGGCGGACATCATCTGTGCCGACGCGGACGGGGCGCTCTCGGTACCCAGCGCCCGCGCTGAAGAGGTCGCCGACCTGGCCGAAAAGATTGAAGAAACCGAAACCCGGATTGTCGCCTCAGTCAAGGCCGGTACCACCCTGGTCCAGGCCCGCAAAGACCTCGGCTACCACGACCTCCAGTGGGGTAAAAAGTGACCAATGCAGCCCGCGGACACTCCTCCGCCACTCTTTACGAAGCCTCCAAACTGCCCTGCGCGTGCGATCCCGGCCTGAAACCGGCCTGGCGCGGAGCCAAGGTCACCGGACCGGCGTTCACCGTCCGGGGCGTTGGCGGGGACAACCTCGCTTTGCACCACGCAGTCCTGAACGCACCGGCCGGAAGTGTCCTCGTTGTCGACATGCAAGGCGCCGAGCACGGTCACTGGGGCGAAATCCTTGCCGCCGCCGCCCAGCACCGCGGCATCGCGGGACTGGTGATCGACGGCGGCGTCCGCGACACCGATGAAATGGCTGAGATGGATTTTCCCGTGTTCTCCCGCAGCGTCACGGTTGTTGGAACAGCCAAAGACTACCCGGGCGACTTCACCTCCCCAGTGCGTGTGGGCGGGCTGACCGTCCGTGCCGGGGACCTGGTAGTCGGCGACTCCGACGGCGTCGTCATAGTCCCTCGCGACGCCGTGGATTCCATCCTGGACAAAGCAGACCAGCGGGTCGCCGATGAGCAACGGATCCTTGACGAAATCCGCCACGGCAAAACCAGCCTCGAGTTGTACGCCTTTTAGACGGAAAGAACCGATGACAGTCTTGTCCTCTCCCCAGCTAGGCGCTCCCGAACGGATCGCCGCCTCCAGCCGCCGCCCAGCCACCTTGGGCGCAGCAGCGCCGGGCGCCATCTCACTCGCCATGGGCGAACCCGATGCCGGTACCCCCACCGCTGTTGTGGACGCTGCCGTCCGTTCACTGATGGACGGACGGACCTGGTACTCGCCCATGACTGGAGCACCGGAACTGCGGGAGGTGCTCGCGCGGAAGATCTCCGCCGGGCACCCCCGCCCCACCACAGCGCGCGAGGTGGTGCTCACGCACGGCGGCAGCGCGGGGCTGGCCGCCGCCATGCTGGCCCTGGTCCAACCGGGGGATCGGGTGTTGATCCCGGAGCCGACTTACTCCCTCTACGCTGACCATGCCGCCATGGTCGGAGCGGACGTGGTCTGGGTCGCCGCGCGGGCTGACGGGTCGCTGGACCTCGAGGCCCTCCGGTACGAGGCTGCGACGGCCCGGATGATCATCATGTGCAACCCGGGGAACCCCACAGGCCGCATCTATTCTGCGGCGGATCTCGCCGGAATCGGCGCCTTGTTGGCTGACCACCCGGACCTGTTGCTTCTCTCCGACGAGGCCTACGGCAGCATCGTCTTCGACGAGCTTCCGTTTATATCGGCCCTGGACCTCAGCGATGTCTCATCGCAAGTGGTCTACTGCAGCACCCTGTCCAAGACCTATGCCATGACCGGGTGGCGACTCGGATTTGTTGTTGCATCCGGCCCACTCGCGGACAAGATCAACCTGATCCACCGCACCATCAACGGGCCTCTGAACACCTTCGTTCAGGATGCCGCGCTGACAGCGTTGGCGACGCCGGACGCAGACCTTCAGAAAATGACGGCGTCATACCAGGAACGGCGCAATCTGGTGCTGGAGGCACTGGCTGGAATTCCCGACGTCGAGATCCTTACGCCCCAGGGTGCGTTTTACGCGTTCCCCCGGATCAGCACTTCATTGAGTTCGGATGAGATGGTGGCCCGATTCGCCGCTGCTGGTGTCATGGTGCGCTCCGGGAGTGAGTTTGGGCCCTCCGGCGAAGGGCATGTCCGGCTCTCCTTCGCCACGGACGTCACCAGCCTGAAGGAAGGTCTGGACCGGTTCGTCACAGCAGTTGCGGCCTTCCCGCAATGACGAAGGCGGCAGTGACAATTGCGGTCTCCGGCCTGGGCTTGTCGTCGCGAGCCGAGAATGCCTTGGCACGGCACGGCATCCGGAGTGTCGAAGTACTTGTCACGTGGTCCCGGACGGAATTGCTGGCGCAAGTGGTCGGCCTGGGAGACGGCTCGTTGGACCTCATCGAAGAAGTCCTCGCGACAATGGGCCGCCAACTGGCCGTAGACAATGCGGGCAGGAATTACCGGCATTTACAGGCCAGCACCAACCAGAGACACATCAAGAACCACCACGCCTGGGCCGCACCTCAGGCATGATTCCCAACACCATATTCCACTCGATAGGAGGACTCCTTGCCTGGCCTGACCAAGCTTGAGCCTTTCACCCTTCCGCTCGATCTCGATGGAGTGCACGTCGAAGTCGCCGGCATGTACCGTTCCGGCTCTGGGACGCCGCTGGTGTTCCTGCACGGCTTCGGATCGACCAAGGAAGACTACGCCGACGTCATCCAGCAGGCAGAACTCAGCGACCGCCCGGTCCTTGCCTACGACGCACCCGGCTGCGGCGCGAGCACCTGCTCGGACCTGAACGCCATCTCAGTGCACTTCCTCGTTTGGGTCGCCAAGGAAGTCCTGACCGCGAAGGGCATCGACCGCTTTCACTTGGTGGGCCACTCCATGGGCGGGCTCACTGCCCTCTTACTGGCGGACCAAGACCCGGCCCGGGTTGTCAGTTTCGCGGACATCGAGGGCAACGTGGCCCCGGAAGACTGCTTCTTGAGCCGTCAGATCATCAGCCACTCCCACCCGGATCCCGACGGCTTTTTCAAGGACTTCCAAGACCGTGTGTGGAAGTCCCGGTTCTACTCCAGCAGCCTCTATGCCGCGAGTCTTCCCCATAAAGTTCGACCCGGAGCGGTCCGGCCCATCTTTGAATCCATGGTGGAGCTGTCCGACCACGGCAACCTCATGGATCGATTCCTGGCCCTGCCATTTCCCCGGATGTACATGTACGGGGTCCAGAACAACACCCTGTCGTATCTTCCGCTGCTGGCCGAAAAGGGAATCGAGCTCGCAGAAATATCCCGCAGCGGGCACTTCCCCATGTACTCAAACGCACCCGAAATGTGGGACCGCCTCACAGCGTTCTTCCTGGGCAGCGAGCAGGCATGAAACGCCGATGCGCGCCGCCCCTGTTCATTCGGTATGACGACTGGCCGGCCCTGATCGGTGGCCATGTCCAGATCCGTAAGCACGGAGAGCCGGTTCGCACAGGGATCGTGGACCACGCCATGGCCGACTCATCCACGCTCTGGTTAAGAAGCAGCGGCGTCCAGCCACGCCGGGCCTTCGTCCGCAAAGAAGGCTACGAGGTCTGGATCAGCCCCCGCGACCTGCAGTTCCGCACGAACCCCACGGCCAACGTCAACATCTAGATTTTGGCCACCCGCCCGGCGCTCCGGACGGCCTATCGTGAGCCGCACGAAGATGTGCGGCTCTATTCCATGGAGAAAAACATGCAAAAACCCGCACACGACAGAGCGGATGAACTGGAAAACGAACGCGAGCAGACAGGCGATGTTGCCTCAGCCGTCCGGGACTTCTCCAGCGAAGAACACGGCTATCACAAGTCCCTGAAACCGCGACAGATCCAAATGATCGCCATCGGAGGAGCCATTGGTACCGGTCTGTTCATGGGAGCCGGCGCCCGCCTTAACGGAAGCGGGCCGGCACTGGTCCTCGTCTATGCCGTCTGTGGATTCTTCGGCTTCCTGATCCTCCGGGCGTTGGGAGAACTGGTCCTGCACCGGCCATCCTCCGGCTCGTTCGTTTCCTACGCCCGGGAGTTCTACGGCGAAAAGATGGCCTACGCGGCCGGTTGGCTCTACTTCCTGAACTGGGCCATGACCTCTATAGTCGACGTCACAGCAGCGGCCCTGTACCTGAAGTTCTGGGCACCCTACTGGCCGCCGCTGCAGGAAACACCCCAGTGGCTCCTGGCCCTGATCGCCCTGGTGGTGGTGCTGTCCCTGAACCTGGTCTCGGTAAAGCTCTTCGGTGAGATGGAGTTCTGGTTCGCGCTGGTCAAAGTCATCGCCCTGGTCACCTTCCTGGTGGTCGGCGTCGTCTTCCTCCTCAGTGGCGCGGCCACCGACGTCGGCCCGACAGGCCCGGTTCTGTTCGCCGACAACGGCGGGTTCTTCCCGAACGGCGGCATCGCCCCGCTCCTTGCTGCAAGCGGGGTCATCTTCGCCTACGCCGGCATTGAACTTATTGGGACCGCGGCTGGGGAAACCAAGGAACCAGCTAAAGTCATGCCCAAGGCGATCAACAGTGTCGTCTTCCGGATCGCCGTGTTCTATGTCGGGTCCATCCTGCTGCTTTCTCTGTTGTTGCCCTTCACTGCTTACAAGGGCGGTGAGTCACCGTTTGTTACGTTCTTCTCGCACCTCGGCGACCCGCAAGCGGGCGCAACAGCCGCATCCATCATGAACTTTGTGGTGCTGACCTCCGCCCTGTCCAGCTTGAACGCGGGCCTTTATTCCACCGGCCGGATCCTGCGATCCATGGCCGTTAATGGATCCGCGCCGCGGTTCTCCGGCCGGATGAACCGCCAAGGTGTTCCGTACGGCGGCATCCTCTTCACCACGGTGGTGGCCCTTCTTGGCATTGGCCTCAACGCCCTCGTCCCATCGCAGGCCTTTGAAATCGTCCTCGAAATCTCCGCGCTGGGAATCATCGGCTGCTGGGCGACCATCATCCTGTGCCAGATGAAACTGCACAAGCTCTCGCGGTCCGGCCTGATGACGCGCCCGGGCTTCCGGCTGTTCGGGGCTCCCTATACCTCCTACCTGACCTTGGCGTTCCTGGGTTTCGTGCTCGTTTCCATGGGCTTTTCCGAAACCGGCCGCTGGGTTCTGGCCTCGCTGCTGGTGCTGATTCCGCTGTTGATCGGCGGCTGGTTTGCCGCCCGTGACGGAATAGCCGCCGCAGCCAAGGAACGCGAAGGCTACACCGGCAGCGTTCCCGTGCTGGCTAACCGTCCCGCGATTGATCAGGGCCGGGCGCCAGCGGGAAACAGCACGTCATGACACCGCGCTACCCAGGAGCCGCCACCGTTCCCGCCCTCGTTCTGACGGGACATCACGCTCCTGTCAGCGGGTGGTGGCGGCCCGACGGCGAAACAGTCCCGTTCCGCTACGTGCAGAAAGGAGCCGTCATGCCAGGACTCCGGGGGAGCACTGTCAGATGGAAGTTGGAACTGGAAACAAGGGAAGCCGCCGACCATCGGTCCTCGGGCTAACGGTTCTGCGGTACAAGCGGGCGTCTTGCCACCATCGATGATGCCCAGCTTCTGCTTGTCCTGGATGCTGGCCGTTGCACCAGTGTGGGGGATGCAACCAATCTCACTGGAACCTGAATGCGAAAGGGGTGCCGCCGGTGGTCATGGCTGGACCTCGTTGCCCGGAAACAACCGAAGCCGTTTTCGGTTACGACATCAACGCCGAATACCGCGCGCTAGGGAAGCTTAGCCAGTTCAGGCACGACGGCCGGACGCACCTCGCCTGGTACCAGCGCGTTCTAAGCAGGCTTGACCCTGATCGCGGTGCTCTTCCTTGGAACTCTCGTGGCGTCGACACTGGCCGGCTATGGGTCTGCGAGGTTTTCGTTCCCTGGAAAGAAAACCTACCCCGCGAACTGGAAGAAAGTGCCTTTATTGATGGATGCAGCCGGCTCCAGGCGCTGGTCCGCATGCAACTGTCATTGACGGTTCCGGGAATGCACCCGCCGTCGAACGCTTCAGGACGTTAACGCCGTAAGACACATGTTCGGATAGAAAGGAGGGGCATAGCGCCGGTTGATACCCAGCATAGTTTTTTGGTGTCTATCCCGGTCATCGCTTTCTGTCGATGCTTTAACCACACCAGTTCACAGATCTGGCCCCCAACTGCTGGCGACGGTGCGGGGCGGATAGCGAGAGTAGGAAACCACATGTCACCGACAGAATTTTCAGTAAACGGGCGCAGTTACGCCTTCTCGGATGCTCCGGTCGTTGTGATCTGCATTGACGGCAGCGAACCGGCGTACCACGAGCGCGCTATTGCGGCAGGCCGGATGCCCTGGCTCAGCAACCTGCTGGATTCTTCCCGAGGCACCTCATGGCCGGCGCACTGCGCTGTTCCTACGCTGACGAACCCCAACAACATGTCGATTGCCACGGGCCGGCCGCCGGCAGTCCATGGCATCTGTGGCAACTACATCCTCGATCCCGAAACAGGAGAAGAGGTGTTGATGAACGATCCCAAGTTCCTTCGCGCTCCGACCATCTTTGCTGCAGCTGCCGCGGCCGGGTTGTCGGTGGCAGTGGTCACTGCGAAGGACAAACTCTCCCGCCTCCTGGCCGCGGGGCTGACTCAGCCGGGCCTGGACCCCGCCGGTTCAGGCAGCATGGTGGACCCTGTCAACAAGGGCATTTGCTTTTCCGCGGAAAAGGCCAACCTTGCGACGGTGGAAAACAATGGGATCGACGCTGTTATGGAAATGGTCGACATGGACCTTCCCGGTGTCTATTCGGCAGAGCTCAGTGAATTTGTCCTTGCTGCCGGAGTGCGCATCCTCCAGGATCGTTCACCGGATCTGATGTACCTGACCCTCACCGATTACATCCAGCACAAGAATGCTCCGGGAACGGAAACCGCGAACGACTTCTACGCCATGATCGATCGCTATGCTGCCGCCCTGGATGAGCTCGGAGCAGTCGTAGTGATTACGGCCGACCACGGAATGAGCCCCAAACACAAGAGCGACGGAACGCCGCAGGTCGTCTACCTCGAAGAGGAAGTCAACCGCGTCCTTGGCCTTGAGGGTGACACACCTGCCGGTGGCAGTCGCGTCATTCTTCCCATCACTGACCCGTATACCGTGCACCACGGAGCTTTGGGTTCGTTCGCCAACGTCTACCTGCCGGAAGGCGCTGACAGGGAAGCTGTCCTGGCGGTGCTGGAGGGGCGGGACGGAATATCAGGTGTTTACCGTTCGGAGGAAGCTGCAGATCTCTTCGACATGCCCCTGGACAGGATGGGCGATCTGACGGTTTTGTCGGACAAGAACACTGCTCTCGGTCGGTACGCCGCCTGGCACGATCTTGGGAACCTCGAAGTGCCTCTCCGCTCCCACGGCGGATTGGGCGAACTCAACATCCCGTTCCTGGTGAATCGTGTCCTGACTGCACCCGCGGACACGGAAAGCACAGCGCCCAACGGAGACCGCGCTGTGGTTCATAACTATGATGCCTTCTGGGTGGCGACGACTCACGCCTCCGTGAACCTCGTGGGGATCAGCTGATCTGACGCTGCAGGGCCCGCCGCAGGTAGGCGGGCCCACCCGGCGCCCCGCATAGCTGGGTACGCCATTTTTATAGGTTTGCATGAAGAGAGGACTAGATATGTCCGATGTTAGCCAGCCCCAGGCCGCACTTCAGGAAAAGCCCTCGCAGAATAATTCAGAAGGTCAGAAGTATTCTACGAAACGGCAAGAACTGCGCAAGTGGCAATTTAGAATCTTCGCTCTTTCCTGGCTTGCGTACGCAGCCTTCTATTTCCCCCGTTCCGCGTTCTCTGCAGCAAAAGTCGGAATCCTCGATGAGGGATTCCTGTCGCGCCAAACATTGGGACTTCTAGACTCGGCTTATCTTGCAGCCTATGCCGTGGGTCAGTTTGTTTGGGGAGCCTGCGCCGAAAAGTATGGAACCCGCGTAGTGGTTGCCGGCGGCATGATCATGGCCGGAGTCGCCGCCCTTCTGATGGGCGTCATACCGGCCGCGGCCTTTTTCCTTCCACTGATGATCACGCAAGGACTTGCCCAATCAACCGGCTGGTCCGCCCTCAGCAAGAACATTGCCTCATTCTTTACCATCAGCAAGCGCGGACGCGCCATGGGTTTCTTCTCTACAAGCTACGCATTTGGCGGTCTGGCCGGCGCCCCCGTGACGGGCTGGGTGGCCTACTCGCTTTTTGATAGTTGGCGATGGGCTTTCATTGCCGGGACAGCCGTGATCGTCTTTGCCTTCATCCTCTTCATCATCTTCCAGCGGAACTCCCCACAGGAGGTAGGGCTTCCCGGAATTGACGAGGATCCCGCTCTTCTTGACGGGCAGCATGAGAGGCATGCCAAGGTTACCGACGTCAGTTCACGGACCAAGCTTTCTGCCAAGGACCTCTTGGCAGCCGTCCGTTACGACCGAATGGTTCTCAAGCTGGGCCTCGTATACTTTCTCATCAAGCCCGCTCGCTACGCGATCCTGCTATGGGGTCCAGTGCTCATCCTTGAAGCCATGCCGGACATCAGCACCATGACCGCGATTATGGTTCCAATCGCGTTCGGCATTACTGGAATGGTGGCACCGGTCTTGGCAGGATGGTTGTCAGACACCGTCTTTGGTGCCCGCAGGGTACCGCCCAGCGTGCTTTGCCTAGGGCTGATGGTAGTAGCGCTTGCATTGTGGCAGGTCGTGACCCAAACGGGATCCGTCTACCTGGTTATCGGACTTCTTGCCTTCATAGGCCTGACGGCTTACGCGTCCGATGCAATGATCTCAGGCGTAGCAGCGGTTGATTTTGGGACATCCAAGTATGCAGCCGGTTCCACTGGATTCGTGAACGGCTGTGGCTCCGTAGGCGCGATCCTTGGCGGACTTCTTCCAGGTTTCTTCTCAGGACCTGTCATCTTCTACACTTTCGCCATCGCAGCCTTGGTGGCCGTGGCCATTCTGCTGCCTTCCTGGAACAAGCGGCCAGTAAGCGTCTAATCATCAGGCAATGGAGCCTGACGACCTCAACCCCCAAGAGGAAAAAATGAAAAACCTTAGCGAAGCCGACCTGACACTCAACTACATAGGCGGTCAATGGCGCCCATCCACCGGTGGCGCAACTTTTCCCAACATCAATCCATCGGATGCCCGGGACATCATTGGTTACTATCCCGAGTCCTCGGCCCAGGATGCCTTGGACGCCATAGGAGCTGCCGAAAAGGCCCGCGATGAATGGGAATCTTTGGGCAGCATCAAACGTGGAGACATACTGTTTACTGCCGCGGAAATTTTGGCCAAGCGGAAAGACGAATTGGCCGCGGCAGTAACAAGGGAACAAGGCAAGTGCTTGCGGGAATCGCTGAGTGAAGCTCAACGGGCAGTCGATATCCTCCGGTATATCGCCGGCGAAGGGCGCCGACTGTCAGGTTCGACTCTGCCCGCAGACGAGCCCAGAAGCCTGGCGATAACTTGGCGAAAGCCCATCGGTATTGTTGCACTTATCACGCCCTGGAATTTCCCGTTGGCTATCCCCATCTGGAAAATTGCACCAGCCTTGCTGTCAGGCTGCACGGCCATTCTGAAGCCATCCCCGTTGGCTCCACACACGGCGGCATTGATTGTCGATGTCTTTGCAGCGGCGGGAGTGCCCGCCGGCGTCCTGAACCTCGTTCAAGGTGATCGCGAACCAGGGGAAACGCTGTGTCAACACCCCGAGGTTAGAGGCATCTCATTCACAGGTTCGCTGGGTGTCGGGCTGGCCATACAGGCAGCGGCAGCTCCCAGGCTCGCCAAAACGCAACTGGAACTAGGCGGGAAGAACGCCCTGATTGTTCTGGCCGATGCTGATCTGGACCTCGCTGCGGACGCGATCCTTCACGGAGCCTTCGGCCAAGCCGGACAACGCTGCAGTGCCACCAGTCGCGTCGTAGTTGAACGAACTGTGCGTGAAGAACTTGTGCAAAGAGTTCTAGCCCGAACAGCAGAGTTGACCATTGGAGATCCGTTTAGTGGCGGCACAAGGCTGGGGCCAGTGGTCAATGAAGCCAGATTGGCCGCTTGCCTGCAGGCCGTGGAACAAGCCCAACGCGATGGGGCGGTGATCAGGACCGGCGGGTCCGTGGTCACGGACGGTGACCTGGCATACGGCTATTACATGCAGCCAACCCTGCTCACTGAAGTTGCTCCCAACTCCGATCTGGCGATGGAGGAAGTGTTCGGACCGGTGCTGAGCGTCATTGACGCAGAGAACTTTGACCACGCGATGAACATCTCGAACTCCGTCAAATACGGCATGTCCGGCACCATCTTCACCAACAACCGTGGCTACATCTACGATGCACTCCAAAAGTTCGAGGCCGGCATGCTGCACGTCAACAGGCCAGGCGTGGGCGCGTGGCCGCATCTGCCACACATGGGATCCAAGCTGTCTCAGTACGGCCCGCCCGAGTGTTCACCGGAAACCTGGGATTTCTACATGGAATGGCGATCTGCATGCATCAGCTTTCCTGCCTGAAGATGTCCCGCTAGGTTCCTACCATGAATCTAAGCATCCAAGGGTTGAGAATTTTCATGGCAGTGGTCGAAACCGGCAGCTTCTCGGCTGCAGCAAGAAGGCTGTACATGAGTCAGCCGTCGGTCTCGGCCCAAGTCAGAAGTCTCGAAACTTCGCTCTCGGCTCATTTGTTGGATCGCGGGCCTGCAGGGGCATCCCTGACGCCCGCTGGGCACGTGCTGGCCGATCATGCCCGCAAGATCTTTGAAGTAATGGACCACGTAGGAGAGGACGTTGCAGCTGCTCAGGGAATCCAAGACCGGCAGCTGTCCATAGCCGGCACGAGCACCTTGGGTTCGTATCTTCTTCCCCGCGCCCTGAGCCGGTTCTTGGTCGGAAATGTTGGATTGCGAACCGAACTTCGCGTCGGAAATACGGAAAAGGTAGCCACCTGGTTGATTAATCGCGAAGTGAGCCTGGCCATTTGTGCAGGTGAAATCGACCATGAACAGCTCGAAAGTACCGTGATTTTCGACGACGCTTTGGTTCTCGTCGCCGGGAGGGCAAGCGCCCTGGCGGGGAGAAGCTTGGTGCCGTCGGATCTAGCCAGGGAACGGTTCCTGTTAAGGGAAATTGGGTCAGCCACCCGGTTTGACCAGGACCAGTCCCTGACTGACTGGGAACTGACCCAGGCCGAACAATGGACGGTTTGGACCTCGGAGGCGGCCAGGGAATGTGTCAGGGCGGGGCTAGGCCTGGCCTTGATTTCAGAACACGTTGTGGCACCTGACTTGCGCTCCGGCGAGCTTGTCCGACTCAATGTCCACCCAGCGCCACGCCACCGTCCTGTATCACTCGTCCGGATGGCAGGACAACTGTTGAGCCCCGTGGAGCAAGCCTTCGTCGAAATGATCCAGAAGATGCAGGCCTGGCCCTAATTTCGAGCGAGTTCCTGGCAGTATCACTGCCCTACCAGAGAAGGACACCACTGATGAATTCACCTATCAATGAAGATCACACCACTTCCTCGCCCACGGATCTCTTGATCGTCGGAGCCGGGATCGTCGGACTGGCGCATGCATTTGAGGCGGTACGCCGCGGCTTAACCGTGCGGATCATCGAACGCGACGCCCGTCCCAACGGCGCTTCCGTGCGCAACTTCGGGCACTGCTGCATCACCGCTCAGGAGGGTCGGTACTTGGAGACGGCATTCACTTCCCGTGAAGGTTGGCTGGCCGCAGCCGGCGAGGTAGGTTTTTGGGCGCCGGAAGCAGGGGCTGTTGTAGTGGCTCGAAGCCACACAGAGTTGACTGTCTTGGAACAACTGAGCGAAAAGCGGGGCCCTGACAGCGTTCAATTGCTGACCGCGAGGGAAGTATCCTCCCGCCTTGCTTCGAGCGGTTCTGCAGACGCTGCCATCATGGGCGGAGCATTTCTCCCGGCGGACCTTCGTGTGGACCCACGCACGGCGGCACCTGACATCGCAGACTGGCTCCAAAAGCAAAAGGGGGTAACCATTCATTGGGGCACAAGCGTCCGCGACGTCCATGAAGGAGGAACCGTCGTTACTTCCCGCGGAGATTTCGAAGCCGACAAAGTCCTGGTCTGTGTGGGCCATGACCTGGACTATCTTTTTCCCGAAATCGCAGCCCGCTATGAAGTTCAACGGTGCGCCCTGCAGATGGCCTTGGCGCCGGCACCGAGCGGCTATACACTCGACTCCGCCGTCCTGACCGGAACTTCAATGACTCGTTACGATGGCTTCACCACCATGCCGGCCGCTGACGCCCTTCGCCAGGAAATTTACGGCCACAGCCCGGAACTCATTGATATCGGCGCAAATGTCATGTTTACGCGGCGTCCGGATGGAACCTTGCTGCTGGGTGACAGCCATGTTTACGGACAGACCATTGGCCCGTTCCAAGACGAATGGATGACAGACAGACTCGTCCAGGAGATCGAGAAAGTTCTGGGCTCGGCGTTGACTGTAACCCAAAGGTGGCAGGGCATTTATGCATCCAGTCCCCTGACCTCCCTACTGGTCGAGGACGTCAACCCCACCACCACGGCGATCACGGTAACTTCCGGGATCGGAATGACGCTGTCGTTCGGCATAGCATCTGAGACCTTGTCCGCGCTGTAACTGCCACGCCTTAGATCGGAGGCTTACCATGCAGACTCTAGTTTCCAGTCCCTTTGGCTCCCTGCTGACAGCTATGGTCACCCCCTTCACCCCTGATGGAAAGGTGGACCTGGACCGCGCCGCAAGTCTGGCAGAGTACTTGATAGGTGAGGGGAATGATGGCGTGGTTGTTTGCGGCACCGCAGGGGAGGCGTCCACCCTTGGCGATCAGGAAAAGGAGGACCTCGTTCGGGTGGTCAAAGAAACCCTGGGGGAGCGGGCCCTGGTGATCGCCGGTACCGGAACCAACGACACCTCACGTTCAATCGAGATGGCAAAGAGGGCGGCAAAAGCAGGAGCCGACGGTCAGCTAGTAGTCACGCCGTACTACAACAAACCGACGCAGGCTGGAGTCTTTGACCATTTCACCCGCATCGCGGCCGCCACTAATATGCCCGTGATGTTGTACGACATCCCTGGTAGGGCGGGCATCGCGATATCGGGAGAAACGTTCGAGCGACTTGCTGACAATCCACAGATAGTGGCAGTCAAGGACGCGAAGGCCGACTTCAGTTCCATGATGGAGATCCTGCGCAAGACACGACTCGCCGTCTACGCTGGGGATGACGCGCTGGCATTCCCCTGGTTGTCTGCCGGGGCAGCCGGCGTGGTGAGTGTTTCAGCTAACGCCGCTCCGAGACACTTCCGCCAAATGGTAGATGCCCTCCGGACCGGGGCATGGTTGCATGCGCGGAAAATCAACGTCGAACTAACCCCGCTCATACGCGCCGTCATGGACCATGTTCCGGCTGCAGTTTCGGCTAAATTGCTGCTAAACAGGCAGGGCAGGCTGCCATGCAACGTTGTGCGTTCGCCGCTGTCCCAGCCATTGCCAACAGAAATAGCGGGCATCACTACCGAACTGCTTGACACTCAGTGGGCGCTGGCGTGACAGGAGAATCGGCAACGGAACTGCGTTCTGTTGCGCGTGCATCTCAGTGGATCATGGCCAAGGCAGCAGTGTGTGAGGGTGCCCGTCCAGCACGGTGACCATGGGTACAGCATGGTCTGGTGGCAGGATTTGGTCCAGGATCCAGGACGGCGCGTTCTTGTTCTGTCCATTGCGGCCTCAAGCCCTCGCACCGAGTGCCGTCCGCAGCCATGCTGCTGGCCAAACTATGGAAGGAAGCAGGCCTGCCTGACGGAGTGTTCCAGGTCCTGCATGGCGACTGCGGAGTCGTGTCCGGTCTGCTCACCCACCCGGGCGTGGACGCCCTTTCTTTCGTCGGTTCCACGCCGGTGGCCAAGCACATCACGGAGGTTGCGACTGCGCACGGCAAGCGGGTCCAGGCCTTGGGCGGCGCGAAGAACCACGCGATCGTGATGTCCGACGCCGACCTCGACAACGCTGCCGACCATCTGGCCGCTGCCGCGTTCGGTTCCGCCGGGCAGCGCTGTATGGCCATCTAGGTAGCCGTTGCCGTCGGCGATGCCGCTGACCTGCTGGTCAGAAAGGTCGAAGAGCGCGCCCTCGACGTCAAGGTTAAGAACGGGACGGAAGCACATCTACGGCCCGGAAGGTGTCTCTTTCTACACCCGCGGCAAGGTCATCACCTCTCGCTGGCCGGAGACAAACCACGCGTCGGGCGCCTCGTACAACTTCCGGTCGAACGAAGGCTGCGGCGGCGGCTAAATGGCGGTTCCATGGCTCTCGGCTGGGACCGCCATTTTGTCGTCTCGTGCACTGTTCGTCGTGGGAGGAGCGAGTCTGGGCTTTGAGAACTTTGATCGTGCCCAGGTCGATACCTTGCGGAAATACGTTGAAGCCCTCGGCGGCCGGCTTTGTGTCGAGGTTGAACTCGGCGACGAACGGATCCAGATCGCCTGACGGAACGCCTCGGGGCAGCCCGGGACGGCTGCCGACCTGCCCGTACAGCCTGGCTGCAATGGTGGGAACAAGCGGCGTGCACAAAGCACACACGTCGGGCTTCGGACCAGGTCGTACATCGGTCGGACCGGCTCGGATTGGCAATGTTGTAGGGAGTTCGCAGTTGCGCGCCTTGCCCAACCCTGCCGGCACATCGCGCGTCATGAACCCCGAGATCACTTCTGTCGTCAATGCCCATCCTTGTGGTTGGCCATACCTGAACTGAGCATCGATATTGCCCGCGACTTGCCTGCAGGCGACATCCCCAGTGGCCGCTCCCCGCCGTAAACGTTCATCATGAAGGTTCTTCGCTCCCGCTACCGCGGCCAGCAAGAGCGAGATCATCTTGCGGAGCTGTTGGGTGTGAGTTATTAGTGCAGGTCGTGCTCTGACTCTTGACAACCAGCGCAGGCCACCATTCAATGTTTACGTAATCATTCGGCGGTGTAGGCGATTTCGGGTGTTGGTGGGGCATTACCTGGCAGCTGGTCGCTGCACCAAAGCACCCTAAGAGATCGTGAGAACCACTTCATGGCACACCATCTACGTGTATGGGCGGGCGTCGCGGCTACGGCCGTGGCACTGACCGGCACAGTCATGTCCGGCTCCCCCGCTATGGCCGCCGAGGCGACCATAGCAAAGACCCTGATCATCGGAGTGGACGGAGCAGCCTTCGATCTTCTGGACCCGGCCGAGATGCCCCGGTTGGATGCATTGCGTGCGCAGGGCACAACATCGGTCAGCAATCTCTACGCGTCGCCAATGGCTGGGACGTGGTCCGGGCCGGGATGGGCCTCCATCGCCACCGGCGTCTGGCCGGACAAACACAACGTCGTGGACAACGGGTTTGGCTCGCCACAATTCGGAACTTACCCGGACTACCTGACACGTATCAACGAAGCATCACCATCACGCAGGACCGCGGCGATGGGGACGTGGGGGCCCATTACAACCACCATCTTCGGTCCGGGTGTGGACGTGCGGACCAAGTTCTCTACTGATGCGGAGACAACGACGGCCGCAGTCGACGCAATCTCCACGGGTTCAGTGGACGATCTCTTCTTCTACCTGGAAGACGTCGACACGGCAGGGCACAGTGTGGGTACCAATGGGGCCGACTATGGTGCGGCTCTGGCCGGCGCGGACGCGAGAATCGGCCAGATCATGGACGCGGTGGCGGCGCGCCCGGCGAACGAGGAATGGACGGTAGTTGTCACTACCGACCACGGTCATACCCCCACGGGAGGTCACGGCGGAAGTTCCGCGCTGGAGCGGCGTGTATTCGCCACGATGGTGGGCAAAGGAATCGCCGCGAACGTGACCCGGTACGACGCCAAGCTTGTGGATGTCGCCCCCACTATCATGGCCGCCGCGGGCGTGTCCGTGAAGTCCGAGTGGAATCTCGACGGAACATCCATTGGCAACCTCGCCCAGGACGCTTTCGACTCCCTGCGCCCAGTGCTCCAGCCCCGCGTTGATGAGACCGCGATCCCCGCGGGCACTCTCGGGTGGACCACGTCGACGCCTGAGGGGTGGTCAATCGACAACTCAGCGATGCCCACCGGTGGGACTGCAGAGTGGCGAGGGTGGACCTTTGCCACGGATGACTTCTGGACGGCGGCCGATCGCGATCAGCACCGCGAAACCACGGTACGTGGCCGCGACGTGATCGCGGTGGCTGACTCGGACGAATGGGATGACCAGCAGCACGCGTCCGGCCAGTTCGACTCGACGCTGGTCAGCCCCGCCTTTCCCGTTGACGGCCTGCGCCGCGCAAGCCTTAGTTACGCCACCAACTACGCCATCGATGGCCCGCAGTCAGCCACAGTCACAGTAACCTTCAATACCGGGGTCACCCAGACTCTAAAGAGCTACGACGTGGCTACGAACACGGTGGAGAAACTGCCCTTCACAGTGCCCACGGGAGCCACCACGGCTCAGTTCCGTTTCCGTTACACGGGAGAGAACAGCTTGTTCTGGGCCGTTGACGCGGTGGGCATCCAAGACGCGATCGAGGCCTCCGACATTCGCTACGTGGTCAACGCCGGCGGACAACAAACATCTGACTGGCTCTCGCTCAGCGGTGCGGCTGCCCAGGACGGCGGTCTCCTCAACAGTGCGGCCGATCAGCCCTTCGACGCAGACCCGGCCAGCGGAGCGCCCTGGGGATACGAGAGCACCGGAAGCGGCAGCAGTGGCGCATCCGACGGAAACATGTTCTCAACGTTGCGTTACGCCGTGTCCGGCCGGGACCTGACGTACCGCTTCGGAAACCTTCAGCCGGGCAAGTACACGGTTCACGCGGGGTATGCCGATCCCTGGTCCTGGGACAATCGTGGCGCCAAGGTGATCATTAACAACGAGGTTCGCGAGGCCGACCATGACTACTCATCGGAAAACCAGACCTTGGCCTACGGCAACGTCACCGTTGGCGGGGACGGCGAACTGACATTCACGCTTAGCAAGACGCGCTCCTCTGATGTGCAGTTGAGCTGGCTCATTGTCAGTGACGCGAACCCCGGGGAAACCAGTAACCCGCCGACGCACTCGGCCACCACCGCCATGCGGTGCATCGGAAACAAGGCCTACCTCACGGTCTCTGTGCAGAACACCTCGGCAGCAGCCCTGACTATCACTGTGGATACTGCCTATGGATCCAAGTCCTTGGCCGCAGTCGCCCCAGGGAAGAGTGCTTCGATCGCATTCAACAGCCGCACTGCCGTGCTCCCGGCTGGCTCCGTCAGTGTCACATCGGGTGCAACGGGTGAGTCTGCGGGCTTCACCTCGACAGTTCCCTACGTCGGCACGAGCTGCCCATAAGCAGCCAAGCATGGCCAAACAAGCCAGCGCGGCCGCGCCGTCCTACCGGGCCGGCGCGGCCGCGGGACTCCGCATGAAACGAGTTCCACTGGCGACTGAAGTCTTCCGGCAAGACCTGGCGTGGCTGTCCACCATCCCACGACGAACTCTGACATCGCGTGGCTCCGTCGTGTGTTTGTGAAGCTTTGTCAGTTCGAACACGACGACTAGGGCACGACGGCGGGACTCACCTCGCCTGCGGCTCTAGCACTTGGGGTGGACCAGATGAGTAGGGATCAAGCCGATCTACCTGCGCATGGCTTGGCGGGTGGAATCGAACAACGCCATCTTGGCGCCTCCGACCTCGTCTGACGCGCAGGTCTGGCGGGGTGTCAACCATCCACACTGAGCGGTTGTTTACTCCTCGATCTCGCCGCCGAAGGTACGGAGATGTTGCCGGAATGTCATGTTGGGATCATTGTTCCGGGCAGCCTGGTATTCGGTGAGCCGGGCTTGGTTCCTGAAGGTTGTGCCCATGAGCATGCGGGCCGCTTGAGTTCGTTCCGTGTCCCGGATGGTTGTCGCGGTGTCGGCCACCTCTTGGGCGCGGTTGAGGGGGATGAAGAGGACGCCATCGTCGTCGCCGAGTACGAAGTCATCGGGGGAGGCGGTGTGTGGACCGCACTTTGCCGTGCTGAGGGCCGCGGGATCGCGGGGGTCCAGGCGTTGAGGCCCGACAGGAAGGGCCCCTTGGCTGAAGATGGGGAGCCGGATGGTCTTGAGCTCGGAGGTGTCGCGGTGCAAGCCCCAGACGACGATGCCGGCCATGCCGGCTCGGCTGGCTTCGAGGGTGACAAGGTCTCCGACGCACGCCTCATCCTGCCTGCCGTCGTTGTCCACTACCAGGACATCGCCTGGGGAAGCTCGATCGATGGCCTCAAGGAAGACGTCTACGCTGCCGGTGTGGCGGGCTGGTGCGACGCGGCCTACAAGGTGGGTTCCGGTCCAGAGCGGGGTGGTGCCGGTTGGTGCGCAGCGCACGTCGATTCCGAGGCGCATGCAGGCATCGGCCACGTGCGGGGTGGTGAGGTCCAGATAGGTGCGGTGAAGCTGTTCTGAGTGCAAGGCTATGGTCTCCGCTTTCTCGTAATGGTGGGTGATTGCCGGAAGGGTTCATGGGCTCCAGTGCAGGACTTGTTCAATGAGCAGGAACATTCCGATCAGGATCATCGCGGCCCCCGATACGCGGGTGACCCAACGGGCTGCGCTGGGTCGGGTCTTTAGCACGGCGCGTGCTCCGGTTCCCACGCAGATGTAGATGATTGCGCAGCTGGCGACGTGGATTAGTCCAAGGGCGATGATTTGGGCCCACATCGGCCAGGCGTTGTTGGTGTTGGTGAACTGGGGGAGGAGGGCCAGGAACAGGAGGAAGACCTTGGGGTTCAGGCCGCTGATCCCGGCGCCTTTGACGGCCTGGCGGGCCCAGCTGCCATCGATGCTTTCGCCGGCTTGCGGGACGGATGGGTTCCTGAGCATTCCCAGTCCGAGCCACACCAGGTACGCGGACCCGGCAATGGTGAGGACGCTCAACACCAGGGGAGATCCTGCAAGCAACGCCCCGACCCCCGCTGCCACGATCAGGGTGGCGGCGAGGTGCCCGCTGAGCAGTCCCGCAACGGCTGGAATGACGGTCCGGTGACGGAGGCCTGCTGAGATCGCGTAGGCCCAGTCCGCTCCGGGTGTCACCACGAACAGGAAAGACACCGCCCAAAAAGCGGCCATGGTCCCAAGCGGCATCCGTACTCCTTTGGGTAAAGATCCCGCGTGTCCGGGACTCCACAAAGAAGTTTACGGAAGGAGGGCTGGAATGTGCTTTCAATTTCTTTGGCTCACAAGACTAAAACGGGAATAATCTTCCTTATGGACAAGGTTGATAGGAAGATTCTTGCTGAGCTGCAGTTGGATGGTCGGCTGTCCCTGACGGATTTGGCTGAGCGTGTGGGTTTGAGCCTGTCGCCTTGCCACCGAAGGCTGCGTGCCCTGGAAGAGTCGCATGCCATCAGCGGATACCGCGCACAGTTGGATGCAGAGGCCCTGGGCCTGACGTTTGAAGCATTGGTGTTCGTGACCATGCGTGACGGGGACAGGGCCACGGTGGCGGCCTTCGAAGAAGCTGTCGCCGAGATCCGTAACGTACTGAGAGCGCAGCGTCTCTTCGGGGACCCCGACTATCTGCTCCAAGTCGTCGCAAAAGACGTGCGGGAATTCCAGAGGCTCTACGACGAGCAACTCTCAGACCTGCCTGGCGTTCAGCGGTTGACTTCTACTCTGGTCATGAAGAACGTCGTGGAGAACCAGCCGCTACCACTATGACTCCTAAGTTTTCGTCATTATGTGGTCGACCAGTTAGCGATCGCGGAGTACCATGGCCGTAAGACTTGAAGGGATTATCCATGACTGCACCATCCGTCAACACAGCCGACCTTTACGATGAGCTCGGGGAGGACATTCAGTCCATCGCCATTCAGTTCCAATCGCTCGGCGCCAGAACCCACTTCAGCGGACCGGCCAGAACGGTCCGTTGTTTCGAAGACAATGCGTTGCTCAAATCCGTAGTTTCAGGACCTGGCGAAGGCGCCGTCCTGGTGGTCGACGGGGGCGGCTCGCTCTCCCGGGCGCTCATGGGCGATATGATCGCCGAGATCGCCGTTTCGAATGGCTGGTCCGGAGTGATCATCAATGGAGCAATCCGCGATCGTGAAGCGATTTCCAGCCTTCCTCTTGGTGTGAAAGCATTAGGCAGCAATCCAAGAAAAAGTACCAAAACCGGTGCAGGTGAGACTGACGTCGAGCTGACCCTCGCAGGCGTCATCATCAAGCCGGGCGCCATGGTGTACTGCGATCCAGATGGAGTTCTCGTTGAGCGCTGACCCAGCCGTTGCCGAGCCTGCCCCTCGCGCCACCCGCCGTAAGCGGGCGGTCCCCTCAGTGACCGGATTGAAGCCTGTCAGTGTGGTTCATGCCGAGCCGGCTTCCTCTGAAGTGGCCAAGGCACTACTGGATTACATCTTTTCCGGGCAGGTGGCGCCAGGGGAGAAGTTGCCGTCGGAACGTCAACTGAGCGAGTCCTTTGGTGTGGGGCGTTCGGTTGTCCGCGAAGGGATCAAGTCACTGGGCCTTCTGGGGCTGGTGGAATTCCGGCATGGTGGGGGAACGTTCCTTCGAAACGCCAACTCAGAGCTCCTCCCCAGGGTAATCGAGTGGGGGCTGATGCTTGGCGAGCGACGAACGTCGGACCTCGTGGAGGCCCGCCAGCACATTGAGCGCGTTACTGCGGGGCTGGCAGCGACTCGAAGGACGGATGCGGACCTCAAGCGCATCAAGAAGGCGCTTGACGCCATGGGCGTTGCCAAGACGACTGAGGACTTCGTCTCCGCTGACGTAGACTTCCACCTCGCCGTCGCCGACGCCTCGGGTAACACGGTCCTGGCGAACATGCTCAAGAACATCGCAGCGCTTTTGCGCGTGTGGATCCATCGCGTGATGGACGCCGAAACGTCATTCGACGGTTCGCACGCGGAGCACACGCCCGTGTACGAGGCCATCCTTGCCGGAGACGCCGAGGGGGCTTCGGGCTCTATGGCCGAGCATATGGATGCCGCCAGCGGCCGCCTCATGGCCACACTGAAGTCTGCTGAATAGCCGGCACAACGACACCGACCGAGCGGGGAAGCGGATATGCTTCCCCGCTTTTTTGCGCCCGGAACCGCTGTCTCAGCGCTACGACCGACGAATCAAGCTAAGTGGTTGACTGGCCGACCACTATTGCCGCATGCTTGGTGTGCGAGGCAAATTCAATCAGAACTTCCCGCAACTAAGTGGTTGACTGGCCGACCACTTAGCCTCATGATTATGTGAGCAGCCTCACTGGCTGAGCATCACCAGTCACGGGGAACCAATCACTACCAGCCGTGCAGCCTCAAGGGAGAGAAGCAATGACTGAATTCAAGAAGGCCCTGCCCACCGGGCCCCGTCGCCGGACGGTCATGACCGTCGGCGCAGCAGCAGCGATCGCCGCTGTGATGGGCCTGACTGCCTGCGGTGGAGGATCCGAGACGGCGCAGACGCCGGCCCCGGAGAACTCCATCGCCGTGGGCCAGTACCCGGATTACTACCCGGCCGATTACAAGGACCTGGTGGCAGCAGCCGAGAAGGAAGGCGGCGAGCTGACCATTTACTCCAACACGGACCAGGAGAACTGGGATCCGATTCTGCGGGACTTCAAGAAGAAATACCCCTTCGTCACCAAGATCGCGGCGAACAACCTGGACAGCGACGAAGTCTTCCAGAAGGCATTGAGCGAGAAGGCTACCAACGCCTCCAGCGCCGATGTCTTCGTGTCCAACGCCGCCGGGGCGTGGGCGGACTTCGCCGCCCGTGACGGCATGTTGGCTAAGTACACCTCGCCTGAATTGGCCAAGGTTCCCGAATTCGCTTCCCTCCTTCCCGGGGTGGTGGCGATGTCCGCGGACCCGCAGACCATCGCCTTCAACACCTCGCTCCTTACGGAGAAGCCCGAGAGCCTGGAGGGCTTGGCCTCACAGATCAAGGCAAAGCCTTCGGACTTCACGAACATGATTGGCGTCCGGGATACCACCGGCGCCTTCGGGTTCACCATGTTTTACAACCTGACCGAGGCCAAGCCGAAGTCGTGGGAGTCCATAGAGACGATCCTTTCTGCTTCCCGCCCGGAAACGTCCTCGGGTACCTTGTCTGAAAAGGTCCTCGCAGGCGAGTACAAGGCCGGGGTTCTGGTCACCGCAGCTCCGGCGTTCCCGGTGGTGAAGAACAGCAACGGCTTGTTCGACATCGCCCTTCCGAAGGACGGCACAGTAGTTATCCCTCGTGGGCTCGGCATTTCCGCTGACGCGCCCCACCCGGCGACCGCCAAGCTCTTCCAGGACTTCGTGATCTCCCAGGAAGGACAGCAGGCTGTTCTTGAAGGTGGTTTGTCCTCCTACCGCGATGGCGTGAAGTCAGTCCAGTTCGCCCTCACCTACCAGGACGTCGTGTCCAAGGTCGGCGAAGAGAACGTGATCATGGCCCCGTACGAGTCGGTCCCCGCGGACAAGGTGAAGGCATTCACCGACCGCTGGCAGAGCCTCCTCAAGTAACCCGCTGTGCAAGGATCTGGAACCAAGACCATGAAAACACTCCCCGAAGTCGCCGAGGCGCCGACGCAGACGCCGGCGCGAACTGAATTCCCGGCACCGAAGTATCGCAGGATCCTCGGTGCGGACCGCAGCCAGTTGCTCTACTGGGCGACGATTGTCATTCTCGCGCTCCTTGTCCTTGCACCTGTGGTCCCCACGCTGTACCAGTCGGTGATGGACCGTCCTCTGTACGAGGAGGGCGGTCTGTTCACCACAGAGAACTTCACCAGGCTCTTCACTGAAGGCGGCTTCGGCCAGGTTGCACTGAACACGCTGATGTTCGCAGTGCTGACAACCGTTATGACGCTGCTGATCGCAGTGCCGATGGCCATCGTCGTCGTTCGAACCAATATCCCCGGCCGGAAATTTTTCGGAACCGCCATGCAGTGGCCGTTCTTCATCTCATCCTTGATCCTCGGGTTCGGCTGGATCACCATGTACGGCCCGGCCGGCTTCGCCAGTGTCCAGGTCAAGAGGGTCCTGGGTTTCCTCCCGTGGGACCTCTACACGATCCCGGGAATGGCGATCACTGAAGCCGTGGCCCTGGCTCCAATAGCCTACGTTTTCTGCGCCAATGCCCTGCGTAACTCCGACGCTTCGCTCGAAGGAGCGGCACAAACCGTAGGCGCCGGACCGTTCAGGATCCTCTGGTCAGTCATCATTCCGATGCTTCGCCCGCCCATGGTCTACAGCTCGGTCCTGGTGTTCAGCATGTCCATCGAAACCCTGTCCATCCCGTTGCTGTACGGACAGCCGGTCGGCATCACCGTCTTCGCGACCTTCCTCTACAAAAACGGGCTCCAGTCCATCGACCCGGACTACGGCATCCTGGGTGCCGCATCGGTCATCATCCTGCTCGTGACCATCCTTCTTGTCGCGGTGCAGGCCAAGCTCCTCAAAGACGCCAAGCGGTTCGTCTCCGTTCGGGGCAAGGCAACCCGGCCCCGTTTGCTGGACCTTGGCTGGATCAAGTGGCTCTCGGTCGCCTTCATCTCCGTCTACGTCGTCATTGGCGCCCTGGTTCCGATCCTGGGTTTGGTGATGCGCTCCTTCACCAAGGTCTTCACGCCCCTGCAGAACCCCTTGCAGTCCCTCACCATGGGCAACTACCAGCGCATCTTCGACTTCCCCGTTTACCTGGCCTCCATCCGCAACAGCCTGATCGTCGCCGGCGTCGGCGCCGTTCTGGTCAGCGTCCTGGCCGTAGTGGCAGTGGTGGTCGCCAAGCGGTCCACGTTCCGGTACCGCAAGGTCATCGAGTATCTGGCCCTGGCACCGCAAGCCATGCCCGGCCTGATCATCGGCATTGGCCTCTTCTGGGCGTTCTCGTTCCTGCCGTTCAACATGGGGTCCTTCGTCCAGGGCACCATCTGGGCGATCATCATCGGCTTCGGCCTCCGCGCCCTGCCCAGTGCCTTCGGCTCCATCTCCCCGGCTGTCATGCAAATCGGTGAAGAACTGGACAACGCCGCCCGCGTCAACGGAGCGGACTGGATGCGCATGTTCATCCGGGTCCTGGCCAAGCTCCTCACCCCCGCCTTCGTCGCCGCCATGGTGCTGACTTTCGTGGTCATGATGAAGGAATACTCCCCGGCGATCTTCCTCGGATCTGCCGACACGAACATCATTGGCACCACGATGCTCGAGCTCTGGGTCCAGGGCAACACCGGATCAGTGGCCGCCCTGGCCACCATTCAAATCGCTATCACTGCAGCCTTCGTCGGCATCGCCGGCCTGCTCATGAAAGGTAAGAAAGATGCCTGACGTCGTAGTCAAGAATCTCCGCAAAGACTTCGGAGGCATCACTGTCCTCCACGAAGTGAGCTTCACCATCAAGGACGGGGAGTTCTTCACCCTCCTTGGCCCCTCAGGCTGTGGCAAGTCCACTACTTTGTCCTGCCTGGCAGGCTTGGAACAACCCACGTCGGGATCCATCGCCGTTGGTACCACCGTCCTGGTGGACGATTCCTCCAATAAGTTCGTTCCACCGGAGGAGCGCAACCTGGGCATGGTGTTCCAGTCCTACGCGCTCTGGCCGCACATGACGCTGGCTGAGAACCTGGCGATGCCGCTGAACATCCGCAAGGTCCCCAAGGCCGAGCAGAAGACCCTGATCCACGACGCGTTGGACAAAGTGGGCTTGGCGCATCTGGCGCAAAGGTACCCGCACCAGCTCTCCGGTGGCCAGCAGCAACGCGTGGCCCTGGCCCGGGCCCTTGTCTACTCACCCAAGGTCCTGCTCCTGGACGAACCCTTGTCCAACCTCGACGCCAAGCTGCGCGAGCAAGCCAGGGTCTGGCTCAAACGCCTCCAGTCAGAGCTCGGCATCACCACCGTTTACGTCACTCACGACCAGGAAGAAGCCCTGGCCATGAGTGACCGCATCGCGGTCATGTCCAATGGCAACATGCTTCAGGTCGCCCCGCCCGAGGAGATCTACGAACGCCCCGCCACTGCCGAAGTCGCCGCCTTCATCGGCCGCTCCAACTTCCTCGACGGCACCATCACCTCAACCATCGGGGACCGGGCAGTGGTCCGGCTTGAAGACACCGGCGAAACGGTCACCGCCGTTCTGACCGGCGAAATGCACGACGGCGACTCGGTCACCGTGGCGTTCCGTCCGGAGAAGGCCTCCCTCGCACCGGTGGACGACTCCGTACCGTCCGGTCATGTGGGGCTTCCCGTGGAAATCCTCACGACGTCGTACGTCGGTTCCCGCTATGAGTACGAGCTTCGCTACGGAGCACGCACCTTGGCCGTAGACAGCAAGAGCAACATTTATCGGGGCGACTTGATGCTGATCGTTCCCATTGAGGCCTTGCGTCTCTACCCCCGCGCCAATGTGGTCTCAGCCGACGCCGCCGAACTCATGGCAGTCATTCACTGATTCCTGGTCCGTCAACGAGACCTGGTTATAAAGAAAAGGAAATACCGTGACTACATCCAAGCAGTACCGATTGGCAGTTCTGAACGGCG
>NZ_JBIVQG010000008.1:0-249654 GCF_044755025.1 Paenarthrobacter sp. NPDC092416
CTAAGCACCTACGCCCTGCTGATCGCCGCCTGCTACGGCTCCGCCCTGATCTTCATCGGCCTGCTCTTCATCGTGGCCTGGGCCTACCCCCGGGTGCCGCTGTGGCAGTTCATCAAGTACTCCCGCGAAGAATTCCTCCTCGCCCTCGGCACCGCCTCCACCGAATCGGTCCTGCCCCGGATCATGACCAAACTGACCAACGCCGGATGCTCCCGGGCCACCACCGGCCTGGTGGTCCCCACCGGATACTCCTTCAATCTCGACGGCGCCGCACTCTACCTCTCCATCTCGCTGCTCTTCCTCGCCCAGGCCTTCGGACACAACCTTGACCTCGGCCAACAACTGGCCGCACTCGGCATCCTCATGCTGACCTCCAAGGGCATGGCCGGCGTCCCCGGCTCAGCATTCCTGGCACTCTCCGCCACCGCCGGCGCACTGGGCATCTTCCCCGTAGCAGGCGTGGCCCTGCTCCTCGGAGCAGACCGGCTCATGGACTCCATGCGCGTGGTAGTCAACCTGCTCGGCAACTGCGTTGCCACCTTCGTGGTCTCCAAATGGGAAGGCCAGTTCGACCGCGACACCATGCTCGCAGCATTCCGCGGCGACTCGCCGTCGGACAGCGAAGCCGCGGCAACCGAAACCCCAACAACCAAGTCCCCGAAATCCGAAGCCCCCTCCGAACGCGACCTGGTGCCCACCCCGCCCATCCAGGGGACGGGAGAAGCACCCAAACGGCCTGTTCAACGGCACTCCCCAGCGCAACAATAAGGGTATGGCTGCGGAAAGTTTCAGCGGACGAATTCCATTGGTTGTTGGCGTATTGCCAGACCAGCATGTGGAGGTCCTCCAGACCGCCCGAACCCTGGCTGAACAGCTCGGCGTGCCTTTGGTCTGCGCTTACGTCGACGAGGCCAGCTACTTGGTGGAGTGGGATCCTTCGCGCGAGACACACCGGATGTCGCTGCATCCCGAAAAGGACGACGCCGATGTCCAGGCCATTCGCGGCGACCTCGGCAAAGTCATCGCCGCAGCCATGGACGGCGGCAAGGCGGACTGGACCCTGCGGTTATTGGCGGGCGATCCCGCCCGCGCCCTGGGCCGGCTGGCCTCCGATATCAACGCGTCCATGATCATCGTTGGCACGCCGGAACCGGGCTTGGGACACCGCATCTCGGAGGTCTTGAACGGCTCGGTGGCGGCGTGGTTGAGCCACCATC
The DNA here is from genome assembly GCF_044755025.1 of Paenarthrobacter sp. NPDC092416. NCBI lineage: Bacteria > Bacillati > Actinomycetota > Actinomycetes > Micrococcales > Micrococcaceae > Paenarthrobacter > Paenarthrobacter sp. NPDC092416. The sequence continues at coordinate 1,218 of NZ_JBIVQG010000008.1, forward strand.
AGCGCAGGCCAGTGCTGATTGTTCCCCAGAAAAAGCACCAGGAAAGCGCCGCGAGAAACTAAAGCGAAAGTACTTATTCGAGGTGGTGGCAATGCCGTGCAACGGCACGTAGAGTAATTACTGCAGGAAGCCGAAAGGCCCCTGCTCAAAGGCCGCTCCGGAGTGCGTATCCCCCAATAACGCACTCTGGAGCTCTTTGTTTAAGCGGTGGGTCACCGACCCGGCAACCCGCGGCGGACTTAGCCCGCCACAACCCAAATCGACGCCGCCGCCACAGACCCGAGATCGACGTCGTGCTCACTGCCCTCAGCCCGAACGGTGGTGGCGTCGGCGTAGGGCCGCTGTCCTCGAACGGTCAGCCGAACGTCGGGCGCGAGGCCAAGTTCGGTGAAGTAGCGGAGCATCTGGGGGTCATCGTCCGAGATTCGCGTGATGACCACCCGGCTGTCGGGCCTGGCTTCGGAGAGCAGGAAACCTTCCGGCGGGTGCGGCTCGCCGTGAGCGCTGGGAATGGGATCGCCGTGGGGGTCGCGGGTGGGATGACCCAGGTGCTGGTCGATCCTGGCAATCAGCGAATCCGAGACCGCGTGTTCCAGGATCTCGGCTTCGTCGTGGACCTCGTCCCAGCCGTAGCCGAGCACATCCACCAGGAACGTTTCCAGCAGCCGGTGCCTGCGTACCATGGCCACCGCGTGCGCCCGCCCCTCGGCAGTGAGTTCGATGCTGCCATACGGCGCGTGCGTCACAAGTCCTTGCGACGCGAGCTTCTTGATGCCGTCCGACACCGTGGACCGTCGCACACCAAGTTTCTCCGCCATCCCGCTGACAGTGATAGGCGTGGAGGACCACTCGGTGGCATTCCACATGAGCTTCAAATAGTCCTGGGCTGTGTGGCTAAGATCCGAGACTGGCATATCACCGATGATATCGGCCGGGTGTTCGTGGTGGCTAACAGCAAAGTTCGCGGCTCCCGACAAAAGTAGTTGGCACGTCACACCCATGTTCCCCGCAAACATGGGTGTGACGTGCCAACCCGGCGTACTACCTGACGAACGTGTACAGCAGCGCTGCCATACCGAAGCCCACAACCGAAAGCACCGTTTCCAGCACGGTCCAGGTCTTCAGGGTGTCCTTGACGGACATGTTGAAGTACTTGGAGATGATCCAGAATCCGCCATCGTTGACGTGGCTGGCAATGATGGAACCGGAGGAAATGGCCACCACAATCAGTGCGAGCTGCGGCTGGGTGTAGCCCGAGGCAAGGCTGGGTGCCAGGATGCCCCCGGTGGTCACGATTGCAACGGTCGCCGAGCCCTGGGCGATCCGCATACCGGCGCTGATCACGAAGGCGGAGAGGATGATCGGCAAGCCGGCCTGGGACAGCGAATCCGCTACGGCCTTGCCAACACCGGTGGCGGAAAGGACCGCGCCGAAGAACGCGCCCGCACCAACAACCAGCAGGATCATGCCCACGGGACGCAGCGAGGAGCCCGTGATTTCGCTGAGCTCGGCAGAGGTCATGCCGCGGCGGATGCCCAGGAGCCACATGGCGAGCAGCACGGCGACGGTCAACGCGATGGCGGGGTTACCGAAGAATTGGAGGATGTCGCGGAAAACGCCCGGAGGAGCGAAGATGTTGCCGAAGGTGCCGCCGAGGATGAGGATCATGGGCAAGCCGATAGCGAGCAGGACCAGCCCGATGGACGGCTCGTGGCCCTTGGCTTCCTCGGCTTCGGGGACAATCCGGTCCTCGGGAACATTGACCATGACGCGCTTGCCGATCCAGGTGCCCCACAAAATACCGGAGGCGAACCAGGCCGGGACGCCGCAGATGAGGCCCATGAGAATGATCCAGCCAAGGTCCACGTGGAACAGGCCGGCGGCAGCAACGGGTCCGGGGTGCGGCGGAAGGAAGGCGTGCGTCACGGAAAGGCCGGCCAGCAGCGGAAGTGCGTACAGGGCCAGGGACTTGCCGCCACGAATGGCCGCGACGTAGACCAACGGCGCCAGGACGAAGATGCCGATGTCGAAGAACACCGGGATACCCAGCACGAAGCCGGTGATACCCATGGCGAGTGGTGTGCCCTTTTCGCCGAAGATCTTCACGAGTCTTCCGAGCAGCACCTCCGCGCCGCCGGATCGCTCGAGAATGGCGCCAAGGACGGTACCGAGGCCGATGATCACGGTGATGTGGCCAAGAATGCCCGCGAAGCCCTTCTCTATGAGGGCGTCGCTGCTCTTGGTGGCGGAGCCCACCAAGGCCTCCACCGAGATCCCACCTACGAGGGCCACGATCACACCGGTTCCTACCAGCGCGATGAACGGCTCAAGCTTGACCTTGATGATCAGGAACAGCAGGAGGGCAATGCCCGCGCCCGCCAGGAGGAGCAAGCCGGCGGTATCGTGCCGCAGCCAGTCAAGAAATTCATTCATGGACGTATCTTTCTCGGTTAGTCCTGCTTGAGGGTGCTGGTGAAGGCGGCAGCACGCGCCGCAATGTCTGCCCAGTCGCCGGCAGCAACTGCTGCGGGCGGGACCACGCTGGTGCCGCAGCAGACTGCGGCAGCACCGGCGTCGAGGTAGCTCTTGGCGTTGGAGGCGTCGATGCCTCCGGAAGGCAGCAGGCGGATGCCCGGGTATGGGCCCTGCAGGTCCTTCAAATAGGCCGGGCCGAGCTGCCGGGCGGGGAAAATCTTGACGGCGGCGGAGCCCAGGTCCAGGGCCTGCGCCACCTCGGTGGGCGTCATGGCGCCGAGGCTGAACGGGATGCCCGCGGCGAGCGCGACGGCGGCAACCTCGGGCCTGAGGCCCGGCGTCACCAGGAACCGCGCACCGGCGTCGATCGCTGCGCGGGCCTGGTCAGCGGTCAGGACCGTGCCGATTCCGACAGCGGCACCATGCTCCGCTGCGGTTTCCGCCGCGCGCTTGACGTGCTTGAGCACATCCGGTGTGGTGAACGTCAGCTCGACGCTGCGGATGCCGCCGTCGGCCAATGCCCGGCAGAGATCCGCGGCGTCCGTGATGGACGGAGCGCGGACAACGGCAAGGGTTCGGTCGGCTTCCAACTGCTGGAGGAATTGTTCGGGAGTCATGGGTGGATTACTTTCCTTCTCGGGTGAGGCCGTCGCTGCTGCGACGCAGGGCACGGCCGGCGCGCGCGCCGGTGGGTTTGCCGCCGTCGATCGCCGCCGTTCCGTTGACGAAGACGTAGTGAATGCCGCTGGCGGCTTGGCGGGGATTCTCAAAAGTGGCTTCGTCGCGGATGGTTTCCGGGTCGAAGAGCACGACGTCGGCCGCGTAGCCCTCGCGGACCAGTCCCCTGTTGTGGAGCTTGAGTCGTGCGGCCGGACGGCCACTGAGGTGATGGACCGTTTCCTCAAGGCTCAAGAGGCCGAGGTCGCGCGAGTAGTGGCCGAGGTAGCGCGGGAACGTGCCCCAGGCGCGGGGGTGTGGCTTGGCACCTACCAGGAGTCCGTCGCTGCCGCCGGTGTGCGTGCGGTGTTTCATGATGGCCTGGACGTTTTCCTCGTGGCCGACGTGTTGCAGGATGCCGGTGCCGAGACGGTCTTCGGTGAGGATGTGGGCGAACACATCGAACGGCTCTTGGCTGGCCTCGGCGGCGATGTCCTCGATGGTCTTGCCCACATATCCTGCGAGCGCCGGGTTTTGGACGCCACTGATTTCCAAGGTGTCCCACTCGGCAACCACCCCGTGGCAACCGTCGGATCCGTAGATCTCCACGGCTTCCCGGATGCGTGCGCGGGTTTCGGGGTCTTTGAGGCGGGCAAGGGTCGTTTCCGTGCCGCCGGAGGATGCCCAGCTGGGGAGGATCGCCGAGAGGGTGGTGGCTCCCGGGAGGTACGGGTACGTGTCCAAGGTGATGTCCACGCCGTCATCAAGCGCGCTATCGATCAACTCCAGGAGTTCCCCGGCGCGGCCCTTGTTCTCCGCGAAGTTCATGGTTGCGTGGGAGAGGTGAAGGGCGCAGCCTGTGTCCCGGCTCAGACCGATCATCTCCGCGTACGCACCCAGCGCGCCCTTGCCATAGGAGCGGTGGTGCGGCGCATAAAAGCCACCCAGTTCGCCTACGGTCCGGCAGAGTGCGGCGAGTTCCTTGGTCTGCGCGTACATGCCCGGCGTGTAGGTCAAGCCGGAGGACATTCCCACGGCGCCTTCCTCCATCGCAGTGCGGATCACGTCCTGCATCTGCTGCTGTTGTTCAGGCGTGGGGTCCCCCTCGGCGAAGCCCATCACCATGGCCCGGACGGTTCCTTGGGGAACGAGGTACGCGGCGTTGGTTGCGATGCGGCCACCGTCTTCCGGCGCGTCCAACCGGTCGAGGTACTCCCCCACGGTCCGCCAGTTCCAGTCGAAATCGGCCGGATTGTCGTTCCAGCCCGCGATCTTCTCGCGGACGCCGGCGAGCGTGGCGTCGTCCACCGGCGCATATGACAGTCCGTCCTGGCCCAGCAGTTCCGTGGTGACGCCTTGGCTCAGCTTGGCGTAGTGCTCCCTATTAACAAGCAGTTGCAGGTCCGAATGCGCGTGCATGTCGATGAAGCCTGGACTCAGGACCAAGCCAGTGGCGTCGATCGTGCGGTCGGCCCCGGCTTCCGCTGCGGTGAGGGTTCCGGCGTCGACGACGGCGGCAATCACCGAACCGTCCAGCAGGACGTCCGCGGGGCGGCGGTCCGCTCCGGTTCCGTCCACCAGGGTGGCGTTGTTGATGAGGGTCTTCATGGTGGGTCCTAGAAGAAGGTATGGATGAGGTCGACGACGGTCTGGTCTGTAGCGGGGCCGCTGTTGGCGAGCACCGGGATGACGGACCACTTGTCGAAAGCTGTGCACGGGTGGGACAGGCCCAGCCGGATGACGTCGCCGGGGCGAACGGTGGTGGTGCTGGCGTCGTAGGTCATGAAGGAATGCTGATCGTTGACCGAGGTGATTTCGGCGCCAACCAAAGGCTCCATGGCTCCGCCGAGAACCGGTCCGATGAACTGCGGCTCGGGCAGGCCTTCGTCGAACGGGAGGTCCCGTTTGCCGGCGTCGAGGATGGCCAGGCCGGGCTCGGTCTGCGAGACAACCCGAGCCCAGCCGTGCATTCCGGCCGTGAAGGGCTGGTCACCGTCGCGGGAGAACGGCGAGATTCCGCGGTAGAAACCGTCGTCGTGGATGATATAGGCGCCGCTGCGGATCATGAGGTCAACGGCGGGGCCTCCTGTTTCAGTGCCGGTGCTGATGCATGGCGAGAGGACTGTCACCACGTCGTCGAAGTACGCACTTCCGCCGGCCGTGATGATCACCTGGCTGGAACCGTACAAGCCTGCGGCGAGCAACTGTTCGTGGAGCAGCCGCATCTGGGCGAGGTAGCCACGGACGGCGGCCAATCCGGCGTCGTCCGCTGTGTGCGCGAGTGAGCCTTCGTACCCGCTGACGCCCACCAGCCGCAGGTGCGTTGAATCCGAGATGACGCGGGCCAATTCCATCGCAGCCTCCACGCCGCGAGCCCCGGTCCGGCCACCATGCGCACCGAGTTCAACCAAGACGTCCAGCACGGCATCGCTGCCGGCCAGGGTGTTGTTGATGACGTCCACGGTTCCCACGGAATCAACCCAGGAAAGGATTTTGGTCCCCGCGGGCTGGTCGGCTACCCACTGAATCGCGTGCGGATCCGTGAGGCTGTTGGCGAGCTGCAGGTTCCGGACGCCGAACTCGCGGGCCACGCGAAGCTGAGCGAAATTGGCCAGCGTGATGCCCCAGGCGCCGCGGTTGAGCTGCTCGGTCCAGAGCTGGGGAGACATGGTGGTCTTGCCATGGGGTGCCAGCAGCACGCCGTGTTCCTTGCACCATGCGGCCAGGCGATCGGCGTTGGCCTGAAGCGCCGCTGCGTCAAGGGTCAGGAGCGGGGTCTGGAGGTCCGCGAGGGAGTGCTTCGCGGCGACGAACTCTGCGTGGGTGGTGCCGTTGGCGGTGGCCGGGATGGCCTTGTGCCGCCAGTCGAGCCGACGGTCTGCGAGGCCGGCCACGGCGGTTGCCGAAATGGCTTCGGAAGTGTTCACGCGGTGATTCCCTTCGCGGTGCTGCGTTCTTGAAGCTGCGTTGTGGGGTTGTGGTGTGTGAGGTTTTCGCTGTGTTGCGTATTTTGCAACGCTGGTTGCAAACCTGCTGGGGATATGTCTAACATGGTGGCGGATCGGGAGTCAAGGCCGCGGGATACCCGCAGAGCCCTCCGATCCGCCGCGGAACACTCCGTATCGCGGCATCCGAGTGCCGCTGAAAAGCGCAAGACCGAGTGCGGGAGAACATGCTTTCAGCTGTATGTGTTGGCGAAACGATGGCCATGCTTACCCCTGCCCAAGCCGTCCCCCTGCACTTGGCCACCGAACTCCACTTCGGGATCGGCGGTGCGGAGTCGAACGTCGCCATGGGCCTCGCCGCGATGGGCCTGGACACCCACTGGGTCAGCCGGGTTGGCCGGGACGGTTTTGGTACGCGGATCCTCCAGGACCTGCACGATCACGGCGTTGGTGTCTCGGGCGTCGAGGTTGACGACTCACTTCCCACGGGCCTTTACGTGAAGGTCCCCGCACAGGAAACAGACCCCGACGGCGGCAGCTCAGTTTTGTACTACCGGCAAGGATCCGCGGCGTCGGCCATGGGACGCGAGACGCTTTCCAACCCCGCGGTGTCGACCTTGCTGGAAAACGCGGCCCTCATCCATTTGAGCGGGATCACCGCGGCGCTCTCCCCCGAGTGCCTGTCACTCTTGGAAGCCATCCTCAGCGCACCTCGCAACGGCCGGATCATCAGCTTCGACGTCAATTGGCGTGAAGCCCTCTGGGCAGGCCAAGACCGCTCGGTCCTGCAGCGCCTGGCGAACCTGGCCGACGTCGTGCTTGTTGGAAAAGACGAGGCCGAGCACGCCTTCGGAACCACCGACGAAGCAGAACTCCGCCGGATGATGCCGGACCCCGGCGTGCTGGTCATCAAGAACGAGGCGATCAGCGCGATCTCTTTGGACCGGAGCGGCAGCCGGGAAGAGGTGCCCGCACTGTCCGTCGCCGTCGTCGAACCTGTTGGCGCAGGTGACTCATTCGCCGCCGGTTACCTCAGCGGCATGCTGTTCGGACTCGGCCAAAAGGAGAGCCTCCGGCGTGGGCATGTTGCAGCTGCATGCACGCTGACCGTCCACGGCGACCGCGGCCCGCTGCCCGAGGCCACCGCGTTGTCCGCCATCCTCGATTCTTCGGATGACGACTGGGCTGCTATCCATGTTGAAGACGGACATTTCAACACCAGAACCGGAGCGTGACACCTTGAGCCAGAGCCTCATGCGGGCCATCGACCTGCTTGCCGAACTTGCCGCGAAGCCAGCCACCTTGGACGAGCTCTCGTCCAAGGCGTCCGTGCACAAAACCACCGTGATGCGGCTCCTGCACGCCATGGAGGAGAAGCGCTTTGTGGTGCGCGACGACGATCAGCGGTTCATGCTCGGCTCCAAACTGTTCGAGCTGTCCTCCCTCGCGCTCGAACAGCGGGACATCCGCAAAGTCGCCCACCCGCACCTTGCCGAACTGAACGGTCGCACCGGGCACACGGTGCACCTCGCCGCATTTGAAGGCAATGAGGTGGTGTACATCGACAAGTTCGAGTCGCACCACCCCGTCCGCATGTATTCGCGCATCGGCCTGACTGCATCACTGCACTCAGCCGCTGTGTCGAAAGTCCTCCTCGCCGATATGCCGCGCAGCCGGCAGGAAAAGATCGCGGCGGGGCTGGACTACATCAAAGTTACCGAGAACACCCTGACCTCACCGGAGGCCCTGCTGGCCGAACTGGAGCAGGTCAGGATCCAGGGCTGGGCCCACGACAACGCCGAGCACGAAGCGTTCGTGCACTGCATCGCGGCCCCCATCCGCGATGCCAGCGGCGCCGTTGTTGCCGCAGCCTCTTGTTCGGTACCGGTAGTAATGCTCAGCTATGAAGGATTGCTGGGGCTGCTGCCCGACCTCAAAGCCAGCACCGAGGCCATCTCCAACGACCTCGGCTGGATCAGCCACGAAAGGAACTCAGCATGAGTGAAAAGACCGTAGTACTGACCGAAAACGCCCCCGCCCCGGCGCACGTATTCTCCCAGGGCATCAAGAAGGGCGGCATGTTCCAGGTGTCCGGCCAAGGCCCCATGGATCCCGCCACCAACCAGTACATCGGCGACGGCGACGTCCGCGTCCAGACCCGTCGCACGCTGGAGAACGTCAAGGCCATCCTCGAAGCCGGCGGCTCCTCCGTTGAAGACGTCCTCATGTTCCGCGTCTACCTCACCACCCGCGACGACTTCGCCGCCATGAACGAGGTCTACGGCGAATTCATCCGCGAGAACGTGCCCAGCGGTTTGCTGCCGAGCCGCACCACCGTTTTTGTTGATCTCCCGCACGAGGTCATGCTCGTTGAGATCGACGCCCTGGCCGTTACGGCGTAGCTCCCACCCCCTCTCACATCCCGACGGTTTTCGGGCGTCCCTCTCTCACATCCTGCTGCTTTCTGAGCGACGCTATCTCACATCCCGACGGTTTTCGGGCGGCCCTCTCTCACGTCCTGACGGTTTTCGACGGACGCTATCTCACATCCCGACGTGAACGTTCGACGTGAGGTCTCCTCATATTTGCTCTTCACCCCCGGACTTCACGGCCGACGCCATCACGCCCGGGGCCGAGGACGCCGTTCGGTGACGCTGGAGGCGTGGGGATGTGAGGGAGGGTTCCCCAAAACCGGTCGGGACGTGAAAGAGGGACGGGAGTACGTGGACGCTATCTCACGTCCTGCTGCTTTCTGAGGGACGCTATCTCACATCCCGACGTGAAGGTTCGACGGCGGCACTCGGGTGAGTGCCGCCGTCGAACCTTAAAGGGTGGCTGGCTTTAGCCGAACAGCCAGGCGGCACCCAGCAGCAGCGGGACCGCCAGGATGCTGGTGAATACGGCGGTCGATTGGGCGATGCCTTGGCCCGCGCCGTAGCGGACTGCGTAAAGGACCACGTTTTGGCCGGTCGGGAGGATCGCGCAGGCCGTGACCACGAAGGTGCTGAACGGGTCCAGATGGAAGACGAACGCGGCAAGAACCCACGCGAGCAAGGGCTGAACTGCCGACTTAAGAATGACGGCGATGGTGGTGGGCACACGGTCATCGATGCCGGGGCGGACCGACAACCCGTGGAGGGACATGCCAAAGATGATCAACATCAGCGGGACCGCCAATTGTGCCACCAAGGCCAGCGGATCCAGGATGATGCGCGGCACCTCAATCCCTGCGGCGCTGACAAGGACCCCAAGAATAGCCGCCACGGTGACCGGGTTGCGGAAGGGAATGGAGAGCACGCGCCAAACGGACACGTGCTTCCCGGCAGGATCCGTGAGGTCAAGAATCGTCAGGGCAATGGGGGTCACTATGGCCAGCTGGAACAGCATGATGGGAGTGACGAATGTGGCGCTTCCCAGGATGTAGAGTGATAGCGGAACGCCCAGGTTGGTGGAATTCACGATGCCAACGGACAGTGCACCGATGGTTGTGCGTCGAACGCCCCATCGGCCCAACAAGCCCGCAACGGTGAAAACGAGCATCACCGCGACAGCTGTCACCACGGAGATGAGGCCAGTGGCGCTCAGGACATCGGAAATATGCCGGGACGCAATGGCGGAGAACATGAGGCAAGGCAGTCCAACCATGAACGTCAGGGTGGAAAGGACCTTGCTCCCCTCGGGGCCCAGTGCCTTGGTTCGTCCGAGGATGTACCCGATGAGGAGCACTACGCTCACAACAAAGAAACCCTGAAGGACTCCGTCCAAACCGCTTCCTCAATCCATTGCTGCTGCCGGGATGCCTGCAACAGCAAGCTTGTGAAAACGTATTCAGCCTATAGGGGCGCGCGGCCTCGTGACCTCCTTTGGATTCCCGGAGACTCCGACACGCCGCAAAACCCGGCGCACCGGGCTGCGCCGGGGTTCAAACAGGGTCAGGAAGCAACGCGCCGGTTCGCGACGGATGGAGGCAACGCCGGAACCCGCTGCCGCTTGGCGTAGACCCTGGATCTCTGGCTGGACAGGGCCAACAGCACCAGGATGTCCGTGGCGAGTCCAGCCAATCCGGCTTCCAGGGTGATACTCGTGGTGCCGGTGGTGGCGTCGATTGCCTGGACCAGGATGGACACGGAGCTCAGGCCCATCGCGATGACGCGGGCACCGTTGCTGCCAAGGAAGATCCGCCAGGCAAGGAAAACTTCACCCATGCCAAAAATCAAAACGACGGTGGCCACAAAGGCGACTGCCGCCGTCGTGGTTTGCGGGTCTACTGAACCGTCGTCGAAGGTGATGTCGGCAAATTCGCCGGACGATGTCAGCAAGGTGATTGCCAGACCAAGCGCCGCCATGGCTCGTGCGACAACCAGCGCTGCGCCCATGATGGTTGGGGCGGGCCTCCTGTCACGGCTGTCAGTCCGCCGAGGCAACTGGCCCGAGGGAACGGCAACGCTGCGGGCGTCCACAACGGGTAGGTCGCCATCCGTGGAGATCGAATCCCCGCCGCCGTTGCGCGTGTGGTATCCGGTGGAGAAATCCTTGATGACCTGCACGGAGACTGCGGATTCGGCCTCCGCCACTGTCCGCACGATGTGATCCCGTTCGACGTCGGTGTTCTGCTCGATCTTGTGCGTGATCTGGAGCGTAAAGAGGGAGAACCCGACGCTGCGATCGTAGGTGCCGGCCGCGAGCCAATCCACTTTGTGGCCACCTGGCAGCATCCAACCGTCCGGGCAGCGCCAGAAACGGACATGGTGGCGTTTGCCGGGATTGCTGTCCACCTCCTGCTGGTAGGCGAAGTCCTGCTGCCTGTCGAACAGGTACAGCGGGCTGACCGGCGCTTCCGGATAACTCCGGCGGAAGATCGTGGAACTGATGATGCGGCGACTACTCGCGAAGGTGACGTCATCGGCGAGTGTCCAGCGGGCAGACCTCATGATCGCGTGCAGCTGCTCCTCGTCACCGAGCAAAGCGACGTTCACAGGATCGCCGAGAAGCCCATCGCTGGTGCGGGCCCGCCCGATGAAGTAACCGGGAACATAAATGGTGGTCAAAATCCGGTGCAGCCGGGGCAGCAGCAAGTAAGCAAGGAATGCCCAGAACACGAACGAGAACCACACTTGGCCCCATCCCAAGTGGAAACTCTCCCCCACCAGCAGGAACGCGAGCCACACTGCTGCCGCTCCGCCCAGGACAAAGAAAGCATGGTCCAGCCGACTGTCCCTGTTCGGCGCTTTGTACATTCGGAACTCCCCCCGTGAGCGCATGCTCCTTAAGCTTCGTCGCCCGGAGGCCCTGTGTACACAGCGCCAAGCGGAGCGCCCAAAAAAGGATTCCACTTGTTCCATTGACGGACCATTCCACTTGTGTCATTCTTTTTTCAAGAAAGGCGTGACTCGCATCACGCAAGACGCCACAAATGGAGAAAGCAATGAAACTCGAACACCTACTTCTCGGAGTGCTGCTGGAGCACCCCAGCACCGGATACGACCTGAAGAAGTATCTGGACACGCATGGCCGGTTCCTTCGGTCCAATACGCAGATGAGCCAGGTCTACAGGTCTCTGGGAACCATGGAAAACCAAGGCTGGGTTACCCACAGTGTGGACCCCCGGCCCGGCGCCCAGGACGCCAAGACTTACCGGGTCACTGACGAGGGAGCCACCGTTTTCCTCGACTGGCTGACCGGCCCCTACCACCCGGCCAGCCGCTTCCAAGAGCCTGAGTTCGGTGCACGGTTGTCCTTTTCCGGGTTCATGAGCGCCGAGCAGCTCCTCCGCATCCTCGACGTCGAAATCCAGACCCGCCAGGACGAAATCGCCCGCTACCGACACCGTGACCGCAAGGAACAATGGGCCCCCACCATCGCCTTCGACACCGAGCTGGCCGAGTCCGTGGGAGAACGTCTGCACGTGATGGGCGCCAGCGCCATTGACGCCCACGTTGCCGGACTGATTGATCTACGCAAGGACCTCCTGGACGGGCACCTGTCCTCCCGCTCACTCACCGCAATGCCGTCGGAGTTGCGACCATGAAAGCCATCATTCTCATGTTCGACAGCCTGAACAGGCACATGCTCTCCCCATACGCCGCAGACACTTTCGTGGACGCCCCAAACTTCGCCCGCCTGGCTGCCAGGACGGCTACGTTCGACAACTTCTATGCCGGCTCCATGCCCTGTATGCCTGCACGCCGCGAAATGCACACGGGCCGCCACAACTTCCTGCACCGCAGTTGGGGCCCGTTGGAACCGTTCGACGATTCGATGCCGGAAATGCTGGGGAAAGCCGGCGTCCACACCCACTTGGTCTCTGACCACCCGCACTACTGGGAAGACGGCGGAGCCACCTACCACCCCCGATACACCACCTGGGAGTTTTTCCGCGGCCAGGAAGGCGATCCGTGGAAGGGCGTGGTTAACCCTGCCGGCGGGAGCCAAGACTGGCGTGCGGGCATGAAGCGTCAGGACATCATCAACCGCAGTTATATGCCCACCGAAGCTGAGCACTCCCAGACCAAAACGGTCGACGCCGGTCTGCACTTTGTGGACACCAACCACGAGGCGGACCAATGGATGCTGCAGATTGAGCTGTTCGATCCGCACGAGCCCTTCTTCACGCACAGCGCCTACAAGGCCATGTATGACCACGAATACGACGGACCCGAATTCGATTGGCCGGGCTATCAGAAGGTCACCGAACCAGCGGACACAGTTGAGCACGCGCGCTACGAATACGCGGCATTGGTTTCCATGTGCGATAAGTCGCTGGGGCGGGTCCTGGACGCCATGGACCAGTACAACTTGTGGGAGGACACCCTCCTGCTGGTCAACACCGACCATGGATTCCTGCTGGGCGAACACGGCTGGTGGGCCAAGTCCGTCCAGCCGTGGTTCAACGAGCTCGTGCACCTCCCCATGTTCCTGTGGGACCCGCGCACCGGCGGCAAGGACACCCGGCGTGGAGCACTCGCCCAGACAATCGACATTGCTCCCACCATGCTGCGGTTCTTCGGCGTTGAACCGACGCCGGACATGCAAGGCCAAGACCTCGCAACCGTGCTCCAGGATGACGCAGAAGTACGTGAGGCCGCACTCTTCGGCATTCACGGTGGCCACGTCAACGTCACTGACGGCCGCTACGTCTACATGCGTGCCGCCGTCGATCCCTCCAATGCGCCGCTGGAGGACTACACACTGATGCCCACCCACATGAGGTCTCGATTCTCCACCGCGGAACTCGCAGGATGGGAGCCGGCGGAGCCGTTCAGCTTCACCAAGGGACTGCGAACCCTTCAGCTACAAACGTCCTCAATGATGAACTCGTGGGTCCACGGAACGTTGCTGTTTGATCTGGAAACGGACCCAGACCAGACGAACCCCATCATCGACGACGAGCTGGAGCTGCGGCTACTAAGAATGCTGGCGAAGCTCATGCATGCCAACGATGCACCACAAAGCCAGTTCCAGCGGCTCGGTATTCCCTTCGATTCCGAGCCCGGTGCCCAACACCTGCTCGCCGCCCAGCAAGCAGACAGAGCAAGACTCGCCCTGGTTCCGTTACCTCCGCTGGATAGCTTTCCCGACGGCGGTGCAGCACTGACCGTTCCCGTCGTCGAACTGCTCCAAGACATTCGGGGGCGCGAGACCGTTGAGAAACACCTGCCCGACCTCATCAGCACTGAGTTGGTTAACATCCCCGCCCAGCTCAGCCTCTACCAGCTCGCAGCCGTCATCCCGGTTCCCTCGAGCGCCCTCGAATCCATCGCCGGGGAACTGGCCGTCATCCGCACGGCGTGACATCACCCCAGTGACATCTCCCCAACCCCGCCTGACAATGTAGACAGGACACAAGCCCATGACCACCCAACCCAGCCCTGCCCTCGCCACCGCAACTCCCGCAGAAGGAGCGGCCCAAGCCAGCAAAGTTCCGCACCGTTGGCGGAACCTCGCGGTCCTCACCGGCGTCACGGTGGTGGATAACACGGAGGCCGGCCTCAGTGCCACGCTGTTTCCGACCATTGCGGCAGCCCTGAAACTGCAGAGCAGCCACCTCGGCCTGTTGGCCGCACTCGGCAAGATCATCGCGGTCCCGGCTGGTCCGGCGTGGGCCTGGCTGGCCGGGAGGATCGGCCGCCGGAAGGCCCTGATCGCCACCACGTTGGCAGGCGGCGTCTTCGGAATCGCCGCCGGTTTCTCGCAGGACTTCGTCCAGCTGCTGATCCTCAATACGCTGATGTCCGCGTCGATCATCGGCGGAAGCCCGATCGCGAACGCCATCATCGCCGACTCTTTCGATGACAGTCAGCGAGGCAAGGCCGCGGGCTACTTCTACGGCTTCATGAGCCTCATCAGTTCCTTCATTGCCCCACTCATCGCGTTGTTCACGGGAATCACGGACGGCTGGCGGTTCGGCATGTGGACCATCGGCGCCATCTGCATCCTGGCCGGGCTGATGGTGGCCCTGCTCCTGAAAGACCCTGGCGTGGGCGCATCCGAGAAGCAGCTCGCAGACCTCGCAGGCCGCGAGCGCCTCGCCCCGAAGGTCACCGTCCGCTCGGTCGCCTCTCTGTTCCGGATTCCAAGCTTCTCCGTCATGATGCTTTCGCGGCTGCTCTCGGGACATCTCCTCATCACCATTTTCGGCATCCAGTTCCTGGTGGTGGAACGCGGCTTCACCAACGCCGTAGCGGCAATAGTCCTGGTTCCGTTCGGTCTGGGCTACTTCGGCGGAACCGTCGGCGGCGGCTGGCTCATTGCCCTTTTGGACCGGATCCTGCCTGACCGCGGACGGATCGCGTACCTCCAGGGAGCCCAGGTCCTGTTCGCGGCAGTAGCCTTCGTGGCCACCCAGTTCGACTACGACAACATCGGCATTTACGGCATTTTCTGGGCACTGATCGGCTTCGCCCAGGGAGCCAATCCGCCCGCCAACCGGCCCATCATCGCAGCAGTCGTCCTGCCGGAACTCCGCGGCCAGGCGTTTGCGATCTTCCTGACGGTGTTCGAGACCATCGGCTGGGCCGCTTTCTCGCTCGGGGCCGGCGCCCTGGCCTCCACTTTGGGAATCCAGGCAGTCTTCCTCTGGACGCTGGTCGTCCTGATGCTGGTCAACGCCGCGGTTCTCACAGTTCTCTACTTCGTCTACCCGCGGGACGTGGCCCGTGTCCGAGACACGCTCGAGCAGCGCCGGCACGACGCCCTGTTGCAGGGCTGACCCAGCAAGCGCAAAGGGTTCGACGGCGGCACTCACCGGAGTGCCGCCGTCGAACCCTTTCTTGTGGTTCCGGACGGACCACGCGTCAGTCAGAGGTCGACAAACGGTGTGGTGGGGTGCTTAGCATGAAGGCGTCCGGTAAGCCGGAGCATGTGACCTCTTGAACGACCCCTCGGAAGGTCGCCGCCGACGGCGGCGACCACGTAAAGGAGAAGACTGTGCTGGAGCCAAAAGTCAGCGGGAACGCGCCAGGGGACAACGGCCTCACCGGAGATCCTGCGGGGCCGGACGGATCGGAGAACGGCGCAGGACCCACAGACAACGCAGCATCCGAGGCAGCGGAAATCACCTTTGACGAGCAGTTCTACCCGGCCCGGCCGAAAGCCCTGCGTCCCATAGCCCGCAGGCGGCAATTCTTCGCAGCCCGCCCTTCTTTGGAATTCGACGGTCGCAACCCGACGTATGTGGACTGGCTTCGGAATCAGTCGATGTTGGGCGATGCGAACGTGATGGCCCGGCAGCTTTCGGGTCAGGCCAGTATGTGGCAGAACGCCTACGCCAGGCCGAATCCCAGGGCAGCGGTAGAGCGCGCACCCGTCTGGTTTACGGCATACCCGCTGTCCTTCATCACCAAGGACGGCCAATCATTCCTCTCGGCGCTGGGCGATCCGGAACTGTGGGAGGCATTCCGGGAAATTGGAATCCGCGGCCTCCACACAGGTCCGGTCAAACTGGCTGGCGGCATCAGCGGTTGGTCGCAGACACCCAGCGTGGACGGGCACTTTGACCGCATCAGCATGGCGATCGATCCTGCATTCGGCACCGAGGAAGAATTTCGCCGGATGTGCGAAGTCGCCGCGGAACACGACGGTACTGTCATCGACGACATCGTCCCCGGGCATACGGGCAAAGGTGCCGACTTCCGGCTTGCCGAAATGAACTTCCGCGACTACCCGGGCATCTATCACATGGTGGATATCCCCGAGGAAGACTGGCACCTGCTGCCCGATGTTCCCGAGGGCGAGGACTCCGTGAACATCAGCCCTGACACCGAACAGGCCCTGCAGCGGGCCGGCTACATCATCGGCCGATTGCAGCGCGTGATTTTCTACGAGCCCGGGGTCAAGGAGACCAACTGGAGCGCGACCAGGCCGATCGCAGACACCACTGGAAAGATTCGCCGATGGGTCTATCTCCACTACTTCAAGGCCGGGCAACCATCCATTAACTGGCTGGATCCTACGTTCGCAGGGATGCGCCTGGTGGTTGGCGACGCGCTGCACTCCTTGTTGGACCTCGGCACCGGCGCCTTGCGGCTGGATGCCAACGGGTTCCTCGGCGTCGAGAAGAGCGCGGAGGAACAGCCGGGCTGGTCCGAAGGCCACCCCCTGTCCGAGGCAGCCAACCAGTTGATTGGCTCCATGATCCGGAAGGTGGGCGGCTTCTCCTTCCAGGAACTCAACCTCACCATTGATGACATCAAGGCACAGTCCGAGTCGGGCCCGGACCTGTCCTACGACTTCGTCACCAGGCCCGCCTACCATTACGCACTGGTGGCCGGTGATACCGAGTTCCTGCGCCTGACCCTCCGACTGGCCATGGAGATCGGCGTGGATCAGGCATCCCTGGTTCACGCCCTCCAGAACCACGACGAGTTGACCTACGAACTGCTGCACTTTGCCGCCGGCCACAGGGACGATGTCTTCGAGCTCGGCGGCGAGGAGCTGACGGGCGCGGAAGTTGCCGAGAAGGTTCAGAACACCTTACGGGAACGCCTGACTGGCGAGAATGGACCATATAACGCGGTCTTCACCACCAACGGCATTGCCTGCACCACGGTCAGCTTCATCATGGCCGCGCTGGGCATTCAGGATCCTGCGACTTTGACTGCCGAGCAGGAATCGCAGGTCCGCGACGCACACATCCTCTTGTCCATGTACAACGCCCTGCAGCCCGGCGTCTTCGCCCTCTCCGGGTGGGACCTCACCGGCGTCAAGGCTCTTGACCGGTCGACAGTCCAGGAACTCACGGCCCAGGGCGATACCCGCTGGATCAATCGCGGCGCCCACGACCTCATGGGCACCAGCCCCGACGCGAAGACCTCCTTGGCCGGCATGCCGCGGGCCGGCAGTCTCTACGGACCGCTGCCCGAGCAGCTCCAGGACCCGGACTCGTTCGCCCGGCGCCTGCAGTCCATTCTCAGGGTCAGGGAGTCCGCTGGGATCGCCACGAGCACCCTGCTGGATGTGCCCGATGTTTCCAACCGCGGGCTGCTGGTCATGGTCAACCAACTTGGCAGCGGCGAGCTCGAGGTCACAGTGCTGAACTTCTCCGACCAGGACATCGCGGGCAGCGTCCAGTCCGCCCACCTGGTGCCCGGCGCCAGCGTCCACGACCTCTTCAGTGGCGACAACGTGGGTCAGGTGGACGATTTGGGCAGCTTCTTCCTCGAACTCGGCGCGTATCAGGGGACGGCGCTGGTTCTGAGGGAAGCCGGGACGGAATAAGCGCTCGACGGCGGCACCCGGGTGAGTGCCGCCGTCGAGCGCTTCACGTCAATGAGCCGCGGGACGGGGGAGAGCCTCGCCCAAGTACTGATCCTCACTCACATCCCGGCCCGATTCCCGAAACCCTCACTCACATCCCGGCCAGGCGATCACGGACGAGACGAGGAATGCTCCACAGAGACGTAATTTCTAGCCAGGGTGAGTACCACCGGAACCACGTTCTGGGCAATGAAAGTAGCTTCGGCGTCGCCCTTTCGGTCCGCTGCCCAGCCAAGGTAGGTCAACCCCCGCGCCAGCAGCATCGTGTCCCATGCGTCCAGGAAGCCTTCCCCCGGGTTCCGCACGGAAGTATAGCCATCGATCAACGCTTGGCGGTATGCCCAATACTGCGGGTGCGGCAAGTAGAAGAAGAGGATGGTGGCCAGGTCAAAGAGGTGCCATCCCTCGCCGAAGTCGTCGAAATCTATGAGGATAAGCCGCCCATCCTGCACAAGGATGTTCTCGGGTGTGAGGTCGGCATGGATGATTCCGTAGTTTTCCGCCGAGGTGTCCATCGAAACCAAGGCACGCCGGAGCTGCGCCATGGCCGTCAGAAGCAGGTGTTTGTCCCCTTCTGCCAGTTCCTCCAAGGCCAGGGGATCACCCCAAAGGGCGTCGTCGCCAAGCAGCCCGGCAGCATTCCACGCACCCCGCTGAAAACCGGGCAGGTGCCCAATGCCGGCAGTCATGGTGTGCAGCGCACCAACCAGCTCGCCCAGTGCACGGAAGGTCTCCGGCGTCAGGTTGCTGGTTCCATCGAGCCCCTCCCCAATATCGCCCAGAGGGTGTGTCCCCTGCAGCCATCGCTCCACATCCAGCTGAAAGTTGGTGCCATCCTCAGCGGTGACCGTGCACATCAGGGCGCCCGTGAGCGTTGGAACAACCTCAGGTACGTTCAGTCCCTGCCGGGCCAGGGCATGCAGGTAGTCAAGCTCGGTCCGGATTTCCGCGTCATTGCGGTACCCGGCCCGATGCAGCCTTACGGCGAAATCGCCTGATTCCGAATTGACTCGGAAGACATAGTTTTCCCGGTACTTGACCAGCTCAATGGTGGCGGATTCCTCGATGCCATACAGCTCCAAGGCGCCCCGGACAGTCCGGACCACAGCGTCTAGTTTCATGCCTGCATCTTCCTGTTTCTTCAAGCTTCAGCTCATGTGACTGATGTCATATCCAAGCTAAACCCTGTACTCCGAGTTTTGCAACTGGATTCACTGTTCAGTTTTTGGATTGCGTGTGGCACTCTTGGAATTAGACGCATTCGAAAGGACCCGCAATGACCTCGGAAACCAGCACCACCACGCCAGCCGCCACCGCGCAGGCAAGCCAGGACCTGCTGACGCGCCGCTACGCCACCTTGGGTAGCCACTCACCGCTCTTCTACGACAAGCCCTTGGAGCTGGTCTCCGGAACGGGAGTTTGGCTGACGGATTCAGACGGCAAAACGTACTTGGACGGCTATAACAACGTTCCGCACGTAGGGCACGCCAATCCCATGGTGGCCGACGCGATCAATGCTCAACTGCGCCAGATCAACCTCCACACGCGTTACCTGAACAGCCGCGTGGTGGAGTACGCCGAAGCATTGCTGGCCACATTCTCCGGCGAGCTGCAACGCTTGTTCCTGACCAACAGCGGCTCCGAGGCCAACGAGCTCGCCCTGCGGATCGCCCGCCAACACACGGGGAACACCGGAGTCCTCGTCTCGGACTTCAGCTACCACGGCAACACCACCAGCCTGGCTGAGCTGACAACCGGTTTGAAGGTCCGCGAACCCTTCGGACAACATGTCCGTGCGTTGCGGATCCCCGATGCCACAGAGACGGATGACCACGAACGGCTGCTCAGGGAGGCCCTCATGGACGTCGACGCAGCCATCGCCTCGCTGCAGGAAAGCGGACACGGAGTCTCGGCCTTCCTCTACGATCCCCTCTTCTCCACGGAAGGCCTGGTGCAGGTTCCGGACGGTTACATCGAAGGCGTCTCCACCCGCGTCCGCGCGGCGGGCGGCCTTGTCATTGCCGACGAAGTCCAGTCGGGTTTCGGCCGCATAGGATCCCTCATGTGGGGTCACCAGATGTACAGCACGACGCCGGACCTCGTCACCTTGGGCAAGCCGATGGGCAACGGCCACCCCGTGGGAGGCGTGGTGACCTCGGCGGATCTGTTGGACGAATTCGGTCGGCACAACATGTATTTCAATACGTTCGCCGGAAATCCAGTGTCCTCTGCGGCCGGTATGGCCGTCCTGCACTTCATGCAGCAGGAAGACTTGATGGCCCAAGCGGACAGCCTCGGCGGCTACATTGCCGGGCGGCTGGCAACAGTTGCTGCGGGCAGCCCCCACGTTGGCTCAGTTCGAGGACGCGGCCTCTACTTTGGCTTGGACATCGTGGAAGCGGAAGGCAGTGGTCCTGCTCCGCAACTGACAAAAGCCCTGATTGAAAGCATGCGCGAACGCGGCGTGCTGATCAGCCGCATCGGCCGCGACGACAACGTCCTGAAAATGCGTCCGCCACTCGTCTTCACCCGGCAGAACGCGGACATTCTGCTGGAGCAGCTGACGGAATCGCTGGCCGCGCTGAAGGCCTGAAGCGGGCCTACGCGGCCGCCAGCCCCATGAGCAGACGGTCAAACGCGGCCAGGAATTTGGCAGGGTCCATTCCTTCGCGGGCCAATTCGATACCGGCCTCCCGGAGGCACCCGATGAGCAACACCGCGGTCTCGTTCGCATCCACACCGGAATCAATCTCGCCGCGGTCCTGGGCGCGGAGTAATTCGTTGTGAATCGCCGCCAGGCTGGCCGAGGAACCTTCGCCTCGTTCAAGGCGACTCCCAAACAGGGCAGGCCCGGCCACATTGTAGAAGTAGCCAAGCTGGCGGTCCTCGGCCAGGGAAACCATGGCCCGGGCGTACGCCATGACCGTGTCGCGCCAAGTACTGCCGGAGTGGGCAAGCTTTTGGGCCTCGTCTACGAGTTCACGGCCCACCCGCCGGTACGCCTCCTGGAGCAATTCCTCCCGGCCACCTTCGAAATGTGCGTAGACCGTGCCCCGGGACATTCCGGCGTGGGCAGCCAACTTGTCGATTGACGTGGCATCGATGCCTTCCGCCGAGATGATTTCCAAGCCCGCAGTGATCAGGTCGTTCCTTGTCTGCTCCCGCCGACGCTCCCGAAGGTTCATGGAAACAGGCTTCTCGGTCTCGGTCGGCACAGGACCTCCAGGTGGAATGCGATATCGGCTGAGCCTTGATTGTATCGAAAGCACAAATTCTGAACGACGAGTCCAGGTTTTTCATGGCGCCGCAGCATTGAAGGCAGCCGCGCACAAAACGCACGACGGCGACACTCGGGTGAGTGCCGCCGTCGAGCGCTACGCGGTGGTTGGGAACCCGCCTACCGGGCGACAGCCGTGAGCGCCTGGTCGTAGATGGCGAGCGCAGTAGCGACCTCGTCGGGCGTGACCACGGCCGGCGGAACCACGTGGATGCGGTTGTCGGCGATGAACGGCAGCAGTCCCAGTCGGAGCAGTTCGGCTTTGATCCGGCCCATGTATTCGGCGGTGACCGGGATGCGCGAGGCACGGTCCTGGACGAGTTCGAGCGCCCAAAACACACCGCGTCCGCGGACTTCGCCGATCACCTCATGGCGTTCAGCCAAGGCGCGCAGGCCGGGCTCCAAGTGGTCGCGGCCGATCCTTGCGGCGTTGCCCACGATGTCCTCTTCTTCGAACGCCTCAATCGAGGCAACCACGGAAGCGGCGGCAAGCGGGTGGCCGGAGTACGTGAGGCCGCCGGGGAAGACGCGTTCGTCGAAGGTTGCGGCGATCTCGCCGGAGATGATGACGCCGCCCACTGGGACGTAGCCGGAGTTGACGCCTTTGGCGAAAGTGATGAGGTCGGGGGTGACGTCGAAGGCGTCCAACGCAAACCAGTCGCCGGTGCGGCCGAAGCCGGCCATGACTTCATCCAGGATCATCACGATTCCGTACTCGTCGCACAGCGCGCGGACGCCTTGCAAGTAGCTCGCCGTTGGAACCAGGATGCCGGCTGTGCCGGGGACCGTTTCCAGGAGGATCGCGGCTATCGACTGCGGCCCTTCGGCCTGGATGGTGCGCCGCAGGTGATGCAGGGCGCGTTCGGATTCCTGTTCCGGGGTCTGCGCCCAGAACTCGGTGCGGTAGAGGTACGGGCCGAACACGTGGACGTGGCCGCGGGCGTACTCATTGGGGATGCGCCGCCAGTCGCCGGTTGCCACTATGGCCGAGCCGGTGTTCCCGTGGTACGAGCGGTAACGAGAGATCACCTTGTCGCGGCCTGTGTGCAAGCGGGCCATGCGGATCGCGTTCTCGTTGGCGTCTGCGCCGCCGTTAGTGAAGAACACCTTCTCCATGCTTGCCGGCGCGTGCGAGAGGATCCTGGCCGCGGCCAAGCCGCGGACGTGGCTGGCGTGCGATGGCGCCAAAGTGGCCAGTGCCGTGGCTTGCTGCGCAATGGCTGCGATCACCTTGGGGTGCTGGTGACCGATGTTGGTGTTGACCAGTTGGCTGGAGAAATCCAGGTACGTGTTGCCGTCGTGGTCCCAGACCGTGCTGCCGGATCCGCCCGCGATGACCAGCGGATTCAGGGACTTCTGCGCGGACCAGGAATGGAACACATTCGCCCGGTCAAGGGCAACGGCCTCGGCATTGGTGACGGCTGCGCTGTTGGTTGCATCCAGGATTGCGTGGCTGGCGAACATGGCGGTTCCTCTCGGTGGAAGGCTTGGGGAGTCCCTTCATCATCCTTTTTGCACGCACCGCCAGTCGCTATACCTTTGTACAATCGCTGCATCTCCATTCGACGTTTTCACAACCTTAGGGTCCCGGCATGCCACCAAGCCTGAATGTCCTTCTCCGCAGTCGCACCCTCAAACTCCGGCTCGTGGTCCCCGAGCCCGCCTCGCCCCTGCTGGACGAACCCATCGCCTGGGTGCACAGCTCCGACCTGGCGGACCCCACACCCTTCCTCGACGCGGGACAACTGCTGCTCACCGACGGCACACAGTTCCCCGTTGATGCGTCGGCGGGCGAAATGACGACGACGGCGGACGCGGCCTCGGGGGGCCGCTCGGCTCAGGGGTCAAACGACTACGACGCCTACGTCAGGCGCCTAGTGGAGCACGGCATCAAAGGCCTCGGCTTCGCGACCCAGGTGATCCATGGGACGCTGCCGCCGGGCCTGGAAGAAGCATGCCGCAACCACGGGTTGCCGTTGCTGGAAGTCCCGGACCGCACCCCGTTCATCGCGATCATCCGCATGGTGGCGGACTACTTGGCCAAGGAAGAACACGCCCGGGCCGAATGGTCCCTGCAGGCTCAGCGCGCCATTTCCCGCGCAGCCCTTCGCCCCGATGGACTGACGTCGATCCTTGGCGAGCTCGAACGCCAACTCCATAGCTGGGTGGCGCTCTACGATGCCGCGGGAAACTACGTCCGGATGCCCAGGAACCGCCCCATTCCCTCCGATGTCGCAGCCCAGGTGACGTCCCGGGTCCGGGATGCCCTGCACCTCGGCACGCGATCTGCCTCGTACTTGCACATCGAGGGGCAGTCAGTGACGCTGCAGACCCTTGGCCGGAAGGGTGGTCTCCGCGGTGCACTGGTGCTCGGCGCAATCGAACCCTTGGACCCGGCAAGGACCGACATCGTCAACAGCGTGATCGGCCTGGCAAGTCTGGCCCTCGAACAAGCCCGCACGCTGGACACCGCCCGCAGGCACCTCCGCGCCGGCGTCTTCGAGCAATTGCTGGCGGGCAGCATCGACGTCGCGCTTAAAACAGCACGTCAGGTCTGGGGCCAGCTGCCACGGGAGCCGCTGCTGGTTACTGCGTCACGGCAAGAGAACCCGGCTCCGAACCTGTTGGAAGCCTTGGAGCTCTTGGCCGACGACTATCGCGGAGCCGTGTTCTACGCACTTCGGGGCGAGCTGCTGGTTGTGCTCGCCGGTCCTGTCCACCAGGACAAGGTCCTCGAACTGCTCCAACGCCACGGAGCGTCGTGCGGCGTTTCGTCCGGGACCACTATGGACGGGCTGGCCAACGCCTTGGAGGAGGCGACGCGTTCGCTGCGGCGCGCAACGGAACTGGACCGCGCCGTCGTCGAGTTTTCCGAACTGTCCGACGGCGGAATGTTGGGGCTGCTGCGGGCGGAAGAGGCGGGACCCGTGGCCCGTGGAATGCTGCAACCGCTCATGGCGCACGACCTTGCCGAACAGGCCGAACTGTTGGCAACGGTGCGCGAATGGTTCGCCAACAACTGTGTGTGGGACAAGACGGCCCGCCGCCTGGGCGTTCACAGGCACACGCTCCGGAACAGGATCGACGCCGCCGGGAGGATCCTCGGCCTGAACCTCGACGGCATGCGCGACCGGCTGGAATTGTTCGCCGCGGTTCAGTTCCTGGAGGAGGGATCTGGGAGAGCGATCGGGAAAAACGGGCAGTAACTGGGAGAGCATCGGGAAGATCCTCTCCCACATCCCACCGGTTTTTGGGCGATCCTCTCCCACATCCCACCGGTTTTTGGGCGATCCTCTCCCACATCCCACCGAACGGGGACGACAAAAGGGCCTCCGGCAGTCGCGCCGGAGGCCCCCAAAATGTCGGGACTAGTTCTGCGGGAAGCCCAGGTTGATGCCGCCGTGGCTCGGGTCCAGCCAGCGGGAGGTGATGGCCTTCTCGCGGGTGAAGAACTGGAATCCCTGCAGGCCATAAGCCTTGGAGCTGCCGAAGATGGAGTCCTTGAAACCACCGAAGGAGTAGTACGCAACAGGCACGGGAATGGGCACGTTGATGCCTACCATCCCCACCTCGACCTCGGTCTGGAAGCGTCGGGCCGCACCGCCGTCGTTCGTGAAAATGGCAGTGCCGTTGCCGTAGGCGCCGGAGTTGATCAGCTCCAGGCCTTCTTCGTAGCTGCGGACGCGGACCACGGACAGCACCGGGCCGAAGATCTCTTCCTTATAGACGCGCGAGGTGACGGGGACGTCGTCGATCAGCGTGGGGCCAAGCCAGAAGCCGTTCTCGTCGCCGTCAACGGCGATGCCGCGACCGTCGACAACAACCTTGGCGCCGTCCTCAATGGCAACGTCGATGTAGGAGGCAACCTTGTCACGGTGCTGCCCGGTGACCAAGGGACCCATGTCGCAGTTGCGGCGGCCGTCGCCGATCTTCAGCGTAGCCATGCGGGTGGTGATCTTTTCGATCAGCTCATCCGCGACCGGTTCGACGGCGACAACCACGCTGATGGCCATGCAGCGCTCACCGGCGGAACCGAAACCGGCGTTGATAGCGGCGTCGGCAGTCAGTTCGAGATCGGCGTCGGGCAATACCAGCATGTGGTTCTTGGCGCCCCCGAGGGCCTGCACGCGCTTGCCGTTCCGGGCCGCGGTCTCGTAAATGTACTGGGCGATCGGGGTGGAACCTACGAAGGAAATCGCCTTCACGTCCGGGTGCACCAGCAGACCGTCAACGGCTTCCTTGTCGCCATGGAGCACGTTGAAGACGCCATCCGGGAGGCCCGCCTCGGTGAACAGGGCAGCGAGCCAGTTTGCCGCCGTCGGGTCCTTTTCGCTCGGCTTCAGCACAACGGTGTTGCCGGCCGCGATAGCGATAGGGAAGAACCACAGCGGCACCATGGCCGGGAAGTTGAACGGGCTGATGATGCCGACGACGCCCAGGGGCGCCTTGGTGGAGTAAACGTCGACGCCGCTGGAGACGTTCTCTGAATGCTCGCCCTTGATGAGGTGCGGGAAGCCTGTGGCCAGTTCCACAACTTCCAAACCGCGGGTGATTTCACCCAAGGCGTCCGAGACTACCTTGCCGTGCTCGGCGGTGATGATCTGGGCCAGTTCGCCCTTGCGCTCATTCAGCAGCTCACGGAAGCGGAAGATGATCTGCTGGCGCTTGGTGATGGAGAGGTCTCGCCATGCCGGGTATGCCTTGTGCGCTGAGGAGATAGCGGCCTCGATGTCGGCTGCGTCGCCCAGCGCCACGCGCTTGGTTTCGATACCGCGTGCGGGGTCGAACACCGGAGCGGTGCGGTCACCGGAGGAAAGTGCTTCTTCTCCCCCGATCCAGTGGGGCAGCACGGGGAGTTCTTGGTTGACTGACACGCTTCGTCTCGCTTTCAGGTTGTCGGCAGGGGTGCCGGGAGCGGCTTGATAGCCAAGGTAGCCTCCTGATGGCAGGGCAGCGTCCTAACATTTGTCTCGTTTGATGCACCCGAATCGACATATGTATAGATCCCCGCAACGCGACGCACCACTTCGCGCCGTTCGCGCCACGTGTAACTGGTGCGAATGGCGGGTGTGGGTGCACCGACTGGTCGCTAGTTACCTGGGGACGAGGCTGGGCGGGGTTCGTAGGTTTCCGGAACCAGCCCTTCGTCCGTCGCGACGTGCGTTTGCTTGCCAGGGACGATGTCCGTGTTCTGTGCGCTCACCGCAAGCCATCCGCCGTCTTCTTGCCGGACGGTGGTGAAGCTGATGACGCCGCGCCGGCGCCCTGATCTTTTACCGGACGGCGTGATCTGGCCGGTCATGGACCATTTTGCATGCACGACGGCAACGTCGCTCCCCAGCTCGCGGACTTTGACGCGCTCCAGCACCATCTCTGTGTCCGGGAACATGTGGCGGAACCCGTAGGCGTGATTGAACTCGATCTGTCGACGGTTGATCCACCACATCCCCACCACGTTCACGAAGTCGGCATCGTCCACGAAGAGATCCGCCAACGCCACCGCGTCGGCCGCATTCCAGGCAGTCGCGAAGCCCTCGGCAACGCCGCGTGGACTGGATGTCATCGAAATGCCCCCTTCAGCCCTGCATTCGCCCGTTTACGCCGATTCGCCGATCACCGCGTCGCTGGGAATGGTGATCTCCGACGATGTCATCAAAGCCTACGACGGCGGCACTCACCTGACTGTCGACGTCGAGCCCTGAATGCTGGCTGGGCCTCCTGAACTGGCATGCCACAGCCGGTTCGACACTGGAGCTATTCGCTGCGTCTTGGTAGTTTCAAACCCATGCCCATCAAATTAGAGAACGTTGGCATTGCGGTTCGGGACCTCGAAGCGACCATCGCCTTTTTTACCGACCTGGGTCTTACGGTGATAGGCCGGGACACCGTCAGTGGCGACTGGGCCGACACCGCCGTCGGGCTTGACGGCAACCACGCAAAGATTGCGATGCTTCAAACCCCTGACGGCCAGGGTCAACTGGAACTCTTTGAATACATCCACCCTGATGCAATAGAGACTGCCCCGACTCAGCCCAACGACATCGGAATGCACCGCGTGGCCTTCTCGGTTGACGACATCGACGAAGCCCTTGGAATTGCTGCGAAACACGGATGTACACCGTTGCGCGGCGTTGCGACCTACGGTGATGTCTACAAGCTCACGTATCTCCGCGGACCCAGCGGAATCCTTGTCATGCTCGCCCAGGAGCTAAAGAAAAACTAGCGGCTTCCGGCCTCGGCGATCTCATCTGCGAAGTCGTTCAGCGCCGCAGCGACTGCGTCAGGATGGCTCAACGTGGCGTAGTGACCCCCAGGGATTTCCACCGGTTCGATTCCAAGCCGCTGCTGCACTTGGCGCCTCATGAATGACGCTGGGAAGAACTGGTCGTCACGGCACAGAATTGCTCGGGTGGGGACGGCCGGATGCCGACCAGGCCAGGGTCCGGACATCCAGGAACCTTGCTGGTCACGCTCCCGGTCACGTGCCTGGGTTGCCAAATCTTCAGGAACCAGGTTGAAGAATGCCTCTTCTGGAATGGTCTCGCGGTCATGCCCTGTATTGGTCCACCAGTCGCCAAAGGTCTCACCAGGCATCGGAATCATTGCGGACAGGTACACGAGACCGTCCGATTGCAGCGCTTCGCAGACCAAGGGCGCCGTAAATCCTCCCAGCGAGTGGCCCACCACAATGGTGTGCTGAGCGTCGCCGACGGCTGCGGTAACTGCGTGCGCGTAGTCCTCAAGCCCTGCGCTGACATCTTCAATGGGCAAGTCCACAGCGAAGACGTCATGGCCCGATGCCTCAAGTAGTGGCCGGACCAGGTGCCAGTCCCAAGCAGTGGACCCGCCGCCGTGAATCAGTACGAAAACCGCCATCATCCCACCCCTGTTCACCTCACGTGTGTGCCGTCACCAGCGGGTCAGGCTTCTGAGAGCTCATACCGGAGGAAGTTTCCACCGGCAGCCCATTCCGGATCCAGTACTCGATCCCACCCATCATTTCCTTCACGGAATATCCCAGTTCGGCGAAGGCCAACGCCGCGAAAGTGCTGCCATTGCATCCCGGCCCCCAGGAGTACACCACCACCTGTGAACCAGTGGGGATCATGTCAGGGGTCACAGCAGGAATGTGGGCCGTAGGAATATGTACGGCACCGGGAATATGTCCGTGGTCCCATGAGGATTGCCGCCGAGTGTCCACCACAACCAGCGAACCCGGGGCAGCATGGGCAACGTCCATCACGTCGATTTCGAACTGAAGCTTCGCCCGGAAGTATTCCGATGCACTCATGCCAACCTCGCCAGTTTCGCTGAAGCACGTCGCGAGCCCAGCTTGGCGGAAATCCGCAGGCTGGTCTCCGCGGCCATCGGCCCGACTTCGCGGACGCGTTTGGCCGTCATCCGCGAAGAAAGCGAGGATACGGAGAGGGCCGCCACAACGTGATCGTCATGCCCGAAGATCGGGGCGGCGACGCACCGGACTTCCGGCTCATTTTCGCGGTCGTCAATGGAGTATCCACGCCTTCGGATAGCTTCAAAGTCAGCCCTCAGCAAGGCCGGATCCGTGATGGTCTTGTCCGTCAGCGGAGGGAGCTCGGCTGCCAGGATCGGCCCGACGATTTCTTCGGGACTGAACGCGAGCATGGCCTTGCCCACCGCGGTGCAATAGGCCGGCATCGTTGCACCGACGCGGGAAGCCATCCGCACCGTGGCCTCGTCCTCCACCTTGTCCAGATAGACGACGTCGTGCCCGGACAGCACCACCAAGTGGCAGGTGCTTTCTGTGGCCCGCATGAGCGAGCGCAGCTCCGGGTTGGCCACGCTGCGCAGATCCACCCTGTCCAAGTAGGTCTGGCCGAGACGCAGGCAGCCATGCCCCAATCGGAACTTACCGGTTTCATGGTCGCGTTCCAGCAGGTTTTCCTCCAGCAATGGGGCCGCCAACCGTAACAGCGTGCTCTTGTTCAGACCCGTCAGCCGGGCGAGTTCCACCAGGGCCAAGCCGTCCCCGTTGCCGGGTTCCTCTGCCACCACGGACAGCAGCGCCAATGCTTTGCGGAGGGATGCCGATGAGTTGCGGGCATCCTTGCCATCAGTAGTCACTCAGTTCCTAACAAGCTGCTCGGCAGCGTAATCGCGCTTCCAACCTTCAACTCCCGGCCTCTGCTGCCAAGGAGCAGGTCCGGACAAGGGCCGGTATTCCACACCCATGGCCTCCAGGCGGGAAAGGTGCACCTCCCTGAGCCTGGTCAGGAACCCATCGTAGTCCCGCTCCTCGGGACGCGACCAGAACGCCTCCGCCGCAGCGCTCAATCGTGGGAACGCGGCGAAATGCACACGGCGCGGCGTGTCCAGATGTTCGGTCCAGATGTTTGCCTGAGCCCCGAGCAAGCGGCCCGGCAAATCATCCGGCGAGACATCAGGAAGGGGTTCGAACTCATAGACAGCCTGCAGCGTGGTCACGAATCCAACCGGCACGGGCTCGTCGTCACCGTCGGCCTGGCGGTGGTCGAGGTAAAGCTTGTGCTCTGGGCACATCACCACGTCGTACCCATTGCGGAGCGCGTCGATTCCGCCTTCATGCCCGCGCCATGACGCCACGAGCGCACCGTCCGGAAGGCCGCCGTCGCCAATTTCGTCCCACACGGATGTCGCGCGTCCATGACCGGCCAAATGTGAAGCCAGCTGCCCCACGAACCAGCTGTGCAGGCCCGACACGTCCGCCAGTCCCAGCTCGGTGGCCTTGGCCTGTGCCTGTGCGCTGGACTGCCATTGGGCAATCGGCACTTCGTCTCCACCCAGGGATATCCACGGGGAGGGGAAGATCTCCACGACTTCGTCCAGCACGTTCCGGTAGAACTCAAGCGAGGTTTCAGTGACTTCCAGGACGGTCTCGTTGATACCCCAGCGCGTCCACACCTCCACAGGTGCGGAACCGGCCGGCGCAGAAACACCCAGCTCCGGGTACGCTGCAATGGCGGCCTGGCTATGGCCCGGAACATCGATCTCCGGGATGACCATGATGTGCCGCTCGGCAGCGAACGCCACGATCTCACGGAGATCGTCCTGCGTGTAGAAGCCGCCGTGGGGGAGGCCATCGAACACGCCTGCACGCCACGAACCACGCGAAGATTCACGCCGCCACGCACCGGTTTCGGTGAGCTTCGGATAGCGGTTGATCTGGATCCGCCAGCCCTGATCGTCAGTGAGGTGCAGGTGCAGAACGTTGAGCTTGTGGGCTCCCATCACCTCGATAAATCGCAGCAGGTTGTCCTTGGGCATGAAGTGCCGGGCGACGTCCAGCATGGTTCCGCGGTAGCCGAAGCGCGGCTTGTCCTCCACAGACACGAACGGTAAGGCCCACGTGGAAACGGCGGCAACTGGTGCTTGCCGCAGGGCGTCCGGCCCCATCAACTGCAGGAGTGTCTGTGCAGCATAGAACGCACCCGCCGCACCGCCTGCATGAATCACGACGGCGTCACTCACCTCCAAGCGGTAAGCCTCGGCGTCGAGCTCCGGGTCAAGCAGGAGGCGGATGCTGGCCTCACCGGCCGGGGCAGGAAAGAGATCCCATCCGGTCACGGCTCCCAAGGCACGGGCCAGCCAGCGCCGGGAACCACCAAAGGAAGGGTCGGCACCCAAGGTAGTCCCGGCGTCGAGCGTTAAGGAACCCGGACTGGAAGAAAAGGACCACGGCGCCGGCACCAAGTTGTGAAGCGTGCTCATCCTTTCACCGCCCCAGCCAGGCCGGACACCAGCTTGCGCTGCACAGCGATGAAGAAGATCAGCACCGGAATGGTCATGATCACGGACCCTGCCATGATGGCACCCCAATCGTTTTGGTCGGGCTTGAAGAATGTCAGCAACGCCATGGGCAGCGTCTGGTTTTCCTGGGCGGAGATGATGAATGTCTTGGCGAACAGGAAGTCGTTCCACGTGGAAATAAAGGAGAACACGGAGCAAGCCACCACGCCCGGTGCCACCAGCGGGAACAGGATGGAACGGACAAACCGGAAGCTGCTGGCGCCATCCAGGCGGGCGGCTTCTTCGACTTCGAGGGGCACGGCAGCCACGAAGCCACGCAGCATCCAAATAGCGAACGGAATGCTGAATCCGACGTGCACCAGCACCAGCGAACCGAGTTGGTTCAGGCCCACAAGCGGGATGGCCTCACCGGCGTTCCGGAGCAGGAAGAACAGCGGAATCGTCAGAGCTTCAACCGGCACCATCTGCGAAACAAGGATGATGATGAGGAGCTTGGTCCGCATCTTGAAGTTGTAGCGGGTCAGCGCCACGGCTGCCAGGAACGCCAGCATTGTGGAGAGGACAACCACTATCAGGGCAACCATCACGCTGTTCAGGAAGTACTGACCAAAATTGTTGACACCCAGCACGCGCCCGAATGAGTCCAGCGACGGTTCCAGCGTAAACGGCGCCGCGTCACCGGCGTCGAGCGCTGTTTTCGGTTTCAGCGCGGAGAGAACCATCCAGAACAGCGGGAACGCGACAATCAGCGCGATGACGATCGCGGCGGCATCCGCGCCGAAACGGCGCCGGCCGTTCTTGCGGAACTTCTGCGGCGCTTCCGCGCTGGTGGTTCCATTGGAAACGGATGAAACGTCGACGGCGGTCATAGGGCTTCGCCTGTTCTCTTGAGGATCCGGAGGTAGACCAGCGTGATGACCATCAGCAGGGCGGTCATGATCACGCCGAGTGCGGAGCCGAGGCCGTAGAGGCTCGCCGCGAACGCCTGCTGATAGCCGTAAACGTTCAGCACCAGGTTCTGCCCGGCGATGCCGCCGCCGTTGGTCATGATGTAGATCTGCGAGAAGATCTTGAAGTTCCAAATGATCGACTGGATGGTCACCACAATGACGATCGGCCGAAGCATGGGCAGCATGATGCTGCGGGCGATGCGCGGCATGGAAGCACCGTCGATCCTCGCGGCCTCGATGACTTCAGTGGGGATCGCTTGGATGCCGGCGTAGACCGTCACCAGCACGAACGGGAACGAGCACCACACCACTTCACTGGCCACCAGCCCGAAGCCGGACCACTTGTCATACGTCCACGAATAGCCCTGGAACTGGGTGAGGCCGATGCCCACCAGTGTCTTGTTGACCAATCCCAGAGTGGGATCGAACAGGAACAGCCACACGGCGCTGCCGGTGACAGCCGGGGTTGCCCAGGCGCCAAGCGATACGACAAAAAGCATCGAGCGAACCCACGGACGGAGGCGCGTGGCGAGGACCGCCAGGGAACTTCCCACCAGCAGCGTGAACACGACGCACACAGCCGCGAACAGGACGGTGTTGCCCAAAACAGTCCAGAACTGCGGGTCGGCGAACAGCTTCTGGTAATTCTCAAGGCCAGTGAACTTCAACGGCGCCTTGCCGCTGACCTGCGCTTGGCGGTAGTCGTAAAGCGAGACGTTGACCAGTTGGAAGATCGGGTATCCAAGGAGTGCGATCAGGACGATGAACGCCGGCGCCAGATAGAGCCACGGTTCAAGCCGCGCCCGACGGCGGGACTTGCGTGCCGCCGTCGTCGGTCCTTTGCCGGGGGTGCTTGAGTCGCGGGGCGAGTCGGATCGCACGGTGGCGAGCGCGGTCATGATGCGCCTTTGCATGGGTTCTCGGGGATTCGCATTACTTGGACCCGAATGCCTTGTTCATGACGTCGGCGGCTTCCGTGGTTGCCGTATTGACGTCAGCCTTGCCCGTGATCACCTTCTGGTACATGCCGGTAAAGACACCCTGGGCGTCGATGGTGGACCACGTTTCGGTAACCGGGACAAAGTTGGTGCCGGCGCGGAGCGTGTTGATGAATGGCTGAACCTGCTTGTTGTTGTCCGCGACGGACTGCTGGACGTCGCTGAACGTGGGGAGGTTGCCCATGGAGTCGAACATCTTCTGCTGGTACTTCTTGCTGGCCAGGAGCTTCACGAAATCGGCGGCCAGTGTGCGGTGCTCGCTGCTGTTGAAAACGCCCAGGTTGTTGCCGCCGGCGAAGGCGGGGGCGATGGAACCAGCAGTTTTGCCCGGGACGGGAACCACGGCGAACTTGTCCTTGATGGCGCTTGCCGCAACTGCTTTGTAGTTGAAGTCACCGCCAATGGTCATGGCAGATTTGCCCGCGATGAACTGCTGGACACTGGCGTTGCCGCCGAATTCCGCGCAGGTCTGCGCAGGGCAGATGTCGTCCTTCAGGAGGCGCGTATAGGCGGCGACGCCTTCACGGGACTCCGCCGAATCGAGACCTGAGACGAAGTTTTCGCCGTCCTTGGTGGCGATAGCCCCGCCATTGGCCCACAGGTATGGCATGGCGGAGAACTGTGCGGCGCCGCCGACGGAAATGCCGAGCAATTCCGGGTTGGCTGCGCGAACAGCGCGGGCCACAGTTTCAATGTCCGCCAGCGTCTTGGGAACTTCGAGGCCGAGCTGCTGCAGGAGATCTGTGCGGTAGTAGAGGGCGCGGACGCCCACAAACCACGGCACACCGTAGTTCTTCCCATCGATTTCGGTGGTGTCCAGGATCTTTTCATCCAGGTCCTTGGATTCGTCCCAGGCCTTGATGTCCTCGGTGACATCTGCCAGTCCGCCCGATGCCACGTAGCTGGCGAGGTCAGTGTTGCCGAACTCGGCAACGTCCGGCGCGCTGGACGGATCGTTGAACGCGGCCTTGAAACGCTCGGCGCGGCTGTCTACGGGGATGTACTGAACATCGATCTTGGCACCGCTGTGAGCAGCCTCGAATTCGGTGATTGCTTCCTTGACCACTGCCGACTTGGGGTCCTGGTTGACCTCTGAGAAGAGCCACACGCGGACTGTGCCGGTCTGCTCGTCCGAGGCGGAGGCAGCGTTGTTTGAGGTGGGCGGAGCGCAGGCGGTCAGAGCGAGGGCCGCGATCGCTATTGCCGCGGCGGAGCGTGCGAGTTTCAAGTGTCCTCCATGGAGAAAAGTGGATTCCGCGGGACTTCCCCCTCCGCGGGTATGAAACCAAACACTACGAACGGGCTTATGTGGGCGGAAGAACATTTCCCGAAAGGTTTGCAGTGCAAAACAAGAAACCGTATTTTTGGATATTTGGTCTATACCAAGTGGCACTGAGGCGCTTGTCGGCGGCTCCTGCGCGTGACCAGTGGAGTGATGCACGGTCACCGGGCCGGCATTCAGGCTGCCGATCGGGGCCGATACCCCCAGGGGGTACTTGTGCAATACCCCTCTGGGGTATACCTTTGGGGGCATGAGCAAGGTAGATCTGAGTATCAATCACCCGAGCATCGATCTCCCGGTCATCGAAGTCGACCTGGAGCACGCCGCCCCGCATGGTTACAGCAGCAACAAAGACGCCTATCTACGCCGCCTGAAACGTATTGAAGGGCAAGTACGTGGCATTGCCCGCATGGTGGAGGAAGACAAGTACTGCATCGACATCCTCACGCAGGTAGCTGCAGCCACCAAGGCCCTCCACGCGGTAAGCCTGGGACTCGTTGAAGAACACATCGGCCACTGCGTGGTGGGTGCCGCCTCCGAGCCCGATCCCCAAGCCCGCGCCGAGCAGATCGACGCCAAAGTCAAGGAGGCCACCGATGCCATCGGGCGCTTGCTGCGGTAGTAACGCAACCTCTCACCACACCATTCAACTCATCACCAAGGAGCGCGCCATGAGCCAAACCATCCAGACCAACGTCAACGTTTCCGGCATGACCTGCGGCCACTGCATCTCGAGTGTGAGTGAAGAACTTGAGTCCTTGACTGGCGTCGAGGACGTTGCTGTCGACCTCAACCCCGGTGGCATCTCCACAGTGACCATCACCTCAACGCAGGAGCTATCGCCGTCGGATATCGGCGAAGCTGTCGCAGAAGCCGGCTACCTGGTGGTAGCCAACGAAGCCTAGGAGCACTCTTGAGTAACCAGGAGACCTTCAACCAACCCGCAACCCGGGTGATCGAACTGGACATCGAGGGCATGACCTGCGCCTCGTGCGTCAATCGAGTGGAACGAAAACTTGGCAAGCTCGACGGCGTCGAAGCCACCGTTAACCTCCCCCTGGAATCGGCCCACGTGACCGTCCCGGCCGCGGTGACGGACCAACAGATCGTGGATACGGTCAACGCGACGGGCTACAAAGCCAAAGTCCGCCCAGCCGAAGCCCCCCACTCCCGCCCAGCCCACCCCCACGCCACCCATGCTCACGGATCTGAGTTGAGTGGGAGCGGCGAGGCCGGAGGTATGCGGCAGAGCGTGCCAGTCGCCCAAGGAAGCGGCGACGCCGGAGGCATGCGGCAGCATGCGTCCAAGGGAGGAACGACCGAGCATGCAGAGCATGGCGCCGGTGGCGCCGCGCACGCCGCCCACGCCGAGCACACCGGCCACGCCGCGCAAGCCGAGCACACCGGCCACGAAGACCACATGTCCCACGGCCCCGCCGCCTCCACGCTCCGCCCACGCCTGATCGCCGCCGCCATTTTGACAGTGCCGGTCTTTGCGATCTCCATGATCCCCGCTCTGCAATTCGCTAATTGGGGCTGGATAGTGGGTGCGCTGGCGTTGCCGGTGGTGAGTTGGGCTGCGTGGCCGTTCCATAGGGCCGCCGCCATCAATGCCCGCCATTTCGCTTCCACCATGGACACGCTGGTTTCCATCGGTGTCATTGCCGCTTACCTGTACTCGGCGTGGCAATTATTCGCTGATCCGCGCATGACGGAGCACCCGGGCATGGAGAGCATGTCCGGCGGTGGCCTGTATTTTGAGGTCGCAGCGGTTGTCACTACCTTCCTGCTTTTGGGCAGGTACCTGGAGGCCAACGCGAAGGCAAAGGCCGGCAATGCCCTGAAGGCTCTGCTGAACTTGGGCGCCAAGGATGCCACGATTCTGCTGGACGGCGTCGAACAGAAGATTCCTGCCGATCAGCTTCTGGTTGACGATGTCTTTGTGGTCCGTCCCGGTGAGAAGATCGCGACGGACGGCATTGTCACGGATGGCGCATCGGCCGTCGACGCCTCGCTGGTGACCGGGGAATCGGTACCGGTCGAGGTCGGTCCAGGCAGCCCTGTCACGGGGGCTACCATCAACACTTCGGGCCGCTTGCTGGTCCGCGCCACGCGTGTGGGATCTGACACGACGCTCGCACAGATGGGCCGGCTGGTCAGCCAGGCGCAGACCGGCAAGGCCCCTATCGCCCGGCTTGCGGACCGGATCAGCGCCGTCTTCGTGCCCATCGTGCTGGTGATTGCCTTGGTCACTTTCGTCCTGTGGCTGTTCTTCTCGGGCGACCTCAACGCGGCCTTCACGGCCGCTGTAGCCGTCCTCGTGATTGCTTGCCCCTGCGCGCTGGGCCTCGCAACTCCGGTCGGCCTTCTGACCGGTACGGGTCGGGGCGCCCAGCTGGGCATCCTCATCAAGGGCCCACAAGTGCTCGAGGACACGCGCCACGTGGACACCATCCTGTTGGACAAGACCGGCACGGTGACAAGCGGCAAGCTGGCCGTGGATCACACCGCAGCTCTGAATGGCTACTCCCCTGACGCGGTTCTTGCGCTGGCCGGTGCGGTTGAAGCGGCCTCGGAACATCCGATCGCGCATGCGATCGCCGCGGCGGCAGCAAAAGAAGCAACGCACGACGACGGCGCCCTCCCGAGCGTGGACGGATTCAGTTCCGCTCCGGGCGGCGGAGTCCGCGGCACCGTTGAGTTGGACGGCACGGCAAGGACAGTCGTCGTCGGTCGCTCGGGTTGGCTCGAAGAGAACGGCATCACGCTCGACTCAGCGAGCAGGGCAGTCCTCGCCACCGAGGAGAACGGCGGAGCCACCGCGATCTGGGTTGCCGTGGATGGTCAAGCCGCTGGAATCGTCAGCCTGAGTGACACCCTCAAGCCGGGCTCGGCCGCCGCCATCCAACGGCTCAAGGATCTCGGCATCCGTCCTATCCTCCTGACCGGAGACAACGCAGCAGTGGCCGCGCAGGTGGCTGCCGCCGTCGGGATCGCCCCTGACGATGTGTTCGCCGGTGTCCTGCCGGAAGGCAAGGTGGAGGCCGTGCGGAAACTGCAGGCTTCCGGCGCGACGGTTGCCATGGCGGGCGATGGCGTGAACGACGCAGCGGCGCTGGCTCAGTCGGACCTGGGCATCGCGATGGGATCCGGCACGGACGTCGCTATCGAGGCGTCGGACCTGACCGTCATGGGCAGCGACCTGGGGCAGTTGGTCCAGGCCATCGAGCTGTCGCGGAAGACCCTGTCCACCATCAAAACGAACCTGTTCTGGGCCTTCTTCTACAACGCGATCGGGATCCCGGTGGCAGCCCTTGGCTTGCTCAATCCGATGATCGCCGGTGCAGCGATGGCAGCCAGTTCGGTGCTGGTAGTGGCGAACTCCCTGCGGCTGCGGTCCTTCGGCAAGTAGCCAAACCAACAGCGTATCGACTGGCGCCCTATGTCCTCTCAGAAGGGCGCCAGCCGAGAGTCAGTTTCCACGCTGGGGCCTGGGCTAAGCAGTCCCGAATCGGACAGCTGCCCGGGCCCTCGCCTTGGCTGCTTCCTCTTCGCGGTTCTTGGCAGGGGCGTGGCTGACTAAAGAATCCAACAGGTGTTGGGTGATGTGGGCGATCTCGTGGACAGCCTCCGCGAAGGCTTCCTCGTTGTCCTTGGATGGCTTGGAAGACCCGCTGATCTTGCGCACGTACTGCAGTGCTGCGGCCTCCACTTCGGCGCTCGTCGCATGCGGTTCGAAGTTATGCAGGGTCCTGATGTTTCGGCACATATCCCCATGCTAACCATGGGCAGCGCTGCATGGGGAGGGGTGCCCATCGACGGTCTTTCGCTTCCCGGGATAGGTTTTAGCTATTGGATCTTCCGGATGAGCCGGAGGCCGCTGGGGATGCCGAAGAGCTCGGGTCCGAACAATTGAAGGAGAATCTCATGGCTATTTGGGGTGCAGATGTTGATCAGCTTCGTCAGCTCGGTAACAAGCTGAAGGCTGGTGCAGAGCACATCGAACAGCAGCGCTCACAGCTGAAGGGTGCTCTTGACGGCACCGACTGGAAGGGCCCGGACGCTGACAAGTTCCGCGGCGAGTGGGACAGCCAGCACGCTTCGAACCTGAAGAAGGTTGCCGACGCACTTCGCGAAGCCGGCGATCGCGCTCAGAAGAACGCTGAGCAGCAGCAGCAGGCTTCCAACTAAGACAGTTGGAAAAGGCCCGGACGCAAGTCCGGGCCTTTCTGCGTTTAACGCCTGGCTTTGAAAGTGGCTTAGCCTTGCGGCGCCTTGGCGACCGGCCCCGAGGAGACCGGTTCGACGTCGTTCGCGTGGTCCAATACCCTGGCCGCGGCAGCCTCAGTCGCAGTGCGGCGGGCGGTCCGGCGATCGCCGCGCAGCTCATCGATGCGGACCAGGACGACGCCGCCAACAATCAGGACGCCGCCCATCAGCTGGATGGGGCCGGGCAGTTCACCCAGCAGCAACCATGCCCAGATGACGGCGAATAGCACCTCAGTCAGGGAAACGAAGGACGCCACCTTGGAACCCAAGCTTCGCGCGGCCATGATGCCGGAAACGTAGGCCAGAACGGTAGCAACAATCACCAGACCCGCTACGGACACCCACCATGGAGTAGTCCATGGGCCCAGCTTGGTGTTCGCCGTGCTGAAGGTCATTGGCAGCAGTCCCACAGCACCGACCAGCCACATGACGATCGCGCCCACCACCAGGCCACCGGACGCGAGAACCAGGGGCGGGAGCGTCTCGTTTTCCTTGGCCGTGATGAAGAAGTAAATCACCAGGCACACGGCGGCAGCCATGCCCCAGAGAACGCCGATGAAGTCCACCTTCACGGCGCCGGTCAGATCGAGCACCAGGACCAGTCCGCCCAGGGAAAGCAACGCACCCACGGACGTGAGCGCTCGGGGCCGGCGACGGCTGGCGATCCACAGCCAGAGCACAATCATCACGGGCGCCAAATACTCAAGGAGCAATGCGACGCCCACGGACAACCGGGCCACGGCGTTGAAGTAGAACAGCTGGCAGCCGGCGACGCCAATGAGGCCGAAGAGCAGGATTGTGAGCCAATTGTCCTTGAGTTGGTGCCAGCGGCCGCGAAGAACCACGACGGCGGGAATCGCCAGGATCAGTGCGGCACCTGTCAACCGCACGGCAACGGCAGCACCGGGTGACCATCCGGTTTCCAGCATCGACTTGGCGAACGAGCCGGACGTGCCGAAAACTGCGGAGGAAATCAGAGCGATGCCGAGTCCCGATGCCAGGAAACCTTTTGCATCAGCCTTCGTCGTTGGAGCTGACACAGCAGCCTCCTGTCAGGAGTAAAGTGGGCTTATGGTCCTGACAGTACTCCCGAAACATGTAAGGAGTCAAAGTGCTTTTTGCGCCTGACACCGAGGTTGCCCTCCGCAGCGTCGTCAATCTGATCAATACGGCAGCCAATGGCGAGGATTCCCTGGCCTCGGTTCAGAACCTCGACGCCTTTCTGGAGGCCGAAGAATTCTCCGGTTCGAGGACCCATGACGAAGCTGAATTGCGCAGTATCAAGAGACTCAGGAGCGAGCTCGCCGCACTCTGGACAGCAGATGAGAACACCGCCGCCAAAGGCGTCAACAAGCTTCTTTTGGACGCCAAAGCGCTACCCCAACTCGTCAAGCACGATCACTGGGACTGGCATCTCCACGCGACCACACCGGAAGCACCACTCGCCGACCGCATGGGCACTGAGGCCGCGATGGCCATCATCGACGTCATCCGTAGCAAGGAGATGGACCGGCTCCGCGTGTGTGCGGCAGATGATTGCGACGCCGTGGTGTTGGACCTTAGCCGCAACCGCTCCAAGATGTACTGCGACACGGGAAACTGCGCCAACCGTGCGCACGTCGCGGCCTACCGGGCCCGGAAAGCGGCCGGCGACGACTGACGGTCCTGCATCATTGCGGCATGGGGGAACAGAGCAATGCAGCCGCGGCATCCCACGCGCCTCCGTGCGCCAAGTGGGAACCATTGACGTGGTGGCGCCGCCCGCGGACCTAGTCCCCCTCAGGCCACGTCACACGGTCGCCAGCAGTGAGCGACATCCGCCCCATCTCCACGTCCTGCCCGGGCGCCAGCGAGTACGGCTGAACGAGGGAAAGGGCGAAACCCACGGAGTGTTCCAACGCCAGGTGCACCGCGTCGGACTCCAGCCCACAAATCCTGACATCGGACACCACCACGGCGGCCCGGATGTCGGCTCGAGTTGCAGCCAGAACCTCGTAGCATTCGCCAATAACGTCATTGGATTGTGGCTGCGCGTCAGTTGTCATCGCTTCGGTGGCGATGAGCTGCGGTTGACCGTCCGTAGTAATCGCCGCCGCAAACGGGACAAACTCGCCGTACTTCGCAAGGCATTGTGCCGCGAACGGCAAGGTCATGTTGAGCAAGGCATCAAGATCGTCTTGAGCCGTTTGAGACAGCGAATCACGCCACGAATCCATCATTTCCCCCAAAAATAGACAGCACTGTGCGGCTTAGAATACCGGCAAGCGACTCGTCAGGGAGGTAGCTGGGCGTAAATAAAAAACGCTCCCCCGCCAAGGCGAGGAAACGCTGGAAACTTAGCGGTCGCCGTCGGTCGTTTCAGCGTCCCCGTCGGCCGGATCGGAAGGCGCAGCGTGACCGCCGTGACCGGGCCGCTTGGAGCTGAGGTTGACGCCGGATCCCTGGC
Organism: Paenarthrobacter sp. NPDC092416; assembly: GCF_044755025.1. Lineage (NCBI taxonomy): Bacteria > Bacillati > Actinomycetota > Actinomycetes > Micrococcales > Micrococcaceae > Paenarthrobacter > Paenarthrobacter sp. NPDC092416. The sequence goes on from NZ_JBIVQG010000008.1 coordinate 42,036, forward strand.
CGAGGTGTTCGGCGTTCTCCTTGTAGCTCATGGAGAGCATCGCCGCCACAACCAGGCTCACGATGAACGCGATCCCGGCGCCGGTGAAAGCGAGGTCGAAACGCGGGGTGTGTGCGCTGCCGCCGGAAGCGAAAATAAGGACAGCAACGAAGGCCAGCACGGCCCAGAATGCGGAGAACATGAGGGGTCCCTTGACCGAGGTCCGCATCTTGCGCGGCTCTCCTGGTGTCTGGTCTGCCACGGTCATTCCTCCAATGATGGCGGGCCTGTTCGGCTCCCCGCCGGTCTGCAAAAAGTTCTACAACGAGTAGAACGTCCAGCTACTAGTTTACGGCCTCCGGGGAAGCGCCCGGCGCAGTCGCCTGGGATCCGGGTTGGGTGCCCACCTGGGCGTCGTGGCGCAAGGTCAATCCGGACAGCATCCACAGCACGCCGGTCAGAATGGCTCCGCCGCCGGCCACACCCAGCAGGGCATGGGCTCCAAGTGAAATAAAGAACGGCAATGCGGCGGCCGTGCCCACGGCAATGATTCCGGAAATGATCCAGTCGCGGGCCAGCGAGTCGCGCTTGCGGAGTCCGCGGACGAGTTCAGCAACGCCCAGAACCAGCAGGCCCAGAACCGCGGAGAGCGCGACGCCGGCATCGGACTGGGTGGCCAGCGCACCTATGCCGCCGATCGCCATCACGACAGGAACCGCCACGGGCAGGACCCGCGACATCCAGACGGAAACCGCCGTCGCCAGCAGGTACAAACCCGCGGCCCACGCGAGAATGTGAACCGACGGCGATCCCCAGAAGATCGTCACCAGACCGAACACCAGAGCAACTACTGCCCGGATCAGCACCGGTTTCCAGAGCTCAGCCATGGAGGCAGGGGGTGTCGGGGCAGGAGTCGCGGGGAGAGTCACCCGTCCAGTTTAGTGCGAACCCAGGACCATCCACCGATCCGTGCGTGCGCGCAGCCCCAAAGTAACCCCACGCGCCAGCATGTAGCCCAACGCAAACACGACCCACAGCCATACGAGCCCCGCTGCGCCGTCGGGCCGGGTCCAGTGAACGGCCGCCAGCAGCGGCAAATAGACCGCAAGATTCACGACGCCGGCAATCGCCAGATACCGCGCGTCGCCTGCGCCGATAAGGACGCCGTCCAGGACAAAAACGTAACCGGCCAGCGGTTGCCCGACGGCCAAGACCCACAGGGCGACAGTCAACGCGGAGCGGACGTCGGCGTCGGACGTGAAGAGGTAGCCCGCCCACGGCGCCGCGACGGCCAGGAGGATGCCGGTGACAACGCCGAATCCCAAGCCCCAGCGGACCATGGTGCGGGTCAGTTCACGGACCCGGCCAGCATTCCTGGCACCAAGTTCTTTACCGATCAGCGCCTGCGCAGCGATGGCCAGGGCATCCAGGGCGAAGGCCAGGAAGGAGAAGATGGTCATGGCCAACTGGTGTGCGGCCAGATTCACGGCCCCCTGCGCGGTGACCACAATGACGGTGGCAAGGATCGCAAGCCTGAGGCTGAAAGTCCGGAGCATGAGCCATGAGCCCACCTTGGTCATGGCCCGGATGCCATGCCAGTCGGGCTTCAAGGACACACCATGTTGCCGCGAGTTCCTGCCAACCATCACCAGATACACGGCTGCCATGGCCCACTGAGCGATGCTTGTGCCAATCGCCGAGCCGGCCACGGACAGGTTCAGCCCGTACACAAGGAACCAGTTCAGGCCAATGTTCACGGCGAAACCTGCCGTTGCTACGAGCAGCGGTGTCCGCGTGTCCTGAAGTCCTCGCAGCACGCCGGTGCCCGCGAAGATGAGCAGCATCGCGGCCAGGCCGGGCATGGACCAGCGAAGGTAGTCCACGGCGAATCCGCGGACCTCGCCCGTAGCTCCCATGAACCCCACCAACGGTTCAGCAGCAACAAACCCGATCACGGCGAGCAGTGCGCCGAGCAGCAAAGCGAGCCATACGCCGTCGCGCCCTGCTGCCAACGCCTTGCCCAACTTGCCGTCGCCGATCGCGCGCGCGACGGCCGGCGTCGTCGAATATGCCAAAAAGACCATAAGTCCCACGGCCGTGTGCAAAACGGTGGACGCGAGCCCAACACCGGCCAACTGGGCGACGCCGAGGTGACCGACGATTGCCGAGTCGGCCAGCAGGAATAGTGGCTCCGCGATGAGCGCACCAAAAGCAGGCACGGCCAGGCGGAGAATCTCGCGGGCATTGGAACGGGTGGGCTGCGTTGTGGTTTGAGGCACTAAACAAGGGTAGTCCGCCGGGGGCCGAGTAAATTTGAGCCCGTGTCCACCGAGCATCCCGTCACCGTTTCCGTTGCCCGCACCATCCTTCCCGGCTACACGCGGCAAGCAAATGCGTGGGCGCATGCAGGTCAGGAGCTCGCGCGCGAATGGCCCGGATATCTGGGATCCGGATGGGTTCGCACGTCTGCCGACTCGGACGAGTGGAATATGCTTTACCGCTTCGCCGACGCTGAGTCTCTGCAGGACTGGGAACAGTCCGAGGAGCGTCGCTGGTGGATCGACAGCGCGCGGGAAATGATGGAAACCACCCGCGTGGAGCGTCGCACGGGAATTGAAGGCTGGTTTGCGCAGCCCGGAGACGTCACCGTAGTGGTTCCGGAAACGGTGGTGCCGCCCCGCTGGAAGCAAGCAGTCAGTATCTTCTTGCCGTTCTTCCCGCTCAGCCTGCTGGCCAACTTCCTGCTCCACCCCGTCACGCAGGGTTGGCCGCTGGTGTTCCAAATCCTTGTCACTGTCTGCATTCTCACGCCTCTGATGACGTATATATTCCTGCCAATCACCACGCGCCTGCTGCAACCATGGCTGCAGGCGAAGCCGCGTGGGAAGCGTCACGGAACTTCTTGATTAGTTGACAGTTCAAGTTATTTCGATCAGGGTTGAAGCTATGAACAAGTCCAGCTTGACCACCACAGCCCTGACCATCCTGCGCGTCATTGCAGGATTCCTCTTCGCCGCGCACGGTTGGCAGAAGTTCAACGAATTCACCATCCCCGGCACACAGGCCGCGTTCACTCAGATGGGCGTGCCTGGCGCTTCGGTGATTGCACCCATCGTCGCCACCCTGGAACTCGTGGGCGGCATCGCGCTGATCCTCGGCCTCCTGACCCGCGTCTTCGCAGCCCTCCTGGCCATCGACATGCTGGGCGCCCTGCTCCTCGTTCACGCGCCGGCCGGAATCTTCGTCGGCAACGGCGGGTACGAACTCGTCCTCCTCTTCGCCGGCGCAGCCCTGGCACTCGCCCTCGCCGGAGCAGGCAGGATCTCCGCCGACAACGCGCTCTTCGGCCGTTCCGCCAGCAAGCTCCGCGTCCTCGCGTAAGCGCCCCCAACCCCCGACGTTCTCTCACATCCCACCTGTTCTGGCCGGACGTTCTCTCACTTTCTTTAGAAGAGTGAGAGAACGTCGGCGTTTAAGGGTCACGATGTGAGAGAACGTCGGCGTTTAAGGGTCACGATGTGAGACAGCGCTCTAGCCTTCGACGCCGGTCAACTCGTTCGGGACGTGCTCAAGCTGCACGGACTTCTTCACCTTGCCTGTTTTCAAGTCCACCGCATGAATAGTTTGCGTCGCAGGTTCGGTGACGAACGCCGTCGAGCCTTGAACAAACAGCGTGGGGCGCGGGTCCTGCCAGGTTTCAGACTCCTCCCAAGCTGCAACCACGGGGATGGCCGAGGTTACGGCTCCCGAGAGCGGGTCGATGACGCGCAGGCCGCCGTCAGTTCCGAGGACCAGCGCTTCACCCGAAGGTCCGCGGCCCAGCGAGCGGAACGAGTAGCTGGTTCCAATATCCACAAGCTGGAGGGTTGCGGTTTCAGTGTTGACCAGGGAAATGCGCGTGGGCCGCTCCAGCTCAGCGGCCTTGTCCACTTTGTAGTCGCCAAGGATCACGGGCGACTTCTCCGAGCCCGCCTGGTTACCCATGCGCCCATATGCGTCCGGGCTTGCGACCTTGGTGATGGCTCCGTCCTTGTAGATCAGCATGCCGTTTTCGCAGCCGACCACCACTGCTTCTTCTGCAGCAACTGCTTCACCGTGCACACCAGGGCAGTCTTCGTTGCGAGCGATTTCCTTGCGTTCTTGGCCCTTGCCGGTTTCCAGGACAGCGATGCCGGTTCGGCCCTCGTCGTTGCCCAGGGTGACCAGCAGCTTGCCGTCCTCCAACTCCACTGCGACGCCGTGGTGAGCCTCGGCCGTGGTGTAAACGTCGGTGGCGGGCAGCTTGCCACGGACGGCAGCGTCGCCCAGGGCGCTGGATTCGAAGGTTTCCACTTTGCCGGAGCCGTCACTGAACAGCACAGTCTTGTCAGCGTGCCGAACCACATGCCCGGCCTTGTTTGCCTCAAACGCCAACTCGGTCAGCTTGGGATCGTCGGCATAGTGGTGGCTGTGGTCGCCGTGCGGCTCCGTCCACGCACCAGTGTCGAAAACGCGGAACGCGTCGCCCGTGGACACCAGGACATGCCGGCCGTCACCTGCAGGGTTCAGCCGGTTGAAACCGGACAATTCCGCACTTCCCACCGCCTTCAGCGTGGTCGCGTCGAGAACTGAAATGCCGGCGTCATGCGTGTAAACGAGCCTCGGAGTCGGCGCGCCCGCCTCCTTGGGACCGGACTTTTCGCTACTGGAAGCGGCGGGCGCGGCCGGACCGCCTGGAGAGGCGCAGCCGGTCAAAAGAAGGGCAGAAAGCCCGACGGCGGCAAGCGGTTTAGCGCGGAATCGACGTTTGCGGGTGGTCGGGGCAGGGGGCATGAGGGTTACGTGATGAGGCATGGGTTAAATGATATTGATTCTCATTTATGTATCAAATTGGATGCCTCATGTTTCGTCGTGGGTCGGTCCATTTCGGTGGCTTACTGCGCATTCGATGGTTCGCCCGGCATTGTGCACAGCCCGCCATCGAATCGGCGAGACAGGCAGTCTTCTTAAGACACGTAACAGAAACCCGCCAACAGTAAACTGCGAGCATGAGCGAGACTGCCACCAACTCCGTAACCCTCCGTTTCCTCGCCGCCCCCATGGACGTGGGCCACAGTGGATCCGTCGACGCCGGCACCGTCCTGGAGTGGGTGGACAAGGCTGCTTACGCGGCGGCCGTTGGTTGGGCGAAGTCCTATTGCGTGACGGCCTACGTGGGCAACATCCACTTCGCAGACCCCGTCAACATCGGCGACATGGTGGAGGTGACATCCACCATCGTCTACACCGGCCGCTCCTCCATGCACATCCACACCGTGGTCAGTTCGCGCAATCCCAAGGGCGGGCCGGAGACGATGCACAGCCAGTGCATGGTGATCTTCGTGGCCGTGGGCCCTGACGGCAAGCCGATTCCTGTGCCACAGTTCGAGCCTTCCACGCCGGAGGAGATCGAGCAGCGGGACCACGCACTGGCGCGCATTGCTGTCCGCGAGCAGATCGTCAATGCCATGAACGCCCAGGAATATACCGACGCCGGTACGGCCGAGCGCGTCGTCCTGCGGTTCATGGCGTCCCCCACTGACGTGAACTGGGGCGGCAAGGTCCACGGTGGAATCGTCATGAAATGGATCGATGAGGCGGCATACGTGTGCGCCTCCCGCTACTGCGGCAAGGACACCGTCGCCGTCTTCTCTGGTGGCGTGCGTTTCTACCGGCCGCTGCTGATCGGCCACGTAGTGGAAGTGGAAGCACGCCTCGTCTACACCGGCGGAAAGGGCATGCACATCGCGGTCCACGTCCGCTCCGGCGATCCCAAGTCCCGCGAGATGAACCTGACAACGTACTGCCTCACCGTCATGGTGGCCCGCGACGAAACCGGAACAGCCGTACCGATCCCTACTTGGGTTCCTGTGTCAGAAGAGGACGAGAAGCTGCACGCGCACGCCAGGGAATTGCTGGAGATCCGCGGGCGGGCACCGGGAAACCGGCTGCCGGATCACTTGCTGAAGGCGGCGGGCAACTAGTTCGAGGAGGTAGAGGTTGACGTCGTCACCGCGTTCGCTCAGCTAGACGGGCTGACCAATGCGGTGACCCTACACGCCTACCCACTAATTCGTACTACCCCACCAAATTCTCCGCCGCACCATCCATGTGCGAAATGATGGTTTCCCGCGCCTTGGCGGCATTCCCGGTTTCGATCGCAGCGACAATGTCGTGATGCCGGCCCACGCTCATGTTCCGCGTGGCGCGTTCCAGCCCGGCGAACATGATGGACATGCGAATGGAGCCTTCAAGGGACTCCCAGGAGTGGAGCAGGGTTTCGTTCCCGGACAGGCGGCAAAGGGTGCGGTGGAATTCAAGGTCGGATTCGATCCGCTCCTCCAAAGACGACTTCGCGGCTTTGTCCATATTGTCGACGGCGGCACGCAGCTCGGCGAGGGCTGCCTCCTTGTCGGGCATCTCGCTGAGGGTTCGGGCGGCCAAGGACTCGAGTACTCCGCGGACAGAGAAGATGTCCCGGATTTCCTTGACGTCCAGGTGTCGCACGGAGAGGCGGCCCCGGGCCCCAGCGGAGACCAGGCCTTCCTGTTCCAGCTGCCGCAAGGCCTCGCGGAGCGTGCCGCGGCTGATCTGGAGCATTTCGGACAGTTCGGTTTCCACCAAGTGCCGCCCAGGCTCGAGTTCACCGCTGGTGATCGCACTCCGCAGAGCGGCGAGTGCCTGTTCGCGCAGGCTCTTCTTCTCCAGTCCCAACAGGGAAGCTGTGGCGGCCATGGTGTGTCCTCAAATTCTATGGGCGACTGCTGACAGTCCGGTGTTAACTGTTGATACTACGGGCACGAGTGCGGGACCGGCAGTCACTGCCAGCCCCGCACTCTCAACCAGAACAAGATATTCAGCCGAGCTCCGCAAGCACCTTCGCCACGATCCGGTCAACAGACAGCCCGTACCGCTCGTGCAGCGTCGGCAGCGCCCCGGCGTCGAGGAATTGGTCCGGAAGCGCGATGGGAACCACTCGCTTCCCCAGGCCGGCGGTTACGACGGCGGACGCAACGGTTTCGAACAGGCCGCCAACAACCGTGTGGTTCTCGAGCGTTATGGCAAGCCGGTCAGTGTTCAGCTCGGCCAACACAGTGCGAGAGTCGAACGGCTTGATGGTGGGCGTGTGCACCACAGCCACATCCACGTTGTGCTTAGCAAGCGCATCCGCAGCCTGCAGGGCACGCATGGTCATCAGACCCGAGGATACGAACACGACGTCGTTGCCGCCTCGCAGGACCTTGGCCTTGCCGAGCTCAAACGTGTAGTCGTACTCATCCAGGACGGTGGGCACGTTGCCGCGCAGCAAGCGCAGGTACGTTGGCCCATCCGAGGCCGCCAGCTGCGGAACAGCCTGCTCAATGTCCACGGAGTCGCAGGGATCCACGATGGTCAGGTTGGGCATGCCGCGGAAGATCGCCATGTCCTCGGTGGCCTGGTGGCTCGGTCCGTAGCCCGTGGTCAGGCCGGGAAGCCCACCAACAATGTTGACGTTGAGGTTCGGCTCGGCGATATCCAGGCACAGGAAGTCGTACGCGCGGCGAGCGGCGAACACCGAATACGTAGACGCGAACGGAATCAGCCCCGTCTCGGCCATACCCGCCGCGGCTCCGAAAAGGAGCTGCTCCGCCATGCCCATTTGGAAGAACCGCTCCGGGAAGGCCTTGGCGAAGATATGCATGTCCGTGTACTTACCAAGATCGGCAGTGAGGCCAACAATCCTTGGATTGGCCTCAGCCGCCGCCACGAGCGCGTGCCCAAAGGGGGCTGAGGTGGTCTTCTGGCCCGGATCGGCGAAGGACGCGATCATGGCGGAGGTCTTCAGCTTGGGTTTGGCTGCCGAAGCGGCGGCGGCACCCGCCGCCGTCGTAAGTGTGCTCATGCTGAAGCCGTCCCTTCGTATCCTGCGGTCAGCTGCTCCCGGCAGATCTGCCATTCGTGTTCTTCAATGCGCATGAAGTGCGCCTTTTCGCGGGTTTCCAGCAGCGGTACGCCGCGTCCAACTTTGGTATCGCAGAGGATCACTGATGGCCGCCCGACCGCAGCTGACTGCGAACTGATGTTGTCGAACGCTGCCAGCAGCGCACCGACGTCGTTACCGTCCACCCGCTGCGTGTACCAACCGAACGACTCCCACTTCTCGGTCACCGGTTCGGTGCGGAGCACGGTATCCGTGGCGCCATCGGCCTGGAGGGCGTTGATGTCCACCATGGCGGTCAAATTTCCGAGCTGGTGGTGGTGCGCACCCATGGCGGCCTCCCACGTGGAGCCCTCATCCAACTCACCATCGGAGAGGAAGTTGATCACGCGGGACGCAGAGCCCTGAAGACGCAGGCCCAAAGCCATTCCGACGGCGATCGTCAGGCCATGGCCCAGAGAACCGCCTGAGATCTCCATGCCCGGTGTGTAGGTGGACATACCGGACATCGGGAGGCGGGAATCGTCGGAGCCGTACGTTTCGAGCTCCGCGACAGGCACGATTCCTGCTTCGGCCAACGCCGCGTAGTGGCCGATTGCGTAGTGGCCCGTAGAGAGAAGGAAGCGGTCGCGTCCCTCCCAGTGCGGGTCTTCGGCACGGTATGTCAGCTGGTCGGCGTAGACGGCAGCCAGCATGTCAGCGGCGCCGAGGGCCTGGCCAACGTAACCCTGGCCTTGGACCTCGCCCATGGTCAGGGCGTGGTGGCGGATTCGGTAGGCGGCGGCACGAATGCGCTCTACCCGCTCGGGCGTGGGGGCGGCGGCCGGAGCTGTTTCAACTGATGAGAGAGTCACTGGTTTCCTTCCGGAGCCGGACGCGCACCGAAGAACGCGTCCGACGTCGAGGGTGCTTTAGGCGTTCACCGTCTGGGGAGTTTTGCTGGCGGCTTCTTCGGCGAGGGCTCGCTCGCGCTTGCCCCACGTTTCCTTGGTGATGAGGGCTGCCCAGAGGCCGATCGCTGCGTAGATGCTGAAGAGCAGAGCCGGTCCCACCCAGCCGAAGCTGACGAACAACAGCGTGGTGACGAACGGCGTGAAGCCTGAAACCATCGCCGAGATTTGGTAGGCCAGCGAAGCACCCGATGAGCGGGTCTTGGCCTGGAAGAGTTCCGGGAACCATGCTCCCTGGGCACCGGCGAGGGAGTTCTGGCAGACGGCATAGGCGACCACGATGGTGGCAATGATGAGGATGAACAGTCCGGTGTTGACCAGCAGGAACATCGGGATGCCGAACAGTACTGCGAAGGCGGTGGACCAGATGTAGACGGGCCGGCGACCCACGCGGTCAGTCAGCTTGCCCCAAGCGTAGGTGGCGAAGATGCCGATGCCAGCAGCGATGCAGAGGGCAACCAGTGTCTGTGTCTTGTCCGCCATCTTGGTGCTGTGCAAGTACGAAATCATGTACGTGACGGACACTGCATAACCGGCGGTTTCGGCGATACGGAGGCCGATGCCGCGTACGATGTTGCGCCAGTCGGTCTTGATGACCTCGACGATCGGGGACTTCACGATGTCGCCCTTGGATTTGACGTCCTCGAACACCGGCGACTCGGGAACCTTGGAGCGGATGATGAGGCCCACGGCAACCAGGACGATGCTTGCCAGGAACGGCACGCGCCAGGCCCATTCACTGCCCAGGCCCACGCTGCTGAGGAAGACGAGGTTTGCAAGAAGCAGCCCAACCGGGAAGCCGGCCTGCACGATTCCTGTGAACTGGCCCTTCTTCCGCCATGGCGCGTGCTCGTAGCTCATCAGGATGGCGCCGCCCCATTCCGCGCCGAAGGCCAGGCCCTGGATGATGCGGACGATCACCAGGAGCGCGGGCGCGAGGAGGCCAACCTGCTGGTAGGTGGGCAGAAGGCCGATGGCGAAGGTTGCCAGGCCCATCAGGATGAGCGAAGCCACCAGGACCGGCTTGCGGCCGAGCTTGTCGCCGAGGTGGCCACCTATGATGCCACCCAAGGGACGGGCAGCGAAGCCGACGCCGAGGGTCGCGAAGGAGGCCAGGGTGCCAGTCACCGGGTCGGCGCCCGGGAAGAACGCTGTACCGAAGTACAGTGCCGCGGCGGTGCCGAAACCGATGAAATCGTAGGTTTCGATGACTGCGCCAACGCCAGAACCGACGGCGACGCGCTTTGCTTCCTTGGTTCCATGAACCGGACCACGCATGGTCAGAGCTTCATTGCTCATTTGTGTATTTCCCTTTCGAAGAGTGAGGCGCTTCTTCGGCAACTCCACTGTCGACAGTCAACATAATACGTCAACTGTGACCGAGGACACCAGCAATGTCAACAGTCAACTCCAAAGGTTGACTGTTAACAGTCAACCCAGTTAACGTGGTGTCCATCACTAAGGCCTTCGCTGGCGAGGGCCCCAACTTGAGGATCAACGACGATGTTCCATCACCGACTGGGCTGTTCTTCCATCAGCTTCCGCCACCAGGATTTGGCGACGGCCCTGCAAACCATGGGCGGCCTCGGCTTCGAAGAAATCGACCTTGGCGCGCTGCCCGGCGTTTGCGACCATGTGCCCTACGTACTGGACGCTGAGGCAGTCGAGACGGTTGCCGCCGTCGTCAATAACCCGGGCCTGCGCGTCCGCTCGGTAAACGGCGACGTCGGGGACCTGAACGCAGTGCTCGACGGCGGTGCGCAGGAAGCGCGCGATCGGCACCTGGAGATGCTGCTCGCTTTGGCGGCAAAGACCGGCGCGAAGGCTCTGGTCCTGCCGTGCGGCGCGATCGACCATGACCCAGTGAAGAGCTTGGAAGAGGACATCAACGCTGTGGCAGCTCAACTGATCCACGCGTCTGCTCGCGCCAAAGAGTTCGGCGTCGAGCTGTGGACCGAATCCCTGCACTACTACCGGTTGTGCTGGAACACGGAGCGCGCCCAACTGCTCGCCGATCGCTTGGCGGGCTCCGACGTCGGAATCGTCATGGACTTCAGCCACATCGTCGCCTCCGGAGGCGACCCCGTGGACTTCGTTGGTCGCTTCTCCGCCAGCATCAAACACGTGCACTTACGAGACGCTGTGTCCGCCACGGAAGACGAGCCGGGGAACATCAACCTCAGCATCGGCAATGGCAAGGCCGACTTCGCTGCCGGACTCGCAGCCCTGCGGGAAGTTGGCTACACCGGCCACTTCTCCCTGGAGCTCGAAACCCGGGACGTCACCCATGATGAACGCCCGGCAGCCGCAGCCAAAGCTGCCAGTTACATCACAGACCTCATCTGAACTTTTCCAACAACCACCCTTCAAGGAGCACCATGACCACTATCCAGCGCACCGCCGTCCTCACCGGAGCTACCTCAGATCGCGGCATCGGCCTGACCACCGCCCGCCGCTACGCCAACCAAGGCTGGGGCATCGTCATTCTGGACCTCGACGGAGAGAAGTCCGCCAAGGTTGCCGCGGAGATCGCCAACGAATTCAACGTCCCCGCGTTCGGCTACGAAATCGACGTGGCCAACGAAGCCTCAGTCACCGCGGCCCAGTCAGCCGTAGCCGCGGAAGTTGCCGCCGGGAACCTCCCGCCAGTGGGCGCCCTGGCCAACATCGCCGGCATCACCTCCCCCGTTCCGTTCCTGGAAACCACCCTTGAGCTGTGGCACAAGGTCATGGACGTCAACGCCACCGGCACGTACCTGGTCACCAAGGCATTCCTGCCGGACATGATCGCCAACGGCTGGGGCCGCATCGTCAACATGTCCTCGGTCTCGGCCCAGCGCGGCGGCGGCGTGTTCGGCAAGGTTCCCTACTCCGCGGCCAAGGCCGCCATCCTCGGCTTCACCAAGGCACTTGCCCGTGAAATCGGCGAAACCGGCGTGACCGTCAACGCCATCACTCCCGGCGCCGTGGACACCAACATCCGCGTCGGCAGCACCCAGGAACAGGAAGACGCCATCAACGCCGGCATCCCCCTGGGCCGCAACGCCACCACCGAGGAAGTTGCCGCCGTCATCACGTTCCTCTCCTCCGAGGACTCCGCTTACCTGACCGGCACCACCGTCGACATCAACGGCGGCAGCCACATCCACTAATTCGAGCTGCTCGAAGGAAACCCAGGACCCACCATGACCAGAATCTTCAACGATCCCGCCGACTTCGCTGACGAAGCTCTCGCCGGCTTCTGTGACGCCCACTCGGACCTCGTCCGCCAGGTAGAGGGCGGCGCGGTCCGCCGCGGCCGCCCGGCAGCACCGAAGGTCGCCGTCATCACCGGCGGCGGCTCCGGACACTACCCGGCCTTCGCAGGCATCATCGGACCGGGCTTCGCTGACGGCGCCGTGGTGGGCAACATCTTCACTTCGCCCTCCACCCAGCAGGCCTACTCCGTGGCCAAGGCTGCCAACTCAGGCGCCGGCGTCGTCTTCACATACGGCAACTACGCCGGGGATGTCATGAACTTCGGCATGGCCAGCGAACGCTTGAACGCCGAGGGCATCCCGGCGGAAAACGTGTTGGTCACGGACGACATCGCCAGTGCCTCTCCCGAGGAAATCGAGAAGCGGCGCGGTATTGCCGGGGACTTCGTGGTCTTCAAGGTCATGGGTGCGGCTGCGGAATCCGGCTTGGACCTCGCGGACGTGGTTCGCGTGGGACGCAAGGCCAACAGCCTTACCAGGACCATCGGCACGGCATTCGGTGGATGCACGTTCCCGGGCGCCGACCAGCCATTGTTCCGTCTTCCGGAGGGACAGATGGGCCTTGGCCTTGGTATCCACGGCGAGCCTGGACTGTTCGATACCGAGCTGCCGTCCGCCGTCGAGCTTGGCCAGGAGCTGGTGAAGCGCGTCCTGGCAGAAACGCCCGCGTCCGGTTCCACGCGGCTGGCCGTGATCCTCAATGGATTGGGTTCAACGAAGCATGAGGAACTGTTCGTTCTCTGGCGCACCGTTGCTCCGCTGTTGCGCGACGCCGGCTACACGCTGGTCATGCCCGAGGTCGGCGAACTGGTGACCAGCTTGGACATGGCCGGTGCGTCGCTGACCTTGACGTGGCTTGACGACGAACTTGAGGAGTACTGGACCGCTCCTGCGCTGACCCCGGCATATCGCCGCGGTGCCGTTGGATTCGGCGCAGCCAGTGCCGACGAAGGCGACGCCGACCTTTCTTCCGTCGATGCTGCCGACTATTCCTCCACAGCAGAATCGCGCGAATATGCGGCACAATGCCTTTCCGCTCTGGACGCTACCGCCGCCCTGTTGCGGGACTCCGAAACAAAACTGGGCGATATGGACGCAATCGCTGGCGACGGCGACCACGGCCGCGGCATGGTCCGCGGATCCGCGGCGGCTCTCGCAGCGGCATCTGTTGCTTATGCACGTGGAGCCGGTGCTGGTTCCTTGCTCATTGCCGCCGGCGACGCCTGGGCTGATAAGGCCGGCGGTACGTCGGGCGTTCTGTGGGGCGCCGGACTGCGCGCCTTTGGCGAGCGGCTGGGAGACGCAGAATCCCCGACGCCGGTGGTCCTCGCCGAATCTGTTCGCGCCTTCGCGGACCGCATCACAGGCCTTGGCAAGGCAGATCTTGGCGACAAGACCATGGTGGATGCTCTACTGCCGTTCGTTTCGTCGTTCGCTGCGTCCGTTGCTGCCGGATCCATGGTCGAGGAGGCATGGGCTTCCGCGGCTGACGTCTCTTCCAAGGCAGCTGCGGCCACAGCCGAACTCCGTCCGTTGAAGGGCCGCGCCCGGCCCTTGGCGGAGAAGAGCATCGGCACGCCGGATCCCGGGGCGACGTCGCTCGCCATGGTGTTTGCCGCCGTCGGGCCGCATTTCACCGCAGTTCCCGCCACAGCAAGCAACTTCGCGGCAACCAACTAGGAGAATCCCATGCGCATTATTGTGGGCGCCGACGAAGCCGGCGTTGATTACAAAGACCGCATTCTGGCCGATCTTGAGGCTGACTCCCGGGTCACAGAGGTCATCGACATCGGAGTGAACCGTGCGGACGAGGACTTTACCCGGCCGTATCCATACGTAGGCATCGCGGCCGGTGAAATGATCCGGGACGGCAAAGCCGATCGGGCAATCCTCTTCTGCGGCACGGGCATTGGCGTAGCCATTGCCGCCAACAAAGTTCCGGGCATCCGGGCTACCGCTGCGCACGATTCCTTCTCCGTGGAACGATCAATCCTGTCCAACGACTGCCAGATCCTCACCATGGGCCAGAGGGTCGTTGGTGTGGAACTGGCTCGTCGCCTGGCCAGGGAGTGGATCGGCTACGCCTTCGATCCTTCGTCCAACTCGGCAGCTAAAGTGAAGGTGCTGAGCGACTTCGAGGGCTGCTGAGCAGACCTTCGGGGTCCGGCTGTGCCGCGCTAGACTGGATCGATCATGATCGGTGCCCATTCCCGTCGTTTGGCATGGATCGTCGTGGTGGCGACCCTACTCGCGGGCTGCACTCCGGTGGTCGACGTCCGCCAAGGAACTACCGCTCCACCGATCCCGGTTTCCTCGGCACCGCCGGTTGCAGTTGAAGCTGCGCCCGCCCCGGAATCGACTCCGGTTCCAACGCCAGCCCCCGTTCCCACACCAACGCCGGCGCCGGCGCGCCAAGCGTTCGCGTTCACCCTCTATCAGGACGGGGACTTCGTTCCTCAGTACACCTTTGACTGGTGCGTTGCAGCGAGCATCCAGATCGCACACAACCTCATGGACGACACCGGGGGCGGCTCCTGGGCCGGCCGTACCCAGCAGAACGAACTGTGGGAGATGGCCCGCGCGCGGTCGTCCGACTCCTTCAATGGTGCGAACCCGTTTGGTTGGGCGAAGGTGCTGACCGACGTTGGGATGGGGCCGTACACCGTTGTCAGTATCGCCGACTACAGCCAAGCGCTCACGACGGCGGCGCGCGCCATGTCTGATACAGGCCGCCCCGTTGGGCTGGTCATGTGGAGTGGGCGCCACGCCTGGGTGATGAGCGGGTTCGAGTCGGTTGGCGATCCCCGGCAGTTCCAGGATTTCGCCGTCACCGGCATACGCGTCCTGGATCCGCTGTACCCGTACGGCAGCGGACAGTGGGGTCCTTCGCCGGCGCCCAACAGCCTGCTCACCCCCGAGCAGTTGGCGACACAATTCGTGGTCCGTGAGCCGCGACGCTGGAGCAGCGCACTGCCGGCCGGCTACCTGTTGGTTCTACCCGTTTCTGCCTGACCAGCCCGGCGCGCCGCCCGTCGCAACTACCTAGAACCCGCCGCCCCCACCTGCCGAATCGCCTGCCATGTTGGCAAAGCGCGAGTAGTGGCCTTGGAAGGCAACCACAATGTCCTTCGTGGGACCGTTACGGTGCTTGGCGATCAGGATGTCGGCCTCACCGGCGCGCGGCGATTCCTTGTCGTAGACGTCCTCACGGTGGAGCAGGATGACCATGTCGGCGTCCTGCTCAATGGAGCCGGATTCACGGAGGTCGGACACCATGGGGCGCTTGTCCTGGCGCTGCTCGGAACCACGGTTCAGCTGCGAGAGGGCGATAACCGGGACTTGGAGTTCCTTGGCGAGCAGCTTGAGTGCACGGGAGAATTCGGAAACTTCCTGCTGGCGGGACTCGACCTTCTTGCCGGAGCTCATGAGCTGGAGGTAGTCGAGGATCACGAGCTTGAGGTCGTGCTGCTGCTTCAGGCGGCGGCACTTGGCCCGGATCTCCATGAGCGACATGTTGGGGCTGTCATCGATGAACAGCGGGGCATCGTTCATGCGGCCCATGGTGGTGGCGATCTTGGACCATTGCTCGTCCTTGATGGTGCCCTTGCGAAGATCCTGCAGCCCGATGGTTGCCTCTGCGGAAAGCAGACGCATGGCGATCTCGTTCCGGCCCATTTCCAGGGAGAACATGACGGTGGCCAAGTTGTGCTTGATGGCTGCTGATCGGGCGAAGTCCAACGCGAAGGTGGACTTACCGACGGCCGGACGAGCCGCGATAACGATCATCTGGCCGGGGTGGAGGCCGTGCGTCAGCTCGTCGAGTTCGTAGAACCCGGTGGGAACGCCCACCATGCCTTCGCCGCGGTGGCCTGAGGCCTCGATTTCGTCCACCGTAGACTCCATGACGTCCTTCAACGCCACGTAATCCTCAGCAGTGCGCTTTTCTGCGACGGCATAAACCTCTGCCTGTGCCTGGTTGACGAGGTCCTCCACCTCGCCGTCCTGGCCGTATCCCATTTGGACAATCTTGGTTCCGGCGTTAACCAAGCGACGCAGTACGGCCCGCTCGGCCACGATCTCGGCGTAGTAGCCGGCGTTGGCAGCGGTGGGCACCGTCTGGATGAGCTCGTGCAGGTACGCCGGGCCACCGATGCGGTTGATCTCACCCCGCTTGGTCAGTTCGTCGGAGACGGTGACGGCGTCGGCAGGTTCACCCCGGCCGTAGAGGTCAATGATGGATTCGTAGATTGTCTCGTGCGCAGGACGGTAGAAGTCGTGGCCACGGACGATTTCGACCACATCGGCGATCGCATCCTTGGACAGCATCATGCCGCCGAGAACCGATTGCTCAGCGGGGATGTCCTGGGGAGGTTTCCGGCTCGAGTCCGAAGCCCGAGTGCCCTCGATTGAGTCCAAGTGCGTAACTGACAAAGCCGTCCTCCATTTGTGTACCGCCGCAGACAAGTAATCTCGGCGGTGCGTAAAGCGCAGGTGACCTGGGATGGAAACCCTTTGGCATCCGGACCGGCCGGGTCTGCCTGATGCTTCCACTGGGGTACGACAATTTACTGCCTCCCCGGTTTCCACAACTTATCCACAACCGAATCCCCAAGCATGTTTGCGCTCGACTGCCAGTGGGGCCGGGAAGTGAAAAATATGGCGGTTTCCATACCTGAAACAGGTACCTGAGCTACGTTAGCGCTGCTCAACGCCGTCACCAACTGAGCCCTGTGGACAACATGTGGAATACCTGCCCCACGTTGTGCACAGTCTGTGCGTTACCCTGTGGATAGAGAAATTCTTTTCTCGGAAAGTGGCCTCTGACCTGCGGAAACGTTCATCACAGGCTGTGGACTAAAAATACTTTGTCGGGAAAATCATCCACAGCCGGCAGTCCACCAACGCCTCAAGGGGCGCCTGTGACAGACGAAACATGCCGAAATTGTGATGCACAACACAAGGCGTTCCTTAATTTGACAGCAGCCTCTCGGAAGCCTATGCCCGGAATGGAATGTGCTGTGGATAACCAGGTTCTGGCATAAGCTCTAAGCATGGGGCTGAATCTTGGTGATGTGCTGATGATTGGATTGCCGCTCATCATTCTCGTGGGCGTACTGTGGGCGCTCTCGGCGGCCTTCAAACCGCGCGATACCGGCCTCTCTGACGCAGAACGTTACCAACATGAGCTGGCCGTCCGCTCCGCCGCCCACCAAGCCGCACAAGCGCAGGCTGCGCTGGCTGCCCGGGCCCGTATCACTGCGGCCACCAAGCCAAGTCAGAACGAAGCCCAACAGACCCAGCAGGTGGAGCAGAACAGGGCCGCGCTCCAGGCGCGCGCGGGGAAATCCCCATCGTCCGGCCAGGCCGGATATCAGGGCGCAGTCCTACCCAATGGGCAACTCAATCCGCAGTTTGCCCTTGAGTTGCAGAACCTCGTGCGTAGTGGCCGCAAGATCGAAGCAATCAAAGTCCTGCGCCAAGCCACCCATTCAGACTTACTCACCGCTAAGAACTACGTAGATCGGCTCTGACGACGTCATGGATTCCATCCTCATCCCGCTCCTGATCCTGATTGCGGTCATTGGCGGCGTGCTCTTGCTCCTTCGCTCGTTCAGCAAGCGCTCGGCAGAAACCAGGGCGGGCATTGCTGCTGCCAACGCGCCAAAGGACCCGGTCCAGCTCGCCAGGGAATCTGCGGCCAAGCTGAACGAGGAACAGCACCGCCGCCTATACTCATTGATCGCCCAAGGGCAGGGAATGCAAGCGATCAAGCTGTACCTGCAAGCCACCGGGGAGGGACTGCGGGCCTCGCGCGACGCCGTCGGCGCTTTGGCCGCACATCCTCAACCGTTCACGCCCGAGTCGCCTGCCCAAAATCTCATCCCTGACGACGACGATGAGCCGGAGCGGTTCCCCTACAGGTACCGCGCGATCGTCAGCAAGGGCGACGTGACGCGCGAGGTGAGCAGCAACATGCTCAACGACGAGATTTATGGTCGGATCCGGACGTTGGCCAAAAGCGGCGACATCGAGGGCGCCGCACTTGCCCTGACGCGCCACTCCGATATCAACATCAAGCAGGCCCGCGAATTCATCGAGCTCCTGGACGACTAACCGCGACTAGAAATCGAACAGATCTCCCAGGAAGCCTTCCTTCTTCTTGCGTTTACGGCCGTATTCGTCCCGGCGGTCATAGTCACCCCTGCGCTCATAATCCCGGCGGTCATAGTCGCGTCGATCGCCGCGGTCATCGTAGCGGGGTTGTTGCGGCCGCGATTCAAAGGGGTTGTAGACGGGTGGCGGTGCGATCGGAGGCTGCGGCGGGGCCGGGGCCTGCCTCGCAGGGGCCGGCATGGTTTCGGCGGCGACGCGATCAATGATCTTGTCCAGTTCACCGCGGTCCAGCCATACACCCCGGCACTGCGGGCAATAGTCAATCTCAACGCCGCTTCGTTCGCTCATCACCAGGTCAATGGAATCCACAGGACACTTCATGTTTGGCCCAACGAGCGGACCCGGCAAAAAGTTCGACCTACCGGCCGGCTGAAATGCCCGCCAGCAGTTGCTCAAACGGCAGCGACTCCAGGGCTGGAGCCTTGCGTCCGGGCTGGGGCCCGGTCAGCAGTTGCACGAGTTCACCCGCAGCCCTCTCAACACGGGCGGAAAGCGGCGAGGCGCCGTCGTCGGTGTTTCCCCAGTCCTGGGGTCCGGCAAAGACGCCGGTAGCCGCGATCGGGGTCCGCAAGTAGCTGAACAGCGGACGCATGGCGTAGTCCAGGACCATCTGGTGGCGGTCGGTGCCGCCTGTGGCGCCCAGGAGTACTGCCTTGCCGTCCAACGACTTGGGGTCCAGGACGTCGATGAAGGATTTGAAGAGGCCGCTATAGGACGCGCTGAAAACAGGACTGACGGCGATGATTCCGTCTGAATCCTCGACGCCGGCGATCACTTCTGCGAGGCGCGGTGCGGCATAGCCGGTTACGAAGTTGTTGGCTATGTCCACTGCCAGGTCGCGGAGTTCGACGACGTCGATCCTCACCTCATATCCAGTCGCGCGCAACTGCCGCTCGGCAGAGGCGGCCAGTTGGTCCGCCAGCAGGCGGCTCGACGACGGGACGCCGAGTCCGGCGGAAAGGACGGTGATGCGGCGGGTTTCCATGGCATTCTCCTGTTGCTCGTTCATTCCCAGCTTACATGCATATGCATCTAAATGAGTGAACGAGGGAGCATCACGAACTATTCCCTCAGCTACGGTCAGCGCTTCCCCAGCTGAAGAGCCCGGTCGCATCCGGACGTCGAGTGACGAACGACGGTAAAATTGGGGCTAGAGGTGCATGGCGATGTCTATGGCTTTTGTTGTTGTCCTGGTCTTGTTGGGTGCGGCTTCCCTTGCCGCGGCGATAGGCACGGTGGCGTTGGTGATCCGCGACGGTCGTGGGGAGATTCCACTGGAACCTCCGGTTCGGCCGTGGTCGGCGGGACACCTGCCGAGTCGGCCGTACTCCACTCTTCCCCGCATTTAGCTCACTTCGACCTGGCAGCGTGTGTGGACAGGAAGTCGAAGGTCTTGTCCCTGGCATCGCGCGCCTCAGCGAAGTTCAAGTGGAACTGGTACTCATGCGGCAGCTCGGGGTCGTGGTCCGCAGCCCAAAACAACTCGGTCACCGGAACACCCGCTTCCTTCAGGCGATTGCTGTACGGAACCGACTGAAGCCATGTCAGACCATCGCCGTTGCCGCCGCTGATGAAGGTCGGCGGGAAATCCTTGGTGACAAAATCAATGGTGGACATAGTGCTGCCTGCGTATGTGGAGGACCAGTCCTTCGTTCCGGTGTAGGCCCACAGCGAGGTTTTGAAGCCCCACGCAACCAGGCCATTGAGGTCGGCCATGGCCCGTAGATCATACACACCGCAATGCAGGATGGTGGCCGCGAGGTCCGATTTCTGGAGCGCGGGCTCGATCCCCATCAGGTTGGCATACTCAGGGTTAACAGTGAGAGTGGTCATTTGGCTGGCCAACTGCGCCCCTGCTGAATCGCCGGCCAGGACAATCCGGCTGCTGTCCACATTCAATTCGCTGGCGTGCGCTTTGATGTAACCGAGCGCATCGTTGATGTCGCGTATCGCCGTGGGGTAGACGGCCTCCGGCGCGATCGGGTAGCTCAGCCCAATGGTCGTGTAGCCCTCGGCCGCAAGAATCCGAAGATAGGGTTCCACATCGCCTTGAGCCCCCGAGATCCACGCGCCGCCATGGATCCAGACGATCGTGGGGAGCGCAGTGGTAGTGCCCGCAGGAGTGAAAACATCGAAGGTGGAACCGGGCTTATAAACGACCCCGGCCCGCTCGTCCAAAGGAGTGTCGGGGACGTAGGGCGCCATCTCGTCAATGGTTGACTGCGCTCCGCGCTCAAAAACACTGCGAATTAACATGGCCGAGGGCCAGGGAGTCGCTGACAGGGCAAGGAGGATGACCAGGATCAGAATGATGGCGAGGTCGAGTTTCCGCACTCGGGAAGGACGCCGTCGCTTGGCCTGCAAAGCTGCCCTGGAAACGGGACCTAAAGGGGAACCGCCTCCTGCATCCGTCCGGGCTGATGCCGCGCCACTCACGTTGGCTTGAGTCGATTCCAATGGCCCCATTACACACTCCCCCAGTTGGTGCACCTGTGGACCATGCTAAGTCTGCGGGGCTGGATCGTGAAGGACCGGCCGATGAGAGCCCCGCGTCCCTCAAGGTCAGGGCAGCGGGCGAGCCGCCTTGAGCAAAAGCCCTTCACCGCCGTCGAACGTCACTGCATGAAAGCCGGATCCGCGCGCGACCTCGCGAAAGCCCCAGCGTTGGTGCAGTTTGAGCGACGCCGCATTGCGGGCATTGACCACATACCAGGCCTCGTCCGTCCTTGCCCATATCCACTCCAGCCTCTTCTCCGTCAGGGCCGCCGCAACTCCCTGGCGCCGAAAATCCGGCGCCACGGTGATTCCGCCGAGATAATAGCCAGCCGGCGCGGGGCCGGCGCTGTAGTCATGGAAGTGTGTTTTTGCCCAACCCACGACGGCGGAACCTGGGTTCCGGGGCAGGTCCGCCGGCGTCTCGGCCACCAGCACCAGCCGTCGAGCGTCGTTGATCGCGGCGCGGATCGCTGCTTCAAAACGGCTGGCAGCACTTGCGGAGGTGCGGCCGGCGGCGACCTCCACTCCGGCCATGGCCGCGACGTCATTCTCAAGGGCCGGACGTATCAGGAGAGCCATTGGCTCAGTCTAATTTGCAGAATAGGCTTGCAATATGAGTTCAAACTCATAATATGGGATTAGTGATGTGGCCCGCCTCACGGTGCACATCAGTTCCAAGCCTTCAATGTGGAAGGCCCAACGATCGGATTCCCCCCATGTCAGACATTGCCGTTCTGATCAACACGGCTGTAGCGGTTTTGGCCGCCGTCCTGCTGATCGTCCGTTTCAGAGTCAACCCCGTGATTTCCCTGATCCTTGCCTCCGTCTACCTCGGCTTGGCCGTCGGCCTCGGTGTCGAAGAAACCGTCAAGACCATTACCGGCGGCTTCGGCGAGATCATGGTGGACGTCGGCCTGCTCATCGCCTTCGGCGTCCTGATGGGCTCCATCCTTAACCAGAGCGGCGCGATCCGGCGCTTGGTGGAGCACCTGTTGAAGACCTTCGGCCCCAAACGCCTGCCCTACACCATGGGCCTCGCCATCGGGACCGTACTTCAGTCGATCTTCCTGGATGTCCTGCTCGTCATCTCAGCCCCGCTGGCCCGCAAACTCGCCCCGAAAATCGGAAAGCTGGGTACGGCCCGCATGGCAACCGCCATGGCCATCGCCCTGGAATGCGGCATTGTCTTCACGGTTCCCGGCGTGGCCTCGCTTGCCCTGGCGGGCCTGCTCAACGTCCCGCTCGGCAAGATGCTGCTCTTCGGCCTGTTGCTGGTCGTCCCCACGATCATCATCTCCATCGCCATCATGACCTTCCTTTTCCGCCGCGGTTTCTGGAATGAATCCAAAGACGAGGACCACACCTTCGTCGCTGAAGAAGACAGCGAGGGTGAGGAACCGGTGAACAACGCTCCGGCACCCGCCCCAACATCGGCAAACAACGAGCGGGGCACGGCAGCATCCAGCGCCCAACCGGCCGGCGGAACCGTCGCCGTCGTCGAGCGTGAACGCAAAGAAGCCCCTCTGATGGTGCTGTTCGCACCGCTCCTGACGTCCCTGCTCCTCATCGGCGCGGGCGCCATCCTGGAGATCTTCGAAATCGACATCCCCTGGCTCCAGCTCCTCGGCGAACCCGTCATCGCCCTGCTCATCGGCCTCATTGGCACCTGCCTGGTGACACGCTCCGCCATCGGCCAGAAGAAGGTTGAGGAGGCCATCGCCGTCGGATTCAAGGAAAGCGGCCAGATCCTGATCCTCACCGGTGTGGGCGGATCCCTGGCGGCCACGGTGAAGGCCGCGGGACTGGGTGACATCCTGGGCGGTTTCTTCTCGGCGAGCACCGTTGCCCCACTGCTGGTGGTGTGGGCCATTGCCGCTGTACTGCACATCGCCGTCGGATCCGTTACCTTGTCCGCCATCACGGCCGCCGGGCTGCTGGCCCCGATCGCACCCGCCATCGGCCTGGATCCTGTACTGCTGGCTCTCGCGGCCGGCGCGGGATCACTCTTCATGGTGCACGTCACGAGCAACACGTTCTGGCTCCTGCAGTCGCTTTTGGGCCAGAGTGTGAGGGGTGCCTTGAAATCAGTCACGGTAGGCGTCTCGGTGGCCTCCGTGGTCGCGATCCTCTTGATCATGCCCATGAGCCTGCTGTTCTAGCCCCGCACGACCCGCTCAACTACGAACCACGCACGAAAGAAGACCATGACACACGAAACAATCGCCCCGTTGGACGGCGTTCGGGTTCTCGAACTCGGCAACTACATCGCCGCGCCCACGGCTGGCAGGCTACTGGCTGATTTCGGCGCCGAAGTCATCAAGGTCGAGCGTCCCGGAACCGGCGACGAACTACGCAACTGGCGCCTTCACAAAGGCAACACGTCCATGCTCTACCGCACGCTGAACCGCAACAAGAAGTCGGTGGTCCTGGACCTCCGCACTGAGGCCGGCAAGCAGGCAGTCCTGGCGTTGGTCGCCAAGTCGGACATCCTCCTGGAGAACTTCCGTCCCGGCACCCTGGAAAAATGGGGGCTTGGCCCCGAGGTCCTCAACGAGGCCAACCCTGACCTCATCATCACGCGCATCTCCGCCTTCGGGCAGACAGGCCCATTGTCCGCGCGACCCGGCTTTGCCGCCGTTGCCGAGGCCTATGGCGGGTTCCGCAACCTCGTGGGCGACCCGGACCGCGCGCCCGTGAGGGTTGGCGTCTCCATCGGAGACTCGATCGCCGGCCTTTACGCCGCCTTCGGCTCCATGATGAGCCTGTACCAGCGTGAAGCACGACGCCGGGACGCAGCTGGCGCCGTGCCGCTCACCGAGCGCATCATCGACGTCGCGCTGAATGAAGCGATGTTCTCCATGATGGAATCCCTCATTCCGGACTACCAGGCGTACGGCGTGGACCGGCAGCGCGTGGGCGGCCGGATGGAAGGCATTGCTCCCTCCAACGCCTACGTGTGCAAGGACGGCGCGAGCATCGTGGTGGCCGGCAACGGCGACTCGATCTACCAGCGGTACATGCAGACCATCGGCCGGCCGGATCTGGCGGAAGACCCTTCACTGCAGACGAATGCCGGACGCTGGGCGAAGCGCGAGGAACTGGATCAGGCTATCGGCGCGTGGTCGGCCACACTATCGGGTTCCGAGGCGTTGGCAGCTCTCGAAGCCGCCGGCGTCCCTGCCGGTCCCATTTACACCGCCGCCGACATCAGCACGGACAGCCAGTACGCGGCCCGCAACATGATCCAGAAGTTCGACGTATCCACCGGCGAGGAGATCCTCCCCGGAGTAGGGTTCCCGGGCATCGTTCCCGTGATCGGTGACCAGTCGCTTCCCATCCGAAACCTTGGCCCGGACCTGGGCGAAAACACCCAAGAAGTCCTTGGCGGTCTCCTTCACCTGGATGCTGCCCAGATCGATGCGGCTTCCGGCCGCGAGGAGGCCCTCCGACCATGACCATCTTTGAAAGCCCCCTTGCCACAACACTGGGCAACGCCATCCTCCGGGACGTCACCTTGAGGGATGGCCTCCAGCTCACTGGAAAACTCCTGCCAACGGAGCAGAAGATCGAGACGGTGCGGGAACTGCTGCGGCTGGGCGTCCCCGCTATTGAGCTGGGTTCCATGGCCCGCGCGGACCTGGTCCCCACCATGGCCAACACCCTGGAAGTGGTCCAGGCCCTCACTCCGGAGGAACTGGAGAAATGCTGGATCTGGGTGGCGACACCCGGTCACGTTGCCAAAGCGGCCGCCGCCGGTGCGCGGAACTTCCAGTACTGCTTGTCTGCCTCTGATTCGCACAACAAAGCGAACATCGGCCGCACCACGGACCAGAGCCTCGCCGCGTTGCCCGAGGCCGTGGAGTACGCCCGGGCAGTGAATGGACAGATTCAGCTGTGCATCGCAACGTCCTTCACGTGCCCGTTCGAAGGCTACGTTCCGGAGGAGCGAATCCTGTCCATCGCCAACGATCCCCGGGCCGAGGGCACCACTGACATCGTCATCTGTGACACCCTGGGTCAGGCCGTTCCGGCCCAGGTGGCCCGCCTGATCACCCGCGTGAGGGACGAGAGCCCTGCCCGAAGAATCGTCTTTCACGGCCACGACACGTGGGGCTTGGGCGTAGCCAACACGCTCGCCGCAATCCAGGCAGGTGCTGCCATGGTGGACGGCGCACTGGGTGGCTTGGGCGGCTGCCCGTTCGCTCCGGGCGCCAGCGGCAACACCTCCAGCGAGGACATTCTCTTCGCCACCCGACCTGAATGGCTGACGCCTGACGTGTTCGGTGAACTGGTGGTCCTGTCTGAGAAACTGCTGACCGAACTCGGCGAACCTAACCGCTCCAAGGCCGCCCAGGGTGCACGTTCAAGGGCTGCCGCGTTCGACTGGGTCATACCTTCCGTTGTCGGATCACCCGCAACCGGAGGCAATTAAGCATGGGGAACCATTTCCTTGTCACAACAGCCATCCCGGAACCTGGGCTTCAACTCCTTTCCGACGCCGGCCAGGTCACCGTCCTGCCCGAACCACCGGACTACGCCACACTGGCTGAGCTCTGTGCATCCGGCGACTACGACGTTGTCCTCACGCAGCTGCGCGACGTCATCGACGCGCCGCTGCTTGCGGACGCCAAAGTGAAGGGCGTCTCCAATTACGCGGTGGGATACAACAACGTCGACGTCGACGCCGCCACCCGGCACGGCATCCTCGTGGGCAATACACCCGGCGTCCTGACCGACGCGACGGCGGACATCGCCATGCTGCTCATCCTCGGCACAGCGCGACGCGTGGTGGAGGCCGACCGCGTGGTCCGCGAGGGCAAATTCCTTGGGTGGGAGCCGGAGTTCATGCTGGGCCGGGATGTCTCGGGCGCCGTCCTTGGGCTGGCAGGTTTCGGCAGGATCGCCCGCGCCGTGGCGCGCCGCGCCCTGGGCTTCGGGATGGACGTGCTGTTCGCGCCACGTCCGCCGGGTGACCGGCCCGTCAGCGACGACGAACTCGGCGAATTCGCGGGCAAAGTCCGGCAAGTTCCGTGGCAAGAGCTGGCGGAATGCAGCGATTTCCTCTCCCTGCATGTCCCCCTCAACGAACAGACCCGACACCTGGTAAACGCCGATGTTCTGGCACGGATGAAGCCCGATTCCATCCTCATCAACACAGCCCGCGGTCCCGTAGTGGACGAGGCCGCTTTGGTACAGGCCCTCCGCAACGGCGTCATCGCCGGAGCTGGTTTGGATGTGTTCGAGGACGAGCCCCGCCTCGCGCCCGGACTCGCCGAACTCCCCAACACCGTCCTCCTGCCACACGTCGGCAGCGCAACCGTCCCCGTCCGCGCCGAAATGGCCAGACTCAGCGCGCTCAATGCGATCGCCATCGCCGAGGACCGTCAGCCACTGCACCCCGTCAACCTCCTCGCCAAGGCATGACGATCCTGGTCGCCCCGGACAGTTTCAAGGGGACGTATACGGCGGCTGAGGTCGCGGCTGCCATTGCAGCAGGAATTCACGACGGCGGCGGCTCGGCTACGCAGTTGCCCGTCGCCGACGGCGGGGAGGGAACGTTCGACGCGCTCTGCCGGAGCCTTCGCGCGTCGCCGGTGAGCGTCGACGTCGTCAATTCCTGGGGCGAGCCGTTGCAAGCGATCCTTGGGCTGGCACCTGACGGGACCGCCGTCGTCGAGGTTGCCCAGGCGAGCGGCCTGTCCACCGCGCGGAATAGTCCCCAGGACGCCATGTCGGCAAGCACCTATGGAACAGGGTTGTTGATTGCCGCGGCCGTGAACCTCGGGGCATCGCATGTACTGGTGGCCGCAGGCGGCTCGGCAACCACGGACGGTGGTGCAGGTGCGGTGCGCGCCATCAACGACAATGGCGGTCTCGGAGGCGCCCGAATCACGGTCCTGTCCGATGTCACTACCCCGTTCGTGGATGCGGCACGGGTCTTCGGCCCCCAAAAAGGCGCCGATCCGGCAACAGTTCGCCTGTTGGAAGAACGCCTGAGTCAGCTGGCTGCGTCATATCCCCGCGATCCCTCCGGCGAGCCGCGGACGGGCGCAGCGGGAGGCCTGTCCGGAGGGTTGTGGGCACATTTTGAGGCGGAGCTGGTGTCCGGGGCCGAGGCCGTACTGGACGCGGCGGGCTTCGATTCGCTGCTGAGAACAGCCGAGGCCGTGGTGGTCGGTGAGGGCAGGTTGGATTCACAAACCGGCGAAGGGAAGATCATCTCGGCGATCCTCGAGCGCGTCCGTAGGTCCGGACGCGACATCCCCGTGGTGGCAGTAGTCGGGTCCGTGGCAGACGACGTGGGAAACTACGCAGAGAACTTTGCCCGGGTTCTGATCGCTATGGATGCCGCGGCGATGCGGACCGCGGGGAAGACCATTGCTGCCCTTGGCTTGGGTTCCGAGCAGCTCTGACTACGACGGCTTGCTCGCCTTGCCGTCCAGCCAGAGTGTGCGTTCTGACCGTGCGTGGCGACGTGCTCAGCAGCGCCCCTACACTGATCGCATGGTGTGCCGACCGTGGCCTGTCCTCTCGGCGTGCGTGGCCCTGCTGTCGGTCATGCCACTCATGGCAGCCTGCGATAAGTCAGGCCGTGAGGCCCCAACAGACCCGATCGCCGTGGAGGTCAATCAGTCCCGGGACCAGTACGGCAAGGAGGCCATCCTGATCCAGCTCACCAACACCAGTGACACGCCCTTAACAGTGACCGCTGCGCGCTTGGACTCTGCGTTGTTCGACGGGGAGATTGTTTGGACGCCAGCCAACGGCAGCTTGGAGCTGCCACCCCGGCAGCCAAAGAGCGTTCCCGTCCCCTTGCCTCCAGCTGCCTGCGAGCCTGCTCCTTCCGGCCCTATCGCAGCAGCGGTTCAGTATTCGGCGCCTCCCGACCAGAATTCGCGGGAGGCCAAAGTGGAAGCTACAGATCCTTTCGGCGTACTCACGAGGAACTCCGACGAGCTGTGCCTGGCCAGCGAGGCTGCCGCGATCGCTTCCGTGGTCTTGGACCCCGGGCTGGAGGTGGCCCCGGACGGAAGTACCGCCGTCGTCCGCCTTGTCATTACCCCAGCCGCAACCTCCGCGGGCTCGCCGCAAAGCCTCACGATTGAGTCAATCGACGGGACCACCTTGCTTGCTGAAGTACCCGCGGATCCTTGGCCCCGCAACCTCACAGTCCCGTCGGGCGCAGTACAGCAGGAAGTGGCGTTGAGGATCCGCCCAGCCCGCTGTGATCCGCATGCGGTAGCAGAGGACAAGGTCGGCACGTTGTTGCCGCTGCGAATCCAAGTAGGCGAACGACACGGGCTGTTAAAGATCGCCGCTCCGAACGATTTGCGGGGGCGCATCTACGACTTCGTCACGGCGGCCTGCGGTGGGCAGTAGCTCAGGCCGCTCTCTAGCTCTCCCCGGGGAATCGCCCACCAATGAGCCTGGTCATGTGCTCAGCGGTGGCAAGCAGTGGCTCCACCCAGGCCTCGCAGGTCTCCAACGGCATCCGCAAAGTGGGGCCACTGATGGTCACCGCACCCACCAGGCTGGCAGCCGAATCAAACACGGGCGCGGACAAACCCGAGGCGCCGTCCTCCCGCTCGCCCACGGTGATCGCAAAACCATCCGCATGCGTTTTCTTGACTGCAATCTCCAGCTCTTCGGAGCTGGTGATGGTGTAGTCGGTGATGGGCTCCAAGGGGTCCAGCAGAACAGCGTCCATCAGTTCGGGGGACCAGGCGAGCAGGACCCTGCCGGCTGAACCCGCATGAAGCGGAACGATCTTGCCCAAGTGCATCTCACGGCGGAGCGCATGACATGTATCCGCCATGGCGACGCATACACGGTAGTGCTGCTCGGCTTTGAAGAAACAGGCCGTCTCGCCCGTGGTGTCCCGCAAGGTCTTGAGCAGTGGACTCAGGATGTCCACCACTTCCATGCCGCGGGTTGCGGGAGCTGCCCAGTACGCCATTCGCATGCCGATGCGGTAGGCGTCACCCTCGCGGTCGAGGAACCCCTGCGAAGTCAAGTTGGTGACCAGCCGCTGCACGGTGGATGTCGGCATTCCCGTGTATTCACGGATATCGCTCAATTGCAGCACCGGCTTTGACAGGGAAAAGGCATCCAGGATGGAGGTGATCTTGCCCAAGACAAGCAAAGGGTTGCCGTTGGCCTTCGCGGAAGCATCGGATGCTGACATAAGACTCACGCTAAACGCTGGCGGCAACCGACGCCAATCCCCCTGCCTGTCCCGGCCGAAACTCAGCTGAACTACAGCAGGACAGTCCCCTGGATGCACGTTGCCGACGCTCCGCCAACCCAGATTTCGCCATCCTCAACCTTGACGTGAATACGGCCTGCACGGCCCAGGGCCGTGCCTTGCGCCGCCACGTACTCGTCAGGCGCACGGCCACTGCCGATCAACCATTGCGCTGCGCCGGCGTTGAAGCTTCCCGTCACCGGGTCCTCCACCATGGCATCGTCGGGAATGAAGGTCCGGACCTCAAAGTCGACGTCGGTACCCGGCTGGTGCGGTCCGATCACGCCAACCTTGAGGTCACCCATCGCGACCAGATCCGGCTCGATAGCCAAGACCGCCTCGGCGGACTCAAGCAAGACGCCGATCCACTGAGGACCGTTGACCAGCCACGATGCGTCAAGCAACGCAGCCTCCGGAACCCTCAGGCCAGCCGCAAGTTGGGAGCGAACAGCCGCGTCCACTGGACCGAAGCGCGTCAGCGGCGGAGCAGCGAAAGCCAGCCGACCGGCGTCGTGCTTCACTCGAACCAAACCCGCTCCGCACTCCTGGATCAGTACACCGTCAGTCTTGGGCACTCCCCCGGCCTGCAGCCATGTGTGCGCCGAGCCCAGTGTTGGATGCCCGGCGAAGGGGAACTCCTCACTGCCCGTGAAGATGCGCACCTTGTAGTCCGCCCGGGGGTCAGTGGGCGGCAGCAGGAAAGTGGTTTCGGAGAGGTTCGTCCAGTTGGCGAACTGCTGCATAGTCCCGCTGCTGAGACCATCGGCATCCACCACGACGGCGAGCGGGTTGCCGCGGTACGGCTGGTCGGAGAAGACGTCAACTTGGTGGAACGGGCGGATGCGCAAGGCTTCTGAAGTCACCGCTGCAGGCTATCATCCAGTGCTGGCAGGCCCGCCCGCCGTCTGCGAGACTACCACCATGGCAGCGAACAAGACCCAGCCCACGGACGTGTCCGTCGAAGAATTCCTGGCCGCCGTGGAGCATCCCGGACGGCGTGCAGATGGCTTTGAGCTGCTGGACATGATGCGTGACATCACCGGGCAGGAAGCCGTCATGTGGGGTCCAACCATCGTCGGGTTCGGCAGCTACCACTACAAGTACAGCAGTGGCCGCGAAGGCGACTCCGCCGCCGTCGGATTCTCACCTCGGAAGGCCAACCTGGTGCTCTACGGTGTCACGGAAGGACCAGACGCCCACCGGCTACTCCCTGGACTCGGCAAGCACAAGACCAGCACCGCTTGCCTCTACGTCAACAAACTGGATGACGTGGACCGAGACATTCTGGCCGAGATGATCCGCAATGGGTACCGATACGTGATGGAGGAGGTCCACACGCCAAAAAAGACCCCCGCCACCGGGATCCGGTAGCGGGGGTCTTCCTATGCAGTCCGAGACTACTTGGCTGCAACGACCTCGAGGTCGATGACAGCGGAAACATCCTCGTGCAGGCGAACGTTGGCCTGGTACGAACCGACAGACTTGATGTGGTTCGGCAGTTCAACGTTGCGCTTGTCGATGGCGCCGAGGCCAGCGGCCTCAACTGCAGCGGCGACATCAGCAGGCTTGACGGTGCCGAAGAGACGACCCGACTCGCCGGCCTTCACCTCGAGCTTGACCTTCTTGGAGGACAGAGTCTGGGCCTGTGCCTGTGCAGCTTCAACAGAAGCGTGTGCACGAGCGGCGCGGGCAGCCTTGATGGACTCAACCTGCTTCTCGCCACCCTTGGTCCAGGTCAGAGCGAAACCGCGGGGCAGCAGGAAGTTACGTGCGTAACCGTCCTTGACCTCGACAACGTCGCCAGCAGCACCGAGACCGGTTACTTCGTGGGTCAGAATGATCTTTGCCATGTTAGTTAATCCCTTCCCTTAGCCGCGGCCAGCGCCGGAGTAAGGCAGCAGAGCAACTTCGCGGGCGTTCTTGATTGCCTGGGCGATCTTGCGCTGTTCCTGAACGGTAACGCCAGTAACGCGACGAGCGCGGATCTTTCCGCGGTCGGAGATGAACTTGCGCAGCAGTGCTACGTCCTTGTAGTCGATGACAGTGATGTCAGCGGCCTTCAAGGGGTTGGACTTTGGTTTGGGCTTACGGAGTTCAGCCTTAGCCATCGTGGAGCTCCTTTTCTATGGAGCCCGTGGATATTGATCCACGGGATGGTGGTGTTCGACGGCGGTCGATACCCGGGTGCCTTACGGCAGCCCCGGCAGGTTCCGGCGTCGGACTTTTTCTTGGTGTTTAGAAGGGAGGTTCGGAATCCGGGCCGTTGCCCCAGCCGCCTGCATTGCTGACACCGGGCGTAGCCCAAGGGTCATCCTGCTGTGCGGGCTGGTTGCCGCCCCAGTTTCCACCGGAGTTGCCGCCCTGGCTTGCACCAGCTGCAGCGCCACCTCCGAAGCCACCGGCGTTGCCGCCACCAAAGCCACCCTGGCCACCGTTTCCGGCGCCGAACCCGCCGCCGGAGCGCTGGGTACGGTTGACTTTGGCGTTTGCGTAACGCAGGCTCGGGCCGATTTCGTCGACCTCAAGCTCGATAACGGTGCGCTTCTCGCCTTCCTTGGTTTCGTAGGAACGGCTCTTCAAACGGCCGGAAACGATGACGCGCATACCCTTTGTGAGGGACTCGGCCACGTTCTCGGCTGCTTCGCGCCATACGGACGCGCGGAGGAACAGGGTTTCCCCGTCCTTCCACTCGTTCGACTGGCGGTCGAAGGTCCGGGGAGTAGAAGCGATGGTGAAGTTCGCTACTGCTGAGCCAGACGGGGTGAACCGCAGCTCCGGGTCATTGGTGAGATTACCGATGACCGTAATAGTGGTTTCGCCTGCCATCTACTGCCTCCTTGTTCGTTCCTGCGGGGTAAAGATCTGGAAGGGGCTGATTACTCAGCAACGACCTTCTGGTCTTCGGGGCGGATGATCTTGGTGCGCATGATCGTCTCGTTAAGAGACAGCTGGCGGTCAAGTTCCTTGGCGGTAGCCGGCTCAGCGGTGAAGTTCACCACTGCGTAGATACCTTCGGACTTCTTCTTGATGTCGTATGCCAGACGGCGACGGCCCCAGATGTCAACCTTTTCGATGGTTCCACCATCGGTGGTGATGACATTGAGGAACTTCTGAAGCGACGGCTCTACGGTACGCTCTTCGACCTCGGGGTCGATGATTACCATCAATTCGTAAGGACGCATATGTGAACCCACCTCCTTTGGGCTAAGCGGTTACGGTATTTCCGTAACAGGAGGTTCATTTGCGATGCTGTGCATCGCTCCCCCGCCGAAGATTCGGAAGGAGGGCGCAGCACAGACTTCAATATCTTAGTGCATCTCCTGCACTCAAAGCTATTCGGCGGATTGCACGACCGGAACAGGGCAATCGGCGTATGTGGATAACTGACTCCAGCCACCGTGAATACTGGGAGCATGACCGTCCTGAAGTCCACCATCCTCTTCATTCTGGCCGCCATTGCAGAGATAGGCGGCGCTTGGCTCATCTGGCAGTCGGTGCGTGAGGGAAAGGCCTGGTGGTGGGCCGGTCTCGGGGTGGTGGCGTTGGGCATCTACGGCTTCTTCGCGGCGTTCCAACCCGACGCCCACTTCGGCCGCGTCCTCGCCGCGTACGGAGGGGTCTTCATTGCTGGTTCCCTCGCATGGGGAATGCTGGTTGATGGTTTCCGGCCCGACCGCTGGGACGTGATTGGAGCCGTGGTCTGCATTGTGGGCGTCGGGATCATCATGTTCGCGCCGCGGGCCGGCTCTTGACGGGAGCCTCCAATCAAAGCCGGGAGACGACAAAACCCCCGGAAGATCACGGATCTTCCGGGGGTTTCCTGTGCGCGGAGGGGGACTTGAACCCCCACCCCCTTTCGAGGACTAGCACCTCAAGCTAGCGCGTCTGCCATTCCGCCACCCGCGCAGGGTGATTCGGAGAAACAGTGTTTCGTTTTTCTCCTCAACAGCGACAAAAACACTAGCACGAGGTTGCCCGATCCATGGATTTTGACGACGAGCAGACCCAGGCGCGCGGGCTAGGGTAAGGGCATGAACGACGTAACAGTCAGGCGTAGCCGGCTGCGCTTTGTGGTCATGGTGGCGGCAGGCGGGGCTGCACTGCTGGCCACGGGCATGACCGGCAACTGGTTCGATGCCCCGGCAGTAGGGTGGGCCGTCGCTGCCCTGGTGTACGTCACCTGGGTGTGGCTGGTGGTGGCCCGGATGGACCCAACGGAAACCCAACGGCATGCGACCTCGGAGGATCCTTCCCGGGGCGTCACGGACCTGCTGATCCTCATTGCCAATCTGGCCAGCCTCGCTGCCGTGGCTGCGGTGATCGTGAACTCGCACGCAGAAGGCACGGCCACCAGGGTGTACTCGGGAGCCTTGGCCCTGGCATGCGTCGCGCTCTCCTGGATGCTGGTTCAAACGCTTTTCACACTGCGCTACGCCGAGCTTTACTACTCCCCCGACGCTGACGCCGGAGGCGCCGTGGGCGGAATCAGTTTCAACCAGGACCGCCTGCCGCAGTACACGGACTTTGCCTATCTGGCCACCAGCCTGGGCATGACCTATCAGGTGTCGGACACCAATATCGGCAACCACAGGATCCGCACAGAAGCGCTCAAGCACAGCCTGCTTTCCTACCTTTTCGGCACCGTCATCCTTGCAGTGACCATCAACCTCGTGATCGGGCTGGCGCAGTAGCGCACACGCGGGCGTAGGCTTCTGGTCATGAAACCCCGGCACATCTGGTTTGCCGCGGTCCTCTTGGTGGCCGCGATTGGCGGCCTGGTGTGGTTCGCCTTGGCGCAGTCACCAGCGTGCCCGGCCATTCGTCAAGCCAACACGTCACCGATTGAATTACGAATCGCCTCAAAACCTATGCGTGTTCAGGCATGTTTCGGCGAGGCCTGTGCCCCACACCCTGTACAACCCACGCCCGATGGTCGCTGGCTAGTGGCACAAGAGCCGCCGTTCCTGGCACAGGCAGGGACGGCGACGGCATCCGGCGTAGCAACGCCCGGGTCCGTGAACAAGATCCGCGTCGTGGTCAAGGAAGCCGGCAAGCGCCAGCGGGACACTGTCTTCGACATCCCCACCACAGGCGGCACCCCGGGCGCGCAGTGCCCCGGACCCGTGGAGTACCTCCCCGTGGACGTGCCATAGGCGCCCTCAACGCCGAAGGGGCAGCCGCCGTCGTTCGCTGACGGCAACTGCCCCGGACGTTAAGGACGCTTACGACGACGGGCCGGAACCCAGCGTTACTCGCTCGGCGTCCCCGGTCATCACCTCAGGCGAGGCTGTGCCGCCGCCCTTGCGGTACCGCCAAACGCCGATGCCAACCACGATCGCGGCAAGAGCCAGCGAGAGGAAGAGCGATTCGCGGGTGGACTCGAGGATGACCATGCCAATGATGAGCGCCACGATGCTCCCGATGGCGATCCACGTGAGATAGGGGAAGAACCACATCTTGAGGTCGAGCTCTTTGGCGGCTGCGCCCATGCGTCGGCGCAAAATGAGCTGTGAGGATGCGATGACCAGCCACACGAAGAGGGCGATTGCGCCGGAGGTGTTCACCAGGAACAGGAACACCGTGTCCGGGGCGATGTAGTTCAGGCCAACCGTCACGAAGCCCACAACGGTGGACGCGAGGACGGCCGCAGCCGGAACGCCGCGCTTGGAGATCTTCATCCAGGACTTGGGGGCGTCGCCACGCTGCGAAAGCGAGAAAAGCATACGGCTCGCGGTATATAGGCCCGAGTTCAGGCAAGACAGGACCGACGTCAGGACAACGATGTCCATGATGGTGCCCGCACCCGGAATGCCGTAAAGCTCGATGACGGCAACATATGGGCTCTTGGCGACGGATGCGCTGTTCCACGGCAGGAGAGTGACAACGATTGCGATGGAGCCGATGTAGAAAATCAGGATGCGCCACACGGTGGACTTCACGGCCTTCTTGACGGCGTCCACGGGGTTCTCGGATTCGCCGGCGGCAATGGTTGCGATTTCAGCTCCGAAGAACGAGAAAACCACCACGAGGATGCCCGCAAGGACAGCGCCCGGTCCATTCGGCATGAAGCCACCCTGGTCCAGGAGGTTTGCAACCCCGGGCGCAGAAACACCAGGGATAAGGCCGAGGATCGCGGCGATGCCAGCCAGCAGGAAGATCACAATCGCAGCGACCTTGATGGACGCGAACCAGAATTCGAACTCACCGTACGACTTCACGGAACCTAGATTGGTGAGGGTCAGCAGCACCATCAGGATCAGGGCCCAGATCCATTGGTCGACGCCGGGAACCCAGCGATGCATGATGGCGGCACCTGCCGTGGCCTCGATTCCGAGGACGATGATCCAGAACCATGCGTAGAGCCAGCCAATGCTGAAGCCGGCCCAGCGGCCCAACGCCTTGTCTGCGTAGGTAGAGAATGATCCGGTCTCAGGATTGGCCGCGGCCATCTCGCCAAGCATTCGCATGACGAGGATGACCACAAGGCCGGCCGCCAGGTAGGCGAGCAGGATGCCCGGACCGGCCTGCTGGATAGCTGCGCCCGAGCCTACGAACAACCCTGCGCCGATGACGCCGGCGATGGCGATCATGGAGAGGTGTCGTGGCTTCAGGGACTTGGAAAGTTGTTGGTCAGCGTGCATGGATCGGCGCCGTCCTTAGTGTCTTTGGGAAGGGCCCGCAGTGATGTGCACCGGGCCACATGGCCTACCCACAGTAGCCAGCCTTGGACCGCAGAATCCTGTGCAATGGAACATTTGGGGATCCCGAAAACAGGGATCCTGCACAAAATGTAGATCATGAGGCATCTAAAGTTTCATTTTACGAACTTTTGAAACGCCCCTGAAATGAGTGCTTGAGGCTTATCGGCGAGCTTTGAAGCCACACGGCGCCACCTACGCGTGGCAACCCCCGTCAGGCAGCCGTGCGGAAGAACAGCTCCACCACAGTCGCCAAACCATGCGGATCCTGCACGCCGCACAGCTCGCGCGCGGAGTGCATGGACAACAGCGGGATGCCTACATCCACAGTACGGATGCCGAGGCGCGTAGCTGTCAGGGGGCCGATCGTGGAGCCACAGGGGAGGTCGTTATTGGAGACATATTCCTGATACGGCACATTCGCCGCATCGCACAGCCGCGCCCAGAGTGCCGCTCCGGTAGCGTCTGTGGCATAGCGCTGGTTGGCGTTGATCTTCAGCAGCGGACCGCCGTTAAGGACGGGCCTGTTGGCGGGATCGTGCTTCTCTGCGTAGTTCGGGTGGACAGCGTGGCCGGCGTCAGCAGAAACACAGAACGACGCCGCCAGGGCCTGCCGCCGCTGGCTTACCGAGGCGCCCAGGCCGTCTGAGATGCGCGTCAGGATGTCCTCAAGGATGGGGCCGCACGCGCCGGACCTTGAATTGGAGCCGATTTCTTCATGGTCGAAGGCAGCCAACACAGCGATGGGCCCGTCTTCAGGTGCGCCCGAAGCATGGGCAATCAAGGCGACCAACCCTGCGTGGGTCGACGATAGGTTGTCCATGCGCCCCGAGGCAAAGAATTCACCCTTGGCACCAAATACTGCGGGTGCCTGAGTGTCTGCGACCACGACGTCGTACCCGCCGATTTCGGCGGCATCTACCGAGGCGCCTTCGACGCGCTCGGCGAGCAACCCCAGCAGGTCCTCCCCGGCAGGATCGCCCTGGCCGAAGATCGGGTTCATGTGCTGCTGCTTGGAGAGAAGGAGGCCATTGTCATTGACCCCGCGGTCCAGGTGAATGGCCAGCTGCGGGAACCTGAGGAGCGGACCCGTGGCGGTCAGGTATTGCGTGCCGTCGCGCAGCACCAGCCGGCCAGCCAACTGGAGTTCGCGGTCCAACCAGGAATTCAGGAGCGGCCCACCGTAGACCTCGACGCCCGCCTGCAGCCAGCCGAACTTGCCGGTAGTGGGCTTCGGCTTGAGCTTGAACGACGGTGAATCGGTGTGGGCGCCAAGGATGTTGAATCCAGTGGTCGCTCCAGCACTTTCGGGTGTAACCCAAGCGATCAAGGCACCATCGCGGATCACATAGTAATTGCCGGCACCGCCGTCCCAGGGCTGCAGCTCATCCAGTCCCGTGAAGCCTGCGGCATTCAGCCGGCGTGCGGCCTCGTGCACTGCGTGGAAGCTCGACGGCGACGCCGTCACATACGCGCCCAGGTCCTGGATGTGGTCAGCTGCTGCGGAGGCATTCGAAGGCATGCCCCCGAGTCTAGCCCTGCTTTACGTGCCTCTTGGCCTAGACCGTGACGTTCAGCGCGGCTGTATATCCGCCAGCGACCGAGCCGGACATGGTGGCCAACTGATATATGCCTCCATCGTCACCAAAGACGTTATCTGAAGCCAGAGTCGTGTTGGGGAAGTTCCGTGCGCTCGACTCATATCCCGCAGTGGCGTAGACCTCGTTGCAGGCGGCCTCTGTGAGCGCGATCTGGGATACCGCCAACACTTGGCCTGCCGCGCTGGTGTTACTCAATGATTCAAATACCTCAAAGTGAATATGAGGCCAGCGGCCGTTGTAGGCACCCGGATAAATAGTGGTGAAGGTGACTTGGCCGTTGACGTCTGCTTCCTGGACCCCACGGAGGTAGTTCTCGTTCTCCAGCCCGGAGTCGTACAGGGAATACTTTCCGTTCCGGTCGCAGTGCCAGGCATACACGGCAGCCCCCGCCAGCGGCGAGCAACCGTTCGAATTGTCCAGCAAGGTCAGCGTGAAAGTCAGCGGTACGCCTTCTGCCTTGGTGGTGGATGTTCCGAAGCTGGACGTGATGTCTTTGCGGACCACTCCGGATGCTTCAAGCACGTTCGGGCCGTTGGAACCGTCGCCCGGGTAGGGACCCACAGTCTCCTGGGGGATCTCCACTCCGCACTCTGCGAACGCGCGCGTCACGGTGCTCGTAGCGGAAGGCGTTGCGGTCGCCGTCGAACTTTCCGTTGTGGTGACGGTTGCGCTGGCAGCGGCCGACGGCGCAGCTGTGCTGCCGCCCGTGCTGGGCGTACAGGCGGCCAAGGCTGCCGCCGTCCCGGCGCCAAAGAGGACGCCCAATGTGCGTCGCCGGCTCAAGAGCGTTGAGAGGTCGAATTCGAGGCCACGATCATGGTTGGGGTGCGGCTGGTCGGTGTCGGGTCGGCCCTGGGAAGGCTGCTGAGGAAAAGTCATCATGTGTCCATGAAAGGCGCGGCGGCTATGCCTTGTACATGGCCAGGCTGTGGCGGGACTGTGAAATGGAGCCTGAACGCTGCGTCAGTAGTCCGGGTTGCTCGGCACCACAAGCCCGGTCTCGTACGCGTACACCACAACCTGAACACGATCCCGCAGCTGCAGCTTGCTGAGGATCCGTCGGACGTGGGTCTTCACAGTGGCCTCGGAGAGGAAGAACTTATGGGCGATCTCCGCATTGGACAGGCCCTCGGCGATTGTCGTGAGGATTTCGGTCTCGCGCGGGGTGAGTTCGTCCAGCAGCGGGTCGCGGTGGGGAGCGGCTGCAGGTCCCGGCACATGCCCGCCCCGGACGTACGTTTCCAACAGGCGCTGCGTTACGCGGGGTGCAACCACGGCATCGCCACTGGCCACCACCCGCACGGCGTGCACCAGCTCAGCGGGGGCAACATCCTTGAGCAAAAAGGCAGAGGCTCCGGCTTGCAGCCCGGAGAAGGCATATTCGTCAAGGTCAAAAGTGGTGAGGATGATGACCCGGGCTTCCGACCCGGAATCCGAGATCCTGCGCGTGGCTTCAATGCCGTCCATGGTGGGCATTCGGACGTCCATGAGCACAACATCGGGTTCCAGGGCTTCGACCTGCCGGACGGCTTCCGCGCCGTCTGAGGCCTCCCCGACCACGGTGAAGTCGTCTTCGCCCTCAAGAATGAGCCGAAAGCCCATACGGAGCAACGGCTGATCGTCCGCCAGCAGCACTTTGATATTGGTCATGATTCCCCCTTTTCGCCATTCCAGCGGAGCTCGGCGTGGACCGCCCAACCTCCCCGTTTCCCTGGACCGGCACTGACGATTCCAGCATAGATTCCCGCGCGTTCACTCATCCCGGCGATGCCCTGCCCTGTGCCCAGGCTCCTCACCGGTTCGGCGCCACCTTCCCGGGTTCCGCGACCGTCGTCGAGCACGTCAATGGTGACCAAATCGCCGTCGCGAGCCACCTGAACATCAACCCGGCTGAGCGACCTGCCGTAGCGCAGGACGTTCGTCAGCGATTCCTGCACAATCCTGTACACCGTGAGTTCAAATGCCGGGTCGGCCGGCAGCGCCGGTCCCGTGTGCGCGTAGTGCAGAGGCAGGCCCGCAGTGCGGAAACCGTCAAGGAGCTTCGCGAGGTTGTGTCCGGACTCAAGCGGCGCAAGGGGCGCCGGCCGTCCGGAATCATCACGCAGGACTCCCAAGACCCGTCGCATGTCCGCAAGCGCTGCACGGCCTGTCCGAGACAGTTCGCCCAGGACGTCACCGGCGCGCTCGGGGTCCTTCCTGACCACCACTGCCGCTCCATCCGACAAACTGATCATCACCGTCAAGGAGTGAGCCACGACGTCGTGCATCTCGCGGGCGATCCGGTTGCGCTCGGTGACCTTTCCCAGCTGCGTGGTCCGCGCCGCCCATGCGGCGATCTCGGCCTCGTGCTCCCTGCGTTGCCGCACGGAAATACCGATGCCGGTGGCCAGAAGGTTGGACAGCAGGATGGTCACCGCAGTGGCGATGTTGTTGATGAGGTGGAAGTTCTCCGGGAGATCCTCGATGGTGCCCATGGTGCTGGGACTCGTCCACATGAACAGGTAGAGCAGGCTAAGAGGCAGGCTTGCTGCGCCAAAAACCACCAACGCGAGCGGCCGCCGTTTGGCCGCCGCCACGGCATACAGCGCGAACCACAAACCCGCCGAAACGTTCGAACCCCAAGGATTCAAAACGGTCGCCGCGACTTCCAAAAGGGCGACGGCGGCAACCACCTGCAGTGGGTAACGTCGCCTGAACGCCAGCACAGCGGCAATCAGCAGCAGAATGGAGGTCGCGAGCCATTTGCCCTCGCCGATCGAGGCGATGATGGTGGGCAAAGCCAGAAGGACGTAGCAGAGTACCACCACGGCGTCCATGGCACGGGGGCGCTCAAAGAAGTAGCGCCGGATCCGACCCCTGCGGCGCTGGGCGATTTCAGCGAAAGACGCGTCGACCGTAGTGGCCAACGCGTCCTTCGGCTGTGAAGCTTCACTCATGGATTGAGCCTAGACGTCCCGCTTCTTCAACAGGACCATGGCCAGGGCTACGGGAACCACGACCCATGCGCCAAGAACCAGCGCTGCCTGCCACACCTCCAGCGTGTCGGGGACATGCTCGACGGCGGTCAGCGGGTTGATGGTGTTTGTCGGAAGATACTTGCGGGCTTCCACAAAGAAGTCGCCGGGGATGAGCTGGAAGGCAATCGGTGCAACGAAGAACAGGCCGACCAGGCTCATGATTCCGCCGGCCGAGTTCCGGACGATGGTTCCAAGGGCCATACCAATGGCCGCCACAGCGGCCACGTAGACGCTGTTAACCAGCAGGAGCTTGATGGACTGCGAGCTGCTGAGGTCCAGCTTGAGGTCGTAGCTGTCCACGATCGGCAGAGCCACCAGACCGGCGATGTAAGTGGACACCGCGGTCAAGAGGAAGGCGCTCACCATGACCACAATGAGCTTGGCCAGGAACGGCGAGATCCGCTTGGGGACCGCGGCGAATGTAGAGCGGGCCATTCCCGTGGTGAACTCCGAGCTCATGAGCAGGACGCCCAGGGAACCAAGGATGAGCTGCGCGAACGAGATACCCGCCGTGGGGATCGTGACAGCAAGGTCCCCGCCCTGCGCGGCAATCGCGGCCGCGGCTTCGGGATCGGCAGCCGCCTGTTCGGCAAACTGTCCCGTTCCCCACGCGGTAAGTGCGGCGAAGCCCACCATGACAACCGCCGTCGACGCCAAGAGGATCAGGGTGGACATGAGGGTGCGGAACTTGATGAATTCCGAGTTCAGCACACGGTGGAAAGCCGGCCCGGGACCGACGGAATTGCGGATGGACCTGCGGTCCAAGGTAGTGGTGCTCATGTCTATTTCCCTCCGGCCTGAACGGGAACCGAGGCCCCGGTGGTGATGTGCGAGTGGTATTCGACCTCGTCCTTGGTCAGCTCCATGTAGGCCTCTTCCAGGCTTGCCTGAAGCGGAGTCAGCTCGTAGACCATGACCTGGTTGTCCAAAGCAGTGCGGGCAATGCCGCGGGGATCCAGCCCGGAAACTTCGAGGAGTTCGCGTTCGTGGACTTCCACGGAGACGCCGGTTCCTGCGAGCAGTTGCATGAGCCGCTCCGGCTGGTCCGTGCGGACGCGGGTCCTGGCCTGGCCTTTACCCGTGATGATCTCCGCGATGGGTGCGTCGGCGATGATCTTGCCGCGGCCGATCACGATCAGGTGGTCCGCGGTGAGGGCCATCTCGCTCATGAGGTGGCTGGAAAGGAATACCGTGCGACCTTCGGAAGCCAGGTACTTGACCAGGTTGCGCACCCAGACCACGCCTTCCGGGTCAAGGCCGTTGACCGGCTCGTCCAGGATGATGGTCTGAGGGTCACCCAGGAGAGCAGCAGCAATACCGAGGCGCTGACCCATTCCCAGCGAGAATCCCTTGACCTTCTTCTTCGCCACATCTCCCAGGCCGGTCATTTCGATCACTTCACGGACGCGGCTCTTGGGGATGCTGTGCGTGGCAGCCATGGCCAACAAGTGGTTGTAAGCAGTTCGGCTCGTGTGGACCGCTTTGGCGTCCAACAAGGCGCCGATTTCACGCAGTGGTGCAATGTGCTTGGCAAACGGCACGCCATTAACGGTCACGGAACCGGCGGTGGGAGTATCCAGTCCCATGATCATGCGCATGGTGGTGGACTTGCCGGCACCGTTCGGGCCAAGGAAGCCCGTCACTCGTCCGGCTTGGACAGTGAAACTGACGCCGCCTACGGCGGTCTTGTCGCCGTAGACCTTCGTCAGGCCTTTTGCTTCGATCATGGAAGCGTTCCCTCCTCGGAGCACATGGCTGTGCAAGTGAGTTTTGACTGTACTTACAACGCTAGCCACGGAAGGGAAGGAAATCGCCTGTCTCAGGGATGATTCAGGGTCCAGTCAGGGTAGTCCTCGCGGATGACCCTGAGACGCGCAGAGCGGCTCAATCAGCCGCCGGGAGCGGCGAGTAAACGCGCAGCTCGCCCGCCTTGACGGTGAACTGCGCGCTGCGCACACCGGGTTTGGGTTCGCCGTCGACGGCCAGCACCAGC
Organism: Paenarthrobacter sp. NPDC092416; assembly: GCF_044755025.1. Taxonomy (NCBI): domain Bacteria; kingdom Bacillati; phylum Actinomycetota; class Actinomycetes; order Micrococcales; family Micrococcaceae; genus Paenarthrobacter; species Paenarthrobacter sp. NPDC092416. The sequence goes on from NZ_JBIVQG010000008.1 coordinate 84,382, forward strand.
GGCTCACCGATCGCCTCGACCGTTATGGCCGTGGCCTCGGTGAGGTGCGTGACTTTGGAAGCGGCAACAGTGCCGGTCAGCACCGCCCACAGCAGGCGTGCTCGCGCGAACGGCTCATCCGCTGTGATCATGCGAAGGTCGAAGACGCCATCGTCGAGCACCGGCCTGCGAAGTGGGGCATGGTCGCTGGGGTAGTAACGGCCCCGGCCCAGGTACAAGATCCACAGCTTGTGCTTGACGCCATCTACGGTGAGTGTGGTGGGCGAGTTGACGGCGAAGGTACGCAACGACGCCACGACGCCGGCCAACGGCTTTCCGAGTGCCGGCTGAAGCCGTTCCCTCCGGCGGACAAGGTTCGGATATACGCCCACGCTGGCCGTATTGAGCATGGCAAGTTGGGAGGTCTCCGGCATCTCGGGCAGTCCACGTTGGACCACAACGTGCCCCAGGTCTACGAAGGCGGCGTGCCCGTTCGACACTGCGGTTGCGGCGTCCTCGATCGAGTTGGTGCCGAGGTCGCGGGCGAAGTGGTTGAGGGTACCGCCAGGCAGAACCAGGAGCGGTAGTGAATATTCGACGGCGGCAGCAGCCGCACTTCCTACCGTTCCGTCGCCGCCCCACACACCAAGCGCAACAGTCCCGGGCCGGGTCGCCACGGCGTCAATCTCAGCCGCTACGTCTTCACCCTCGGCGATCTCACGTATATACGACTTTGGGAATATGGCCTTAAGAAGCTCTCCCGTCTCGGGGGAGTAGGAACCACCCCGGACGTTGATGGCAATACTCAGCCCCTCGCCGTCGGAAATGGCGGGCGCCTCCGCAGAGGTCCGGCGCGGCGTGGGCTCGGGCGGCTTCAGCGGCCACCATTTTCGCGTAACAAGCGCAGCGCCGACGCCGATGGCTGATCCGAAGAAGACATCAGACGGCCAATGAGCTCCGGTATGAACGCGGGAGTATGCGACGCCGGCTGCAATGGGCGCCAACGCAACTCCAAGCACGGGGGAGACAAATCCGGCACCCATTGCAAATGCCGCCGCCGAAGCCGAATGCCCGGAGGGCATCGAGGAACTGATCGGTTGCGGGTGGACGAAACGGAACACCGGCAGGTGCTCGGGAAGTGGACGGGCCCTGGGCAGCAGCGTCTTGAACAAAAGGTTGGTGACAGCTGAGGCCACGCCCAACGCCAGGACACCGTGGAGCGCGGCCCGACGGGGCTTGCCCGGCACTGTTGCCATCACCCCTGCGATCCCGAACCACAGCTTGCCCTTGGTGGCAGCGGCCGAGAGCTTGCGGAAAAAGTCGTCGTGGTTACCCTGTGGTTGGCGTGAAACAGCCCTGACAAGGAAGTGATCGAACCTCGCCACACGTTTGGGACCTTTGCCCAGGAAGCCTCGCATTCATCCACAGTAGCGTCCGGATCCGACGGCGTCCGCTCCCGGCTCACGGGCAGCGCCGGGAACGCTGGAAAACGCCGGAATCGCAGGAACGCTACCGCGATCGGGCAGCGTTCCAGCGATCGCGCAGCGTTCCGGCGATCGCGGCGGCAGGACCCGCTCCGGGGTTCCTACTTGGCGCGCAAAGGCTTTGCAACGCCAGCAAGGATCAGAGCCAGCAGAATAGGCGCTCCGATAGCCAGCAGGGCCGTGTGAATTCCCGTGTGATCGCCCAGGTAGCCAAGAAGCGGCGGGCCGGCCAAGAAGGCGACGTATCCGATGGTGGACACAACGGAAACACGGGCGGCTGCGTGCTTTGGATCGTCTGCAGCGGCGGACATGCCCATGGGGAATGCCAGCGCTGCACCCACTCCCCAGAGTGCGGCTCCGATGCCTGCCAGGATCACGTTGCCGGCAAAGACGAACAATGCCAGGCCAAGCGCAGCCGCCGCCATGCTTGCACGCAGCACCGCGACGCGGCCGAATCTGTCAATGACCTTGCCGCCCAGAAAGCGCATCGCAGTCATGGCTGCAACGAAGAGCGCGAAAAGCAGCGCCCCTGTTGATTCGGACGCTCCGAGACCATCAACGGCTGCCTTGGCAATCCAATCGTTCCCCGCGCCTTCGGTAAGCGTGGCGCCCAGGACCACAACGCCGATGAGCAGTGTGCGCGCGTCCCGCCAAGCCGTGGGTCCCTTCTCAGCCGGGACACCGCCGTCGAGGTTTCCGGAAACTGCCGATTCGTGAGGCAGGAAGTAGCGCGGTGCCGTCAGCGCCAGGACCACTGCGATAACCGCGATGACCAACAGGTGCTCCGGCAGGCCGACGCCAAGTTGCGAGAGTCCGGCGCCTATGAGGGCACCCAGGAACGCGCCACCACTGAACGCGGCGTGGAACTGCGGCATGATGGTGCGCTTAAGCCGGTGTTCGACGTCTGCCCCTTCAATGTTTTGGGCGACGTCCCACAGCCCGACGCCGATCCCGAAGAAGAAGAGGCTGATTGCCGTTGCCGGAACCGAGGTGGCCAGGAGGGAGAAGGCTATGGCCGCGCCCGCGGCGCCCGCGACGATACCGGCCACGCGAACCGTGTTGGCCGTGCCGATCCTGCCCACCACCCAGCCCGCAGAAGGCAGTGCCACAAGCGATCCGACGGCGGTGCACAGCAGCAGAGTGCCCATCTGGCCGGACGTGAGGCTCAGAGCCTCGGTGACGGCTGGGATGCGGGCCGCCCAACTCGCGAACACCAGGCCGTTCATGCCGAAGATCAGGAACGTCGCCACCGCAGCGGCATTGACGTTGGTGGTACTTCTGGTGCTGGTGGTCATGCAATCACAACTTCCACGGAGAGTTTGTCGAGCCGGGCGAGATCCTCGGCAGACGGTTTCAGGTCCGTCACGATGACGTCTACTGTGTCCATCGCAGCAACCAGGGCTATTGCACTGGCGTTCCATTTGCTGCCGGCACAGCCCACAATCACCCGCGACGCCGACTCGAGGCCTGCGCGTTTGACGGCGGCGTCGTCGAGGTCGTGGGCCAGCAGGCCGTCCTTGAGGTTGACTGCGCATGGCGTGACGACGGCGGTGTCGAATCGCAGCGAGCGGATATTGGATTCCGTCATGGGTCCGCGGAATGACTGTTCTCCAAGGACCAGCCTCCCGCCGGGCAGCAGAACTTCAGGGCGTCGGCCAGCTTTGTCCGATGCCAATGCTTCCACCGAACGCAGGGACATCGGCATCACCGTGAGATCACGCTTCGCCAGCCGCCGTGCAATCTCGGTCGCTGTGGAACCGCTGTCCAGCCACACGTGTTCACGGTCGCCGATCAGCGCATCAACGGCCAACGCGATCCGGACTTTGGCGTCCTGCTCTTCGAGTTCGCGTTGCCCGTATCCCGGGTTTTCGCCACGGGCAAGCAAACTACGGGCACCGCCGTGGACACGTCGGAGCACTCCGTTGCCGGCAAGGATCTCCAAATCGCGGCGGATAGTGGCTCCGGAAGCCCCGGTCGAGGCGACGAGCTCGTCCACCGTGATTTCTTCGCGCTTGCGCAGCAGCTCGCCTATGAGCCGGTGGCGGTCAGCAGTTCCCATAGTTCAAGGGTAGCAAATTATGCTCATTTAATCATGCAAAGTGATCAATTGCGCATAGACCCTCTCCCACATCCCACCGCCATTTCCCCAACGCTCTCCCACATCCCACCCTTAAACCGGGAACGCTCCATCAACGAGTGATGGAGCGTTCCCCAAAATTGGCCGGGAACTGACAGAGCGTGCGGGCTATCGGGCGCGATCCACGCGCTTCTCGTCCCACACGGGTTCCTCGGATTCGTACACCTTGCCGTCCGAACCGAACACCAGGAAGCGGTCGAAGGACCGGGCGAACCAGCGGTCGTGCGTGACAGCCAGGACGGTGCCTTCGAAGGCATCGATCGCCCTCTCCAATGCCTCACCTGAGTGCAGGTCCAGGTTGTCCGTGGGTTCGTCCAGCAAGAGAAGCGTGGCACCGGAAAGCTGCAGCAACAGGATCTGGAACCGAGCCTGCTGGCCACCGGACAGCGACTCGTACTTCTGCTCCGACTGACCGGCCAAACCATAGGAATCCAAGGCACCGGCCGCGGCCTCGCGGGGGAGGCCCGAGCGGTGTTCGTCACCACGGTGGAGGATCTCCAACAGGGTCCGACCCAGCAGATCCGGGCGGACATGCGTCTGCGCGAAGAATCCGGGCCGGATGCGGGCACCAAGTTTCACGGTGCCTTCGTGCGGAACCTCAGCAATTACGACGTCGGACACCGGCAGGTGCTCGCGCTCGGGATCGGTACCGCCCGTCGCGAGCAAACGCAGGAAGTGGCTCTTGCCGGAACCATTTGAACCAAGGACACCCACGCGGTCGCCGAACCAGATCTCGGTGGAGAATGGCTTCATGAGCCCGGTCAGTTCAAGCTTTTCGGCCACCACTGCACGTTTGGCGGTGCGGCCGCCTTTGAGGCGCATCTTGACGTTCTGCTCGATGGGCAGTGCCTCGGGCGGGCCGGCCTCCAGGAACTTGGCAAGACGCGTCTGCGCTGCCTGATACCTGTTGGCCATGTCCGAGCGGAACGCAGCCTTGTTCTTGTACATGTTGACGAGTTCTTTGAGCTTGATGTGCTCCTCGTCCCAACGCTTGCGGAGTTCCTCAAACCGCGCATTGCGGTCCGCACGTGCCTCCACATAGGAGCCGAAGCCGCCACCGTGGATCCACGCACCTGCGCCATTAATGCCCGGTTCAAGGGTGACAATACGGCCGGCGGCGTTGTTCAGGAGCTCGCGGTCGTGGCTGATGAACAGCACGGTCTTCTTCGACTCATTGAGCTTGCCCTCAAGCCAGCGCTTGCCTGGGACATCGAGGTAGTTGTCCGGTTCGTCGAGGAGCAGGAGTTCATCCGGGCCCGCGAAGAGTGCCTCCAGCACGAGGCGTTTCTGTTCGCCACCGGACAGCGTCGATGCGCGGCGGAACTGGGCCTTGTCAAAGGAAATCCCCAAGGCCGCCATGCACACTTCGTCCCAAACCGTCTCGACGTCGTAGCCGCCGGCGTCGCCCCAATCCACGATCGCCTGGGCGTACTTCATCTGGGAGGGCTCGTCGTCGTGCTCCATCATGGCGAGCTCAGCTTCTTCCACGGCTTTTGCTGCCGCGGCGAGTCCCGGAGGGGCAGCGGAAACCAGGAGGTCGCGGACTGTCGAGTCGTCGCGGACCTGGCCCACGAACTGGCGCATGATGCCCATGTTCCCCGAACGGCCAACGGCACCCTCGTCCGGGGTGAGGTCTCCGGAAATGATTTTGAACAGCGTGGTTTTGCCGGTTCCGTTGGGTCCGATCAGCGCCGTTTTGGTGCCGTCGGGGACCTTGAAGGTCACGCCGTTGAGCAGTTGGGTGCCGTCGGAGAGGAAATAGTCGATGCCGGAAACGTCAATATGAGCCACCGCCCAATCTTCCCACGCCGAGGTATTGACGCTCGACGGCGGTACTTGGGTTGCGCGTGAAAGCGGACTATGGCTTCCGTCGGGCAAAGCCCGGTGCATGCTCCGGACGCGGCCCGAAGGCGATCATGCGCGCCGGGAGCTTGGCGAAGCCAGGAACGTGCCGAGCCACAAAAACGAGCGGCTTGGGTGGGTTCGGCTGCTTGCCTGCCATCACCTGAGAAAACACGGCGCGATGCAGCAGTCGCTGGAACGTTTGAACCACAACCGTGGGCAGCCAGCGCCGCTTCTGCACCGCGGCGAGATGGCCGTCGTCGAGCGTTTCACTCAACAATGGAGCGGCAATCACGCGGGCTGCGGCCACCGCATCCTGGACAGCGAGATTGATCCCCACGCCACCGGCCGGAGACATCGCATGGGCGGCGTCCCCAATCAACAGCAGCCCAGGCTTGTGCCAACGGGGTAGTCGGTTGAGTTTCACGTCGAGCATGTGGAGATCATCCATGGAACGGATCTGATCCACGCGGTCTGCCATGTCCGGCCGCAATCGGGCAACGCGGGCGCGGAAAGCCTCCACGCCTTCGGCACGAAGCTTCGGATCGAGACCCTTCGCGGCCAGGTAGGCGATCTGGTGGTAATCCTTGCGGGTCAGACTCAACAACACATCGGAGGCGCCAAAACGGGGCGAAATCGACGCCACGGGTTCGTCCTCGTCCGCCGTGCGCGGCAATCGGAACCACCACGTATCAAAAGGCACCGGGAACTCCCGCGGGACCATGCCGGCCTTGGACCGGAGCGCGGAACTGCGACCGTCGCAGGCAACAGTCAGGGCGGCCCGCACTTCACCGGAGCCGTTTGTCTCGCCGGTCAACGGATCCCGCGTGCGGTACACCACTCCTGCAACCGCACCGGAAGCATCGCGCAGCAAGTCCGTAGCTTCCGTGTTCATTCGAAGCGTGAACCCGGGCTCTTGTTCTGCGGCCTCCACCAAGAGGGTGAGCAGGTCCCATTGAGGCACCATCGCAACATAGTTATAGGGAGCCTTGAGCAGTCCGAAATCAGCAAGCACCACGGAGTCCCCGGATCCGGCAGGCAGACGGAAGTTGCCGAGTTTACTCTGGGGAAGCGCGCCGAAACCGTTCCCCAGGCCCAGTTCGTCCAGAAGGCGGATGGTGGAAGCATGCACCGTATCGCCCCGGAAATCGCGCAGGAAGTCTGCGTGCTTCTCCAGAACGGTTACCTTGACGCCGGCTCGAGCCAGCAGCAATCCCAGCATTACTCCGGCCGGACCTCCGCCGACAACAGCACACTGGGTAGTGGTTTCCATGGTTTCTCCCGGATTAGCCCGCCGCGGTCAGGAACGTTTTCAAAAGGGGTCCGCTGGTGGTGGCTCCGAGTCCGCCGTCTTCAACGAACACTGCTACCGCCAAGTCGCCGTGAACCGCGACGATCCACGCGTGCGTCTTGGGTGGGTCGTCGGTGCCGAATTCGGCCGTCCCGGTCTTGGCCCCCACCGGTGCGCCCGGCACTTGGGCCAGGAATCCGGCGTGCCCTGAGGTCACCACCGCTCGCATCATGTCGGACAGCGCTGCTGCTTCTTCCTTGGTGATGGGCTTGGTGGACACCGGAGCAACGGGCGCGGTGCTTGCGGCTTCGGAAGCTGACGACGGCGATGCGCTGCCGCTCTCCGAGGCGGGCGCGGCGTCGCTGGCGTTCTGAGAGGCCTGGGTGCTCTGGGTGCTCTGGGTGCTCTGGGCATCAGCGTTGAGCACGAGCTGGGGTGAGACCGGCGCGCCGTTGGCGACCGAAGCGGCCATGATCGCGGCGGAAAGGGGCGAGAAGAGCACCTTGCCTTGGCCGATCATGGATGCTGCATGTTCGGTACCTTCCGCGGCGCCCGGGACGGAGCCCAAGAACGCATCCGCTCCAAGCTTCGGAGCTTCCACTGCCACGCCAAGAGCCATCGCGGCCGACTCAAGCTGGTCCTGGCTGACCGTGTCACGAGCATTGATGAATGCTGTGTTGCAGGAGTGTGCGAACGCGTCCCGCAGGGCCACGGAACCCAGTGAACCCTCGGGGTAGCCTTCGGCATTCTTGAAGGTGCGGCCGTCAACGGTCAGCGTGGAAGGACATTCAACCTTGGAATCAGGGGTAGCTCCATTGCGGAACATGGCCAGTGAATCGACGATCTTGAAGGTGGATCCTGGAGCGTACTGCCCCAGCATCGCCGTGTTGTAGCCGTTGCTGCCGGGACCGGACGCAGCCGCGAGGACAGCGCCCGTCGAGGGCTTGAGGGCCACGATCGCGGACGCGGGCCCAACCCCGGACAGCGTCTCTTCGGCCAACTGCTGCAGTTTCAGGTCCAGCGTGGTCTTGAGCGTGGTTCCAGGTGCTGGCAGCGATGAGAAGAACACCTTGGTGCCGGGGGTCTCGCCGTCAGACTTCTTCTCCGGTGTGGCAACAACTTCCACGCCGTCCTTGCCGCGCAGCAGGGAATCGTATTTCTGCTGCAGGCCGCCGGTTCCGGTGGTGTCACCCGCGCGGAGGGCACCGTTGGACTTTTCGATCTGCTCGGCGCTGGCCTGGCCAACACTCCCCAAGAGGGCGCGCGCAAACGTTCGCGTGGGCGCAAGAGCCATGGAATCCAGGAGGCTCACGCCGCCCGGGATGGCCTTGATCCTGGCCTCGGTGATATCAGCCGTATAGGCACGGAGAACGATGCCTTCCACGAAGGCCTGAGGACCCGAGGCGGCGACCTGCTTGGCGTATTCCTCAGCATCCAACCCGAGCAGCGCCGCCATGGATCGCGCAGAGGCATCCGCCTGCTCGGCCGGAACCTTGGTTTTGTCGATGCCAACCCGGAACACAGGGCGGTCCTCCACGATCGGAGCGTCCCCGGCACCGAGGATCTGGCCGCGCTGGGCGGGAACGGTCTTTACTGAGAGCGTCTCGCCGTCCGAGAGTTGCGGGGCGAGCAACTGCGGGTTCCATTGAACAGCCCACTTGTCGCCGGACTTCTTTAGGGTGGCTTCGGAGCTGTATTCCCATTTGGCCGAACCGATGTTCCAGCTGTAGCTCAGGGGAAACGTTGCGGTGTCGCCTTCCAACTTCACTTCGCCGGATTCCACAGACGGCTTGGCGTCGAGTCCCTCAAACACCGACTTGAGTTGCTCATTGGCTGCTGCAGCGTCCTTGCCCTCCACCGTGAGTGAACCGACGTCGAGGGCTGCCAAAGAGGAGGCAAGCTGCTTGGCCGCGCCCTCCGCACCGGCGCGGCCGTCATCGCAGGCGGTCAGCGAACCAGCCACAACGAGTGTTACGAGACCAAGGACAAAGTTTCGTGTTTTCCCCACCCGCGCCATTATGCCCCGTTCCCCCGACAGTTTCTTGTCTGGGCCATTAACCGGAACCCGCCCCACCCAAGGAGATGGGCAGGGCGGGCGCTCGGGCACCTCAGATTATGGTGCGCAGGTGAATTTTGCATCACCCCAGACACCATGCGCGCCGTTGATGGAACCGGACGGATCCACCGCGAGTTCCACGTACGCCACACCTGTCAGGTCAACGGAAACCGCTTCGGGAGCGAAGCCAGGCGTGTACGTCCGAGATTGATATTTGTTCACGCCGTCGGCATTGACCTTGAAGATGATGTTGCCGCCGAAGCCACTCTCAAGACCCACCTGCGACGTAAACGAGGTGCACTTACCGCCCAGGTAATACGTGATCTTGGAGGCTGCGTGCACGCCCAGGCCCTTGGTGAAGACCGGCTGCTGACCCGTGGCGGGATCCGTGTAGTTGATGGCCAGTGGCTTATCCGGGGACGAGGCCGAGTCCTTGTTGGCTACGTTCTTGCCGATCACGCCGTAACCGTTGAGGGCTTGAACCCACGGCGTTTCGGACGCGTACACCGAACCGCGCGGAGCATCCGGCAACGGCTGCGACGTCACCTTCCAGTCGAAGAACTTCACTCGTGTATCCGTCGGCAGCGTGACAGAGGCAAGTTCCTTGGTCGGATTGAGCCTGACAGTGTTGGAGAACGCCTGGTACTTGTATTGCGTGTATTCCGGGGACGGTCCGTTGGCGTTGTTGCGGCCTTGCTCGGACACCGCGAGCACGGCCCCGTTCAGCACCGACGGTTGCAACCAGTTGGGGAAGAAGATGGACTGTTTTTCCATGCTTCCATCGGCATATGTCAGGGTCAGCACAGGGCTGGTGCCATTGCCTACAGCCGCCGAGCCGAGGATAGCCAAGTGCGTTCCCTTGCCCTTGACGGAGATGGTCTGGGCAGACAACGCCACGGAGTTGGGGACATCCGGCCCTGCGGCAGGCCAGGTGTAGTCAACCTGCGTTGGCTTTCCGGCATCCACTGTCACCGTACTGCCGGGCCGGACACCGCCTGCCGGCACCGGAGCGGCAGCCAGCTGCTCGGCAGCAAAGGTGGCCCCTCCGCCGTCGAAGTTTCCAAGCGCCTTGCCCGCCACGGTGGTCACGGAAACGGTGTTGTACGCAGCCGCCAACGAGCCGTAGGCAACATAGATCTGGTTGGCTCCAGTCACAGACTGCGCGCTGGAGTCAGCAGCAGCGTACGACGCCGAGACCCGGACAGTCTGTTGACCCGCCTTCGCGATGGAGCCAGGTTTGATGACGAACGTCGCTGTGATTGTCGCGCCGCCTTCGACCTTTGCGGCCGTTGCTCCGGAGGAAGAGACTACGGTCCAGCCCTCGGGCAGGACCGGCGTCAACACCACGTTGGTCTTGGCCTTGGTTCCGGTGTTCACGAAAGCCGCGGTGACTGTGGTTTCCTGGTCCTGGAAGACCTGTTGGCCGGTGGTCACTCGAACTTCAGCTGCGGTGACTTCCTGGCTCTTGCCGCCCAGCGGGCCGGCCTGCTGGAGCTGCACAGTAGCGGACTGGTTCGAGGCGAGCGAACCCGTCTTGACCCAAATGGTGCCGTTGTTGGCCTCGTCGAAATACCAACCGGTGGTTGCTGCATCGTAGGCGGCTTGGTCGGTGTGCTGCGCCAACTTGGTGCCGCCGATCTTCACCTCCTTGGGCGCTGCACCGGCATGGACCTTGAGCTGGTAAGGACGGGCTGAGGCCTTGCCGGTGTAGTCGCCCTTGCGCTCACCGATGGACACCTTCACGCTGCTGTCGCCCGTGCCCGGTGCGTCCACGGTGAAGAGCTGGCTGGAGGACTTGCCGTCCTTAAACTCGCGGGTGACCTTGTCATCCTCGTAAAGCCTGAACGTGTCCTGGCCCTTGGCGTAGACGTCCAAGGTGATCATGGAATCTTCGGGAACCAAGGACGCGTTGCGGGCCACAATGCCCTGCGGGATCACCGCACCGGCACGAACGAAAACCGGCAGCCTATCAAGGGGTGCGTTGTAGCCGTTAAGGATTTGCCCGCCCTGGTAGAGCTTGCCCGTCCAGTAATCCACCCACTGCTGACCCTCGGGGAGAAATATGCCGTTGCGGACATCGGTCTGGGTGAAGACAGGTGCCACCAGGAAATCGGAGCCCAGCATGAACTGGTTGTTCGCCTCGGCGCCGTAGGACCACTGCTGCTCGGGGAACTCGAGTGCCATGGAGCGCATCATCGAAACGCCTGTGGCTGAGGACTCCTGGGCAAGCGTGTAAATGAAAGGCATGAGTTGCTGGCGCAGCTGGAGGTACTGGCGATTGATGGCCGTGGCCTGGTCACCGTAAAGCCACGGACGCTTGTCCGTCGATGCCCAGCCGGACATGGAGTAGAGCGCCGGTGCGAAGGCCTTCCACTGCAGGTCGCGCACGTACGACTCTGCGGAACCGCCGAAGATGCCGTCAACATCGCCGGTAGTGAACGCCAGCCCCGAGTTTCCGGCTCCGGTGAGGGCCGAGACCTGCCAGCGGACGGCGTCGAGGTTTCCTGAATGGTCACCCGTCCACTGCATGCCGCAACGCTGGGAGCCAGCCCAGCCTTCAACCATGAGTGAAGTGCCGCGGGCGTTCGAGTACTGTTCGATTCCGCCGTGCGCAGCCTCGCAACCGGTGAGCGCTTGGCGGTATCCCTGGCCCACCCACGCGACGTCGAGCTTACGGAGCCGGACTCCGGCCTCGCCTACTTCGTATTCTTGGTTGGTGAGGGAACGCTGCGTCCAGAGGCCCACTTTGAGGTCGGTTTCTTCCTCGATGTTGCTCACGGTTTCCGGGAGTTGCTGGTACTCGCAGCCGTAGCCGTCATTGACCAGCATCCAGCCTGCAGGCATGTCGTTCTCGACGAACTTCCGTGCCGTCTTGATGGCGTCCGGCGTGCGCTGCTTGGCGCCGTCGGGATCGCCGTAGCCGGACGACGAATAGCCCGGGTTGGAGCGGTTGTAGCAGTCGGCGTCGCCGTATTCCAGGGCGTAGACCGGGGGCATCATCGGCTTGCCGGTCAGCGTGGTGTAAGCGTTCAGGGACTGCTTGTAGTCGCCCACGAAGTAGTAGGCGTCGAAGCGTTTTTCCTCATGGGTGGTGCTGGGTTGTCCGCCGAAGTTGTAGGAGCCGCGGGCAAAGGTGTCGCGCAGGACACCATATCCCTTGGAGGACATGTAATACGGGACGGCGTTGGGGTAGCCGTCGTCGTCCCAGTCGAAGTTCTTGGCGATGTTGATCAGGGCGCCGGTGTGAACGGAGCGGCCGTTCTGCATGCCGCCGCCGATGAATTGTTCGCCGTCCTGCTGGGCAAGGTGCTGCGTGGCCGAGTTCGCGCCAAAAGTGATGGGGGCCGACTCTTCCAAGACCAGCGAACCGTCCGCCCGGATGACACGCAGTTGGGTGGTGGCTTTGTTGATCTCGACGCTGATCTTAGCCGTCTTCAAGACCAGCCAGTCGCCGTCAGTGACGGTTGGAGTGACTCCGGGGAACTTGTCCTTGCCCACCACAATGTTGGCGGTCCTGGCCGGGTCACCCTGGTCCGTGTTGGCGGGATCGGTGAACGTGCCGCTGGGGTCGGCTTCCAGGCGGAAGTTGCCGTCGTCCAGGAACGTAACGCGGATGGCGCCCTTCTCCGTGGAAAGGTCGACGACGTTGCCGGACCGAGTGAAACCGGTCACCGCCCCGAGGGGTACTCCTCCGGCGTCAACGGGCACTTCGGGCGTAACGGTTTTGACGGCGACGGGATCGCCGGGAGCAGCGGTGGCGGCTGCTGCGAAGGTCAGGGCGGGGATTGTTCCAGCAAGGAGGAGCGATGCCAGGCCGAGGGACGCGGCCTTCCTGGCGAGCGTTTTCTTCCTGCTGGTCCGGCCAAAGCCGGAGTTGGTTGGCGCGAGTCCGGTGCCGCTGGGGGCAGCGCTGGACAGGCCCAAGGAGGGTGCGGACATGAGGGGCCAACTTTCGACGAGTGATAGTTTGTGATCTAACTCATAGCGAAACGTGCACTAATCGTCACTTGTCTTGGGCAAAAGGTCAACCGTTTCACCAAAATTGGTTACCCAGCTGGGACAGATCAGCGTGGTTGGGCGGGCGGCAGCGTAGTTGGGCGAGTCAGCGCCCGCGGATGATCCGGCGCTGCGTAGCGACGGCGATGGCAGCCGTGCGGTTGTCCACGCCGAGCTTGCCGTAGATGTGCACCAAGTGCGTCTTGACTGTGGCCTCGGAAATGAAGAGCTGCTTGGCCATGGCCCGGTTGCTGAGGCCCGTGGCCAAGAGTTCCAGCAGTTCAATCTCCCGCGAACTCAGCGCCGGTATCGGGTTCTGGATCCGGCCCATGAGCCGCGCAGCAACCTCGGGAGCCAATGCAGTTTGCCCCGCCGCTGCCGACAAAACGGCCTGCCTGATCTGCTCCGGGGGTGCGTCCTTCAGCATGTAGCCGCTTGCCCCCGCCTCGACTGCGGCGAGGATGTCGGCGTCGGTGTCGTACGTCGTCAGGATCAGGACTGGCGGCGGGGGAGTCCCGGCCTCGCCAGCTTTTATCTTTCCCGTTGCGGTAACGCCATCCATGCCGGAACCCATTTGGAGGTCCATGAGCACCAGGTCCACAGGCTCGCCGAGAGTATTCAGCTTGCCCAATTCGGCCAGTGCCGCATCGCCGTCTGAGGCCTCGGCCACTACCGTGACGCCGGGGAAGTCAGCCAGCATGGCGCGGAGTCCGGCCCTCACCACGGGGTGGTCGTCCACCAGCAGGACGCGGATGTCGCTCATGCGGCACCGTCCTCGGCAGGCAGCGGCACGCGAATGGCCACCACCGTCCCTTCGCCCGGTGCGGACTCGATGTCCAAGCGTCCGTCCAGCGCGGCCAGCCGCTCACGCAGGCTCTTAAGCCCGACGCCGGTTCCGTCGCCACGCGCTGTACCGGCCGCCGTCGACGGCTCGAAACCGATGCCGTCGTCGAAAACGTCCAGGGTCACCTCCGAGCCAAGAAAGGACAGGGTCACGACGGCGGTGCGCGCTTTGGCGTGCGCCCACACGTTCGCAAGGGAGGCCTGGGCGGCCCGGAGCAGGGTGGTCTGGTACGCATTCGGAAGTTCCACCGGCGTACCCACGAGTTCGAAGCGGCACCGCAGCAACGTTCCCCGGGCAGCGGCTTCAGTCTCCGTCTTTTCGCAAAGCCGGCGGAGTGTGTCCACCAGGTTGGACTCCATCAGATCCGGCGAACGCAGGCCCCGCACGAAACTGCGGGCCTCGGCCAAGTTCGCAGATGCCGTGTCCTGCACGATTCCCAGCCGCTCCTTGGCCGTTTGAAGTTCGCCGTCGTCGATTGCCTTCTCCACGGATCTGCCCATCAGGACGATGCTGGAGAAGCCTTGCGCCAAGGTGTCGTGGATTTCCCGGGCGAGCCGTTCACGCTCTGCCAGCATCCCGGCGTCGTGTTGGGTTCTTGCCAGTTCTGCCCGGGTCCGGCGTAGATCCTCTGCCACGATGCGCTGGTTTTCGGCCTCAAGGAACAACGCCCGGTAGGCCAGCCCGGTGACCACGGCGAAGGCGGCCCCAAACACCGGTCCCAGGACCATTGCGAGCTGCAGACCGCCGTCGGCCAGTCCTCTGCTGTGGAACCAGAGCGCGCCGACCAGCAAAGCCGTGCTCGCCGCGATGCCCGGCAAAGCATACCGCCGGGGGAGCAGGTGCAGTTGCAAGAAGAAGAGCGGAAAGGCGACCCATGCGAAGTCGCTGCTGACCAGCAGGAGCAACAACCACAGAAGCATCACTGCGCCTAGCCACCAACCCGCGTACGGCGTGGGATTGAACCGGGAGGGGTCGCTTGCGTGGCGCTTTTCCATGACCGTTCCGGCCAGGTACACCAGCGACAACAGAGCCGAGAGCGCCAGGCCCGCAGCTACGGCAACAGCCGTCGGCGTCCCGGCAGTGCCCACGCCACTCAACAAACGGGCCACAGCAACCAGCAACAGCACTGCGAAGCCGACGTGGAGGCTCACGCGGAGCACGCGAAGGATCGTGGCGGCACCGGTGGGGGCCTCGGCTGGGTTCTCCTGCGGCTCGCCCGTGACGTTCCGCAGCTCGTTCTGCATGCCTCCCAGCGTATCCCCGGCCTGGGACTTAACCTGCGAAATTCTGCGGCCTGGAGCCCGAATCAACCGATCGGTTGATGGCCCCCTCAACCCCACGGCGTTCGCCAATCCATCCGGCGTCCGATGCCCCGGAAGCCTGGCGGCGGAAGAGTTGATGACAGCGGGACCAAGCCCGAATCTACCGAAGGAATCCGATGTTTCTTGCCATCCGCGACATCCGCTTCGCCAAGGGCCGCTTTGCGCTCATGGGCAGCGTGGTTGCACTCATTACGCTGCTGCTTGTCATGCTGTCCGGGCTCACGGCCGGGCTCGGAAACCAGTCGACATCGGCCATTGCCGCCCTACCGGTGCAGCAGATCGTGTTCGGCGCACCAGCCGGTGGCGAGCCCACGGCGTCGTACACAGAGTCGGAAGTCTCATCGGGTCAGCTCGACGCCTGGCGGTCACAGCCGGGAGTCTCATCGGTTCAGGCACTGGGAATCAGCCAAACCCGGTTCCAGTCCCTGGGCACAGACGGAATGCCCAGCGGCACGGCCAACGTGGCGGTCTTTGGCGGGGACGGCGGAAGCGCACCGGCGCCCGTCGAAGCTGGAACCGTGGTGGTGGGTGAATCACTGGCCTCGGATTTGGGACTGGCGACCGGAAGCCGTGTCAGCGTGGGCGGCACGGACTTGACTGTCGCCAAGATCGTGCAGGACCAGTGGTACTCGCACACCGGAGTGGTGTGGACAACGCTCGAAACCTGGCGAAAGATCGCGCATGCCACTCCCGGTACGGCCACGGTTCTGGGTGTCACGTTCGACGCCGGAGCTTCCGTTGACATCGACGCCGCCAATGCGGCGGCAGGCACGGTCAGCGCCGACACCGTGGGCTCGTTCCAGGCCTTGGCCTCCTACAAGAGCGAGAACGGGTCACTCATGCTCATGCAGGCATTTCTTTATGGCATCTCCGCGCTGGTGATCGTGGCTTTCCTGACGGTCTGGACGGTGCAACGAACCCGGGACATCGCCGTACTCAAGGCCATGGGGGGTTCCTCTGCATACGTCCTGCGGGATGCCTTGGCACAGGCCGGTTTGGTGCTGTTGGCAGGGGCCGCCGTGGGCGGAGCGGCCGGGCTTACAGCGGGTCTCTTCGCCGCCCAGGCAGCGCCTTTCCTTATCACGCCGCTGACCACGCTGCTGCCCGTACTCGGGATCATCGTCTTGGGCCTTGCCGGAGCCGTCCTGGCCGTCCGTAAGGTCACCAAGGTTGATCCGCTGCTGGCCCTCGGCGGCAACTAAATCTCTAGCATTCCCTGAAAGGCATACATCGTGACTTCCGCACTTACCCTGCTCAACGTGTCCCTCGAATACCCGGACGGTGGGTCCACCCTGAAGGCCTTGGACACCGTGAACCTCAAGGTCAGCCGAGGGGAGTTCCTCTCCTTGGTGGGCCCGTCCGGCTCGGGAAAATCCTCGCTCCTCGCCGTGGCAGCAACACTCGTGACGCCCACCTCCGGACTTGTGGTGATCGACGGCCAGGACGTCTCCGCCCTCAAGGAATCCGAACGCACTGCATTGCGTCGTGACAAGGTGGGCATCATCTTCCAGCAGCCCAACCTGCTGCCTGCACTGACCGCCGTCGAGCAATTGCTGATCCTTGATCATC
Organism: Paenarthrobacter sp. NPDC092416; assembly: GCF_044755025.1. Lineage (NCBI taxonomy): Bacteria > Bacillati > Actinomycetota > Actinomycetes > Micrococcales > Micrococcaceae > Paenarthrobacter > Paenarthrobacter sp. NPDC092416. The sequence continues at coordinate 100,902 of NZ_JBIVQG010000008.1, forward strand.
TGCGTGGCAAGTCAGTCCGGGCAGCCAAGCAGCGCGCAGAGGAGTTGCTTGATGTCGTTGGCCTGGCGGGAGTGGGACACAAAAGGCCGCATCAGCTTTCCGGCGGGCAGCGGCAGCGGGTTAATATCGCGCGGGCACTCATGGGCAGCCCCACGGTGCTTCTGGTAGATGAGCCAACGGCTGCCTTGGACCACGAGCGGAGCGAATCGATTGTCCGGCTGCTGAGGCGAGTCACTGACGAGTTCTCGACGGCCACCGTGATGGTCACGCACGACACCGAGTTCCTGCCCCTGACCGACGCGGTCGCGACCATGCGCGACGGCCGCCTCAGCCGCGCGTTGGAACCGTCCGGGCAGCCCAACTAGACGAGAGCAACGTCCCTATCGGGAGCCGAGGAGCGCCTCGTCCTGGGCGTCGTCGTAGGCGTCGCGCGCCTCGAGGATGGTGGGAACGTGGCTCTCGGCCCACTGGCGCAGCATGCCGAGCGGCTGCAGCAGGGACTCGCCCGTCTCCGTGAGCGCATAATCCACCCGAGGCGGCACTTGGGCGTACACGGTACGCGTGATGAGGCCGTCCCGCTCCAACGCCCGCAGAGTCTGCGTCAGAACTTTCGGCGTCACAACGCTGACCATCTTCCGCAATTCGGAGAAACGCACGGGACCATCGCCCAGTACCTGGATGACCAACGACGCCCACTTGTCGCCGATTCTTTGGAAGATCACGCGAGATGGGCAATTGGGGTCCAGGATGTTCGCTGGGAAGTCTTTGGTATCCATGAGGTAACTAGGTTCCTTTGAAGCTATCAGTATCCAGTAGATACCTTTGGGTTATTGCAAGGATAGCAACCCAAGGAGAGACATGAAAATCGCAGTTTACGGCGCAACGGGCATGGTCGGCAGCCAGATCGTCAACGAATCCGTGACCCGCGGCCACCAGGTGACCGCCATCTCCCGCAAGGGCGCCGAGGTTGCCGGGGCAACCGCCCAGGCAGCGGATTTGGCCGACGGCCAGACGTTCGCGTCGGTGGCGAAAGGGCACGACGTCGTTGTGCTGGCTGCAGGTCCCAGCCGCACCGGCGGCGACCATGCAGAATGGCTCGATGCCATGGCCACCGCTTACAGCAACGCCGAAGGTACCCGGCTCATGATTGTTGGCGGCGCGGGTACCTTGGAGATTGATGGCGTGCGGCTGCTCGATTCGCCAGACTTCCCCGAGGCTTACCGGGCTGAGGCAACAACTGCAGCCACGGCTCTCGAAGCCGTCAAGCAGACTCCTGAGTCCGTGGACTGGACTGTCCTGGCTCCGGCACCCCTGATCCAGCCGGGCGAACGCACTGGCGACTACACGGTGGCCAAGGATTCCCCCGCCGGCAACAGCATCTCCTCCCAGGACTATGCCGTAGCCATGCTCGACGAGATAGAGAGCCCGGCCTACCGCCGTGCACGCTTCACGGTCGCCAACTAAGGCGAGCTATGCCAAGCCCAGCCCGGGTACCCGCATCTGGAATATGTCCCTGAGTGCATGTTTTGCTGCGTGGTATCCGGGCAAGCCAGTTACACCGGGACCGGGCGGCGTGGAGGAAGAGCACAAATAGACGCCGGGGAGAGGTGTGCGCCAGGGAACCGTGGACAGGACAGGCCGCCGCAGGAGTCCGCGCATGTCCACCAGTCCCGCGCTGAAGTCGCCCCCAACATAGTTCTCGTTGTACGAAGCCAGATCCACCGCCGTCGTGGCCTTCGAGGCAACAACCACATCCCGGAAGCCGGGTGCGTACTTTTCGATCCTGGCTGTCACTGCCTCGGTCATGTCCACATCCGAGCCTTGCGGGACATGGCAGTAGCTCCACAGAACATGCCTGCCGGTGGGTGCCCGGGACGAATCAACCAGAGATGGCTGGGACACCAGGACATATGGGTCCGCGGGGTGCTTGCCGGCAGCCACCAGGTTCTCTGCCTCGGCCATGGCAAGCCGCGAGCCGCCAACATGGACGGTCCCGGCTTTTCGAAGTCCCGGAGCCAGCCAGGGGACAGGCTCAGAGAGGATGTAATCCACCTTGCACGCAGCATTCCCAAAGCGGAATGCTTCCAGCGCTGAGCGGTACCTGTCAGGAATGTCGGCGCCGCCCAACCGCAGCAAGGCCGGCGCCGCGACGTCCAACATGATGGCTTTCGCGGGCCTGACCTGATCCAGCGTTTCCACGCGAATTCCGGCATGAATGGTCCCACCGTGCGCGGTGAAGTCCTCTGCCATAGCGGCGGCTATGGATGCCGATCCGCCCACAGGGATCACCCAGCCCCCTGCGTGGGCAAGAACACCCAGCAACAACCCGGCTCCCGTGGCACTGAGCGACGGCAATGGCGCCACGGCATGCGCCATCACGCCAGTGAGCAAAGCCGGTGCGGCTTCCTCCTGGAATCTCCGCCCCCATAAGGGCGTTCCCTGGTCCAGCGTCGCGAGCCCAAACCGAAGCGCTGCGATCGGATCACGGGGCATTCGCAGCAACTGGTTGCCCGTAAAGTCCATTACCCCGCCCACGTGGTCCAGCAGCGGAGCCATGAGGCGTCGGTAAGCCGGACCGTCAACGCCAAGTTCCATTGAAGTCCGCTCCAGCGACTGGTACGCCAGCGCAGCGCCGCCTACGTCCAGGGGCGTTCCGTGTTGCACTTCCGGAAGAAGCAGCTCCACTCTTTTCGGGAGCTCGAACGCACGGAAGAACGGCGAAGCAAGGGCCATTGGATGTACGGCGGAGCATACGTCGTGCAGATAACCGGGCTCAATCAGCTCGGTTGTCCGCGTTCCACCGCCGATCGTGGCTGCCGCCTCGTACAGCTGGACGTCCAGGCCCGCGCGTGCCATGACCACCGCAGCGGCAAGTCCGTTCGGGCCGGAACCTACGACGGCCACGTCAGCCATCGCTGCCGGCCTCTGCCGCGTGAGGTGCTGAAACCTTCGGGGGTGCCGTAGCGTTCCGGTGTGGATGAGCCGCCCGGGGAGCTGCCGTCCGGGCCCGCCATGGGAGCACCGACAATGTAGGGTGCCACAGGTCGATCCGTAGCCAGTCCGCCGTGTGGTTGAACGGGCCACCGTGGGGATCGTCGGCCCCAGACGCGCGAATGGGATCCTGTGCGGGCATCCAGATGTCCATGACCACGCGTGCCATCAAATATGCAGTCGCTGCCATATGCAGCAGCACGGAAAGGACGTAGTAGGGCATGTCGATGTTGTGCTGCACGGATCCACCGCTGGTCGCCTGGCCGAGATACATCCAGATAGCGGCCCAGTGCAGTCCCTCTGCAGCCTGCCAGATGAGGAAGTCCCGCCAGCGCGGCCGGGCGAGGGCAAGCAGGGGGATGAGCCAGATGACGAACTGCGGTGAGTACACCTTGTTGGTCAGGATGAAGGCTGCAACGATCAGGAACGCCAGCTGGGCTATGCGGGGACGACGCGGGGACACCAAGGCCAAAGCACCAATCAGCGCACACGCCAGAACGAACAGATACAAAGCCAACGAGTTGATGGTCTCCGCAGTCAGCTGTGGTTGTTGGAGCCTGTCCGCTACGAGGTTGAACGCGAACCACGGGGAGCTGTAACCGGCAGGGCGCTCCTGGGTGAACTCGAAGAAGTAGCGCCATCCTGACGGGTTCATGGCCGCAATGGGGAGATTGACTACCAGCCACGAGGCCGCGGCGGCGGATGCCGTGATGAAGAATGCCTGCAACCGGCCGCTGCGCAGGGCCAGCACCAAAACCGCCCCCAGAATCAGCACCGGGTACAGCTTCGTGGCCGTACCCAGCCCAATGCAGACTCCTGCGAGGATCAGCTTGTCGCGGGAGAAGAAGTACATTCCAAGGGCGAGGAGGGCCACTGCCCACATGTCCCAGTTGATGAAGCCGGCCAGAATGATTCCCGGTGCGACTGCCACCATGGCGGCATCCCAGGGACGGCGTTTGCTCATCCTTGCCGTCAGAAGGACAGTGACAATCCACACCGCCACGATCAGCGTCGCATTGACGTCGAAGTAGCCCAGGATCCGTTCGTTGCCTGTCCCCTGACCGGGCACCAACAGTGCCGTCACACCGGCGATGATCCCCATGAGCACGGGGTATTCGAAGAGACTGCCTTGCGTGAAGAACGGAAAGACGCCATCACCCAAGCCGCGGTTGCGGAACAGTTCGGGGAAGTCGGAATAGCAGGTGGCATAGAACTGCACGGGTGTTTGCCAGCCATTGACCCGGCAGTAGTCCTTCACCAGGACGGCAAGGAGGGCAGCACACACAGTCAGGATGATGAGGACCCGCTCAGCGGTGAACGGTCCGGGGGAAATCCGCCCGGGTGATGAGTGTTGACCGAGGGGGCCGCCTACGAGTTCCGTGAAGTTGCGAAGCAAGGAGTCGCTCCGGCTCGGAACCACTAAGCGAGCACGCTTTCGCTGCCGGTGCGGCGTCGTCTCCTGCATGGAATCGAGCATACCGTCCGGTCATGGAGGCGGCCCACCGACCACGAACCCAGGGCAAGGAACTCACGGGTTAAAGGCAGGAGCCCACGCGTCGCCGCGTGGGCTCCTGGAGGATGATCGTGAATGTGTGACATCAGGATTTCCCTTCGAACTTGCTGAAGGGAATCAGCGGATGAGTCCCATCTGGTGCAGGACGACGTAGACGTCCTCACGCTTCTGGTCGGCCAACTGACCGTTGAACAGCGTGCGGTCCTTGGGAGCGTCGGTGCTCTTGAAGAACCGGAGGTCCTTGAGGCGCTTTGGCATGGTTCACCTCCTTTCATGGTGATTGAATTGCCGGAATTTGGGCACAACAATTAGAGCCAGCAGAATTCAAGGGAAATCAATGGCTAAAAAGGGCACAAATGCCCGACGCTAATAAGGGGGATAGGCGGACCGAAACGGGAAACCCCGAATGACCATGCACAATGTGTGCTTCCTGCAGCTGTCCCCAACAAGAAGCTGGTTCCGAACTTTGGGGAAACTGCGCACCCACGGCCTGCTGGCTGGGTCCGCCTCTGCTACTGACCTCTCAAAACGCCACCCGGCAATTGGTGGCCCATGAAGACCGCCGGCGTCAGGCCGGTCCGGTGTTCAGGAGGTGGTCAGTGGTTCGAAATATGCTTCGAAAAGAGGCGTCGAACAGCAGCAGAGGCCGGGGCAGCAGTGATGGTCATCTTCCATCCGCTAGTCAAAGTAATCATTTTTCCCAACCTCCTCTTCTGCTGTGGCATTGGTCCCGACTGATTAATCGGGGAATGCGCGCCAAGTTCCCGGCGGGTCGCTCTGGGAACAAGATATAAGCTACCTCATGGTGAGGACTTTTGACCAGCTCAATTCGCTAATTTGCCAAAAGTTTTTCTAAATTCGTGTTTTAGAGACCCCAGCGGACAATTGCCGGCGTGCGCTTGTCCCAACCGAGGGTGCAGACCTTGGCCGTGCCGAGAATGAAATGCCGGCCTTCTTTCGCGTCCATTTCCAGCCAGCGGGCTGTGAGAATGCGGGAGAAATGGCCGTGGGCAACCACAAGGACATTGTCCATGCCCGATTCGAGGACACGGCCGATGATCTTGTCGGCACGCGCCGCAACCTCGTCCAGGGTTTCGCCGTTGGGCACGCCATCGGTCCAGATCAGGTAGTCGGGGTTGTCCTTGCGGATGAGGTCGGAGCTGACGCCTTCGTAGTCGCCGTAGTTCCATTCGACGGCGAGCGGCTCGTGGACCGCGTCCGGGAAACCGGCGAGTTCAGCGGTGCGGCGCGCGCGGCGTAGCGGGGAGGTCAGTACGAGGTCAAAGTCGATGCCTTCAAGGACTTTGCGGGCCTCGACTGCCTGCTGTTCACCTTCGACAGTCAAGGGAAGGTCGGTCAGGCCGGTGTACTGGCCACTCTTGGACCATTCCGTCTCGCCGTGGCGCAGGATCCAGAGCTGCGGACGTGCGGGCAACATCGCGGCGTTCAATTAGGACTCCTCTATTTCTTCGCGGGCCATTGGTGTGGCTGACGCGGACGGTGACTCGGCAAACACGGACGGTGACTCGGCAGTTGCCGACGTGGCATCGGTTTCGGCCGAATGATCGACGACGGCGGACTCGGGTTGCGCTTCCCACCACGCCAAGAGCTTGGACTTGGCTTCCTCGTGGGACAGCGGACCGTGCTCCATTCGTTCTTCCAGCAGGAACTTGTATGCGCGGCCGACGACTGGCCCCGGCTTCAGTCCGAGCATAGCCATGATTTGCGCACCATCGAGGTCCGGCCGGACGGCTGCCAACGATTCCTGTTCCAACAGGGCAGCAATGCGCTGTTCCAAGTCATCGTAGGCAAAAGACAGACGGTCGGCCTTGCGTTGGTTACGTGTGGTGACGTCAGAGCGGGTGAGCCGGTGCAGGCGTTCCAGCAGGGGGCCGGCGTCGGTCACGTAGCGGCGGACGGCGGAATCGCTCCAGCCAGCCTCGCCGTAACCATAGAACCTCATGTGCAGCTCCACGAGCCGTGCGACGGCCTTGATGGAGTCGTTATCGAAGCGAAGGGCCTTCATCCGCTTGGCCACCAGCTTCGCCCCCACCACGTCGTGATGCCGGAAGCTGACAGCGCCGCCGGGTTCGAATCGACGCGTAGCCGGCTTGCCGACGTCGTGCATTAACGCTGCGAACCGAAGCACAAAGTCCGGGCCCGGAACCGCACCGTCGGGGCCGGTTTCCAGCGCAGCCGCCTGTTCGAGGACCTGCAGGGAGTGCTGGTACACGTCCTTGTGGCGGTGGTGTTCATCGGCTTCGAGGCGAAGCGCGGAGACCTCGGGAAGAACAAATTCGGCCAACCCTGTGTCCACCAGGAGATCGATCCCCACGCGCGGGTGCGCGCCGTTGATCAGCTTGACCAGTTCATCGCGGACCCGCTCGGCTGAGATGATCTTGATGCGATCGGCCATCTGGGACATGGCGAGCCGGACGTCGTCATGAACCGACACGCCAAGCTGGGACGCGAAGCGGGCTGCACGCATCATGCGAAGGGGGTCGTCAGAGAAGGACGCCTCAGGCGCACCGGGTGTGGCGAGTTCGGAGGCGTGGAGGTCCCGGACGCCACCGAACGGGTCCACCAGTTCCAGGCTCGGCAGGCGCAAGGCCATGGCGTTGATGGTGAAGTCGCGGCGGAGCAGGTCCTCGGTCAGCGAACTGCCAAAGGCGACTACGGGCTTACGCGAATCGGGATCGTACGCCTCGGCCCGGTAGGTGGTGACTTCGATCTGGAAGCCGTTTTTCTTCATCCCGATCGTGCCAAACGCCCGTCCGATTTCCCAGAAGTTGTCCGCCCATTTCTTGATGACGGCAATCGTCTGGTCCGGGGTGGCGTCGGTGGTGAAGTCCAGGTCCGGGGAGGTCCTCCCCAGGAAAAGGTCGCGAACGGGGCCGCCCACCAGCGACAGCTCGAATCCAGCATCGACAAATCGCTGCCCGAGGTCGAGCACCACGGGGTCGATGGTGAAGTTGACTGAAGAGCTGTCCAATACGTGCGCCATAGTCCCTTAAGCTTGGCAGATTTTTGCGCGGCATTGGGCCACAGTTCCATCCGAAAACCAGCGGACCCGTAACGCGTGTCTCCTGCCGTCCATCTTGTGGCCATGTCCCGGTCATCACTCGAGGGCAAGAGTCGTTAGAGTGGACTTCATGGCCAATCCGATCCCGAGCGCTCCTGGCAGGAGGACGAACGCACCGTTGCCGTCGGCAATCGGCGCCCACGTCGCGCCTGCCCCGCAGCACCCGGTGCAGGCCTCGCTTCCCACTGTGGAGGAAGTGTCGGCGGGCGGCGTCGTAGTAGATACGTCCGACGGCGAACTCCGGGTTGCGATTATTGCCCGCCTTAATAGGGGTGGCCGACTTGAATGGTGCTTGCCCAAAGGTCATCCAGAGGGCCGGGAGAACAACGAGCAAGCCGCTGTCCGCGAGATTGCCGAGGAAACCGGGATCGAAGGCAGCATCCTGGCACCCCTGGGCAGCATTGACTACTGGTTCACTGTCAGCGGCCACCGTGTCCACAAAACCGTCCACCACTTCCTGCTGCAGGCCACGGGCGGCGAGCTGACCATCGAGAACGATCCGGATCAGGAAGCCGTGGACGCAGCGTGGGTTCCCATCCAGGAACTGGCGCGCAAACTGTCCTTCCCCAATGAGCGGCGAATCGCCGATTTGGCGCGGGAAGTACTGCCCGAACACCTCTGACACAGGTACATGGGACGATAAAGGCGATGTCTGAAGCCAAAACAACCCAGTCCGTTCAATCCGGAGAAGCACGTTCCAGCGCCATCATGGCCGCCGGAACGCTTGTTTCGCGGTTCCTTGGCTTCGCTAAAACATGGATGCTGGGCGCCGCCCTCGGCCTGGGTTCAACGGTAAATGACACGTTTATTAACGCGAACAACCTGCCTAACCTGATCTTCCTGCTGGTGGCCGGCGGCGTGTTCAATGCTGTGCTCGTCCCGCAGATCATCAAGGCAAGCAAAGCCCCGGACAGGGGAGCGGACTACATCAGCCGGCTCCTGACTTTGGCCGTGCTCGTGTTGCTTGCCCTAACAGCGCTGGTCACTCTCGCTGCTCCGATGGTCATCGACCTCACCACGCAGGGATATTCGGAGCAACAGAAGGCCCTGGCCGTCACCTTCGCGTTCTGGTGTCTGCCGCAGATCTTCTTCTATGGCCTGTATGCCCTGTTAACGCAGGTACTCAACGCCCATGGAGCCTTCGGTCCGGCGATGTGGGCGCCCATCCTCAACAACATCGTGGCCATCGCCGGCCTGGGCATGTTCATCTGGATCCTGGGCGCCAACTACACCAACCCGCACACGCTGGACAATTGGGGTTCCTTCCAGACGTTCCTGATTGCCGGGTTCTCCACGTTCGGTGTGATCGCCCAAACCGCAATCCTCCTCATACCCGTACTCCGGCTGCGGCTGGGCTTGCGGCCCCGCTTCGGTTGGCGCGGTGTTGGACTCGGCCAGGCAGCCAAGCTGAGCGTCTGGACGCTGCTGACTGCCGCCGTCGGACAGCTGGCGTTCCTTTACGTCATGAAGATCGCTACCATTCCGGGCGCCGAGCGCCTCCGTCTGGACAACGCGGGGGACACTACGGCTGCTGCCACGCTTCCCGGCAACGCCGTTCTGGAAGTCGCGAGCCAGCTGTATCTGCTGCCACATTCGATCATCGCGCTCTCGCTTGCGACTGTCCTCTTTAACCGCATGTCGCGCGCGTCCCAGGACGGCAACAAGGCCGAGCTGCGCGATGCTCTGTCCCATGGCCTGCGAACCATGGCGGTGGCCACAGTTTTCGGGGCGCTGGCCCTGTTCGCCCTGGCCGGGCCGCTTGGCATGTTCTTCTCCGGCGGCGAGCCATACGACGGCGTCATGCTGGCACAGACGCTGACGATCCTGGCGCTCAGCACCCCGTTCATGAGTGCCAACTTCATGATGTCCCGCGTGTTCTACGCCAACGAGGACGCACGAACGCCGCTGTACGTACAGTTGCTGCTCGCGGTCGTTTACGTGGTGGGTGCGTTCATCATCCAGTTCCTGCCGGTGGGCCAGATCATCTACGCGATCGCCGTACTGTATACGCTCGGCAACATCCTCTCCGTGGTGATCAGCGTCTGGTTCCTGCGCAGGATGCTGGGACACCTGGACGGTCCCCGGATCGCGAACTCGTATATCCGTATGGGCTACGCCGGGCTGGGTTCCGCCCTTGCCGGCGCTCTCGCGCTGTGGCTTTTGGGCAGTTACCGGTCCGACGGTTTCGCCTGGAGCAGCCGCCCGGCGGCCTTGGTGACGGTGGTCGTCGTCGGACCCGTCATGTTGGTCGCGTATCTGTTGCTGCTGCGTGTATTCCACGTCAGTGAGCTTCGCGACCTCATGCGGCCGTTGCTGGGCCGCCTGGGTCGCGGCGTCCCGGTCCCCGCATCCAGCGGCGCAGAAACCACGACGGCGGCACGCGCCACAGTCTCGGACGATACTGGTTTGATTCCGCGCATCTCCGGCGAGTTCGACGCCGCTTCCTTCAGGGCCGGACCGGCACTAAAGCCGGAACCCGCCGTCGAACACCACGATGGCGACTCAGCCGAGCACCTCCAGGATGCGCCCACAACATACCTCCCCGACGAGGACGTGCCCAGCACAGCACAGGGTGGCAGGTTCCGTCAGCAGGTGCCGTTGCCGGGTCGCCGCACCTACCAAGGCGAGCCAGGACACAATCCTTACTTCCCTCGTCGGCGGGGTCGGAAGAAGTGAGCCGGTGCCGTCTCCCGTGGTGACGGCATGCAATCGGCTAGGCTAGAAACGAATACAGGTAGTTGCAAAAGCGGCTCAACCGGCACGCCGGGCGAGTCGCATGCAGGACCCGCAGCTCCCGGACAGCCTAGGAGGAACACGTGTCCCACCCGATCGACGTCGGATCAGTGCTTGGCGGCCGCTACAAGGTCACGGCCACCGTATTGACCTCGCATGACCAAGATCTGGTGCTCGACGGCGTGGATCAGGTCCTCAACCGCCCCGTCAGCATCCTCGTCGCTGGTCCCGGAAACGCCGACCAAGTAGCTCAAAGCGCCCGCGAAGTAGCTACGGGGGAGCGCCCGGGCCACGTCCAGATCCTGGATCTGGGCGTCAGCGACAACACTACATACCTGATCACCAACCACAGCACTGCTCCGGATCTTCTGGACCTCGTGGTCGCCACCAACCCGCCGTATGTGGAACCGTTCTTCACGGAGACCCTCGGTAGCGAAATCTTTGGCCAGGCGCGCACCTACGAGCCCGAAACGTATGACGGCCTGTACGAGGACGACGAGCACGAAGCCGAGTACATCCAGTACGACGAGAATGGCTACGCCGTTCAATCGTCGGACAACGATGCCGAGGACCAGCAGTACACGCCCGCTGCGGCTTCCAGCAACGTGCCGCCGATGCCCGCATCCAGCCCTTCATCGGCCAAGGGCGGCCTTGCTGCCAAGCTCGCCGCTGCAGCAGCGGGAGCCGGGGCGGCCAGTGCCGCTGCCGCCGCCGCGCTGAAGAACGCCGGTTCTCGAAACGCCGACGGCGGTGCTGACGCCGCGTCGGCTGGTTCCGCTGAGGCTACGTCCGGTGCCTCACGGCAAACACAGGCCGTACCTGCTTCGCCGTCTGTTCCCGCACAGCCGCCGACCCAGGCTGTCCCTGCCTCGACCACACCTGCTCAACCAGCAACTCCGCCGGCTGCCACAGCATCTGCCTCACCGACGGCTCCGGCGGCCCCGGCGGCTCCGGCGACAGAGCCCAAGGTGTCTCTGTGGTCTGAGGAAGACTATGGCTTCGCCGGGGGAGCCGCCGCCCCAGGTGGTGCAGCGTCCGGTGCTAACGACTCAGGCTACGATCGTGCGCCAACCAGCTTCCCGGCGTCGGCCGCTGTTGCCGAAGAGTACGTTGAGGAAGACGATGTTTACGAGGATGATGCGCCGGAACGTGAACCGCGGTCTTTGCGGTGGCTCGTCGGCGGCTTGCTGGCCGCAGTCCTGATCGTGGGACTTGTTCTCGCTGTTACCAACCTTGGCAGCCTTCTGCCCAGCGGTGCTCCGGCAGCAACGGACAAGACGACCGCACAGCAGCCAACAGGTACTGAGTCCGCGGAACCATCCGCCAGTGAGACCGCTGCTCCTGCAGCACCTCCGGCGATTGATGGGATTACCCGCCTCGGCGACTTCCCCTTCGCAGCAACGTTCGACAAGGATCTTCCCAAAGCCTTTGATGGCAACGCTGCGAGTTACTGGTCGGACATGGAGTTCGCGTCGGCAAACTGGGGTGGACTCTCCGAAGAGATGCCGCTGGTGGTCAAACTGAAGGAGCCGGCAGAGGTCAAGTCTGTTGTGCTGAATCAGTTGGGCGGCTCGGGCGGAAGCATCAGCGTTTTCACCAACGATCGTCCGGCGATGGATGGCGCCAAGCTCGTCGGCACCAACAGCTTTACTTCACCCGAGCTGACAATGCCGCTTGCTGCACCTACCCAGACGCAGTACGTGATCGTCGTCATCAAGGCCTTGCCCAAGCTGGCTGCCCCCAAGACGCAGTTCGGTTTCGGTCTGCGCCTGGCCGAAGTCACGGTCCAGTAGTCCAGTTTTCGGTCCGCTAACCCAACTAGGTAGCAGTAGATGCCGTTTTGGGCGCTCAGAACGGCATCTGCTGCTACCTACTTTTCGCATGTGCCTTTTGCATGTGCGCGAGGCTTTGTGACTGATGTGGCTCACGGTCATCGGGCGTCCCCGCTTCGATTGGCCGAGCCTCCAGACGGTACCCTGAATGATGGTGGGTTTTAGGCCCTCCAAATCCAACGGAATATTTGGACCGTTACGGGGGTTGAGTCAGGTGGCTGCCCCGAAAGCCGCAGCATCTACTAAGGAAGAGGTTCACGCAACGTGAGCATTGCAGAAAACAGCGCATCGCAGGTGCGTGACGTCATCATCGTAGGTTCAGGCCCCGCCGGCTACACAGCCGCCGTTTACACTGCCCGCGCTAACATGAAGCCTCTGCTCATCGCCGGTTCCGTCACTGCTGGTGGCGAGCTCATGAACACCACCGACGTAGAAAACTACCCCGGATTCCCCGACGGCATCATGGGCCCGGATCTCATGGAAAACTTCGAGAAGCAGGCTGCGCGCTTCGGCACGGAGATCCAGTTCGAGGATGTCACCGAACTCGATCTCGACGGCGACATCAAGTCGGTCACCATCGGCACGGGAGAGACCTTCCAGGCGAAGGCCATCATCCTGTCAACGGGTTCCGCGTACCGCGAGCTCGGTCTTGAGAACGAGAAGCGTCTTTCAGGCCACGGCGTTAGCTGGTGTGCAACCTGCGACGGTTTCTTCTTCAAGGACCAGGACATCGCAGTCATCGGTGGCGGCGACTCGGCCATGGAAGAAGCACTGTTCCTCACCAAGTTCGCAAAGTCAGTCACGGTAATTCACCGTCGTGACACTCTCAAGGCATCCAAGATCATGGGTGACCGCGCCCAAGCTCACGAGAAAATCAACTTCATCTGGAACACCGGTGTTGAGGACGTTCTTGGCGGAGAAAAGGTCACGGGACTCAAGCTCAAGAACCTGGTGGACGGAACCGAGTCCGAGCTCGCCGTAACAGGTGTGTTCGTGGCCATCGGCAACGATCCCCGGACCGAGCTCGTGAAGGGCAAGGTTGACCTGACGCCCGAGGGAACCATCGCCGTCGACGGCCGCAGCTCACGCACCAGCATCAAGGGCGTGTTCGCTGCCGGTGACGTCATCGACCCCACGTACCGCCAAGCCATCACGGCTTCGGGCTCCGGTTGTGTGGCCGCCCTGGACGTCGAGCACTACCTCGCAGACCTGCACTCGTAAGCTGCAACCAAGCAACCATCCGAAGGGAAGAGTTATGAGCAACGCTAAAGACGTAACCGACGCAAGCTTCAGCACGGATGTCCTGGCTTCCGAGAAGCCGGTCATCGTGGACTTCTGGGCAGAGTGGTGTGGCCCGTGCCGCAAGCTCGGTCCCATCCTCGACGAGATCTCCGTGGAGTACAGCGACAAGGTTGACGTCGTGAAGCTCAACGTTGACGACAACCCCGCCATCGCTGCCGAATACGGCATCACGTCCATCCCGGCCGTGTACCTGTTCAGCGGGGGAGAAGTTAAGAGCACTGTCATCGGCGCCAAGCCGAAGCAGTTCTTCGAAAAGGAATTCGCGGACGTCCTTTCCTAGGTCTCCTAAGACTGTCTGCCAAAGCCGGCGGTTCCAGCTCCTCGTGGAGTTGGGGCCGCTGGCTTTCTTTGTGGTTGTAGATTCACATGATGATGTTGCCGCCGGCAGCCTTCGTGGTTGCACCCGCATCTGGTGAGGTACGAGCTGTATTCCTAATTGATTTTTGTTCTACCTGGAGAGCTGCACGCCGATAATCGCCGTCTAGTTGTCATACACTTCCGAATGAATCTCTGATGGGTTGCGTAAGCGGTAAATGTTCGTGGTGTCTGCTCCTGATAGGCACTGCAAGTTCTCCCTAACTGGTGTAGGCGAAACTCGCAGCGCTCCAGCATCCCGGCCCCTCCCGCCGAACCCCCACTCACATCCCGGCCCCTCCCGCCGAACCCCCACTCACATCCCGGCCCCTCCCGCCGAACCCCCACTCACATCCCGGCCCCTCCCGCCGGCCAAGTTCAAGGGCGTCATTCGGGCAGTCATTCGGTCGGTGAGCGAGGCAAGCACCCGTCCCCAAGCGTTCACACTTCCGATCTAGCCACCAATGAGCAGATCGAACGAACGGATGAGTGAACCTAACATTTCTTCGATCAGATGAGGTTGCATGCTCGACTGACGCAGCATCACTACGTTCCAAGGCGAGAGACTATTGCAGCCATAAGAGGGGCAGCAGTACATCGTCCCTGAGCGCATTCCCTAGCGTGGTTTCACGTGAAACGCCCTTCCCATCCGCCGCCTTCCTCGGCCGACTCTGTTTCACGTGAAACATGCGACATTTGCTGATCGGAAACACTCATCCAGGGACTGCCCTGCGCTCCAGCGTCTTCTCATTTCCGAGCCTTCTGCGCTTAGATGTGGCGGGCAACTTCGGAACGCCAAAGGGAAGAACCACAAAATACGGGCCGCCAGGCCCGCCTTCCCTAGACTACGCACAACCCCAACCACCGGGGACTCCCGATTGCGGGCACGTAACTCGTCAGTCTGCGGTCACACACGAGATTGGGTGGAAAAGGTGTCGACGATCGATCTCGCCGTCTATAACAGGCATCCCACCGTTGCAACTGCAGATGTTCATTCGTCGGGATAGTCGAAAGTCCGTTGGAAATGCCACTCTTGCCAGGATCTACGTTGCACTCAACCGCCCTTGATGAGCTCCTATGAGCTCCTTAGAGGCCAAACGGACGCGTGGGGCAGCCGTGCCCGCCGGGACCGCTGCGGCCCGTGAGACTGCCCGCCAGACTGCCCGCCAGATCCTACGGGGCATCGTCGTCCCCGGGAGGCGAAAGTTCCACCCTGATATCAGCAATGTGGTTCGAAGGCACTGCAGCCCATTCTTAGGGCAAACCTCGGTCATCCCGTCCCGTTGGCCTCTTCCGTCTCAGCCGAAAGCGCTTTGTGCTTCTTCTCGGGTGTCGACCGTTAGCTATGGTTACCTACTCGGCTCAAGTCCACAATGCCGCCGGACGATTCCTGGAACTGGCAGGTCTTTCGGACCTCCGTGCCGCCAGAAACGTGTCTGTCAGGAACGATATCCAGCGAAGAGCGTGAAGACTAGGAGAATTCGACAGTCTCGAAGAGAGACTGCAGAAAAGCGGACAGTCAAAGCCTCTGTCGCAAGCACGGTCGTATTCCAGGGCGTTGAGGCCCACCGTGGTATTCAGACGATGGTGGCATTCCAGATCCAAGCAACGACATTGGCCAAAGGGTCGCTGGAGGATCCGGTTCGGCGCCGGTCGAGATTGGTTTCGCGATTCCATGTAGATGCACGTAAGGACTACGGGGGAGTCAACGGCTTCCGCCGCTGACGAGTCTTTGAACCCCATGCCAACAGTCCTGCCACGCATGGACGGGCTCCCGTTAGCGGTCGGAGCCCTTTCCTCGCGAAGTCTCGTACGCACGCGTTCAGTCTGCGGTCACGCAGCCCCTGATCCCCAACCTCTGAGCCACTTTTGGACTGATTTCAAGGTGTCAGCCACCCGCAGCGTCTGATGAACTTCACTCCCACTGTCATTCACTGTTCCTCAGCCACCCCCTGCGGAGTCCCCGAAGGGCCTGGCGGTCCGGCAAAGCCTTTCACGCATTCTTCGACCGCGTGACGTCCAGTGAGCAGACTGTGGTCGAGCACCCAGGCATGCACTCGCTGCCTCCCACACGCGACGCTCTAACGGCACTCGTTAGGAAATACACCATTTTGGTCTGAGCTGGTTGGAGTTCGCCTGCTGGCTCGGCGAGTGTGTGCTGCTGTTCGTTTCACGTGAAACACTTCCAAGCATAGTTCTGGTGGATCGTTGGCAGCCCACAGCACAATTATGGACAAGTGCCGATACCCGCCTCAGCCCTCGAACCGAAGTAGCTTCGCAACGTAGCAATGGGGGAGCTGCTGGGGCGTACTCCCTACACGCGGCAACACTATAGCCGTAAAGGAAACGTTCGCTCCACAGAACGCAAGATCCATACTGGCCCTGGCCGGACGTGCAGGTGCGCATCGCCCAGGGTCCCCGACGATGCTAACCACTAGCCGTGGCCGACAGCCGGTGTGATTGATGTCGGAAACAACTCATCAGTCCCAGAAGAGCTGCGTTTGCCTCCGGCCCCGACCTAGGGCTTCCCGCAACTCACTCGTGGGTCTCACCCGAAAGGTGGCAACTCCCCAGCCTGGATCACGCGAACTGGCCGAATCCGGTGCACGCTCCCGGACCCGGCGATCCGTTTCACGTGAAACATCCAAACCGAGACACCGCCCATGGGGTTCCACCTTGCGTTGATTCAGACCTGACGTGCCGTCTCGTGCGAATACGGGTCTGCCCACCAGACGGCGCGAACCTGAGTGCGTGTTCCCGGCGATGTCCGTGCAGCCGCAGTCCCTCGTTGGTGTTCCAGAGAAGAGCGCCACTCTGTCGATCCAAAACATACTGACGTTGATGCAGTACTCACTGCTGACTTCCGCGAGCTGATCGGTGACGTCAGGCACGCTCCAGTATGGGGACGCCGATGAGAGTCTCGATGTCTCTTTCATGGACTCCAGAACCCCTAACCCTGGGCAGCCATCGGGCGGGCATCGTACAAGCTCGCACACGTCAAACATCGGATCATGTCCCGACGCGAGGGGGTGCGATACTCCGGCATATTGCTCTGGAGTGATGTCCGTGCGGGCCCTCGCCATCCGCAAACATGACTGACCGCGATTCAGTCACCACTCCTAGGGAAGCCAGACAGCTTCAGCGCATTGAGCCTAATCTCCCGCAGGGCAACGTCGCACTCTTCGCGCCACCATTCCCGTCGCTTGTGGAGTTGCCGGACTTATGCCTCGGGTGCCCTCCACGCACACGCATGCCGTCGTGAGATTAATCTCAGACAATTACCCACAGGACTTATCCCCAGAGTTATCCACAGTCATATCCACATGGTGGTCCGAGCCACGGATCGACATCACAGGAAGAGCGTCATCGCCTGTGATGCTGTTTCGGAAACGGCGATCTCCGCACGCGACGCCGACCGCTAGGAGATGATTGCGGACGCCACGTCAAAACACCGGAAATCATTCGTTTTCCGCGTCATATGACAAAAAATGAGTACCCACCGCGCGTCTTAGCGATGTTTCACGTGAAACACATCAGCGAATCGCGGATGCCGGAACCGCACGCCGCGCAGAGGCCCCACTGACCCACCTTGATAGAAGTCCGTGGATCGCAATATCCACAAAGTTATCCCCAGCGATATCCACAGGCTTATCCACCGCCCTATTCGCAAAAGTCAAATCCTTATCCTGCCTCCGCGGCCCTCTTCCACGGCAGGCGACCACAAGAGTCTCCCGTCCGTTTCACGTGAAACAGGCGCCCCTAAGGGACAAGCCGTTCGGCGCCTTCCGGTCCACGGCCATCTCGACAAGTGTCACATCCGCCGCTGACACGCTCACTGACCATGAAGTGCTGAATGTCGCGAAGTCCCGCAAGGGCTTTCGTGATCCACGCAGTTCGCGCGGCAGGGACGGACAGGTGTACAACATCAGATCAATGTCGATGAGGCACGTGAGTCGAAGGCTAGAACGCACGCCGCAGCAAACGAGAGGGGCCCCGCGCGCTCATCCATACACCCAAACCAGACAGGCCCACGGCATGGAGGAGAAGCGGCCAGGGAAGTCGAGCATAGGCCCGTCTCAGGGTCGCCCCAGAGCACGTCACTCCCACGTCAGACACAGTCCTTTGCACAGCAGCTTCAGGAGAGAATGGCCGTGGCGCGGGAGTCAAAGGATCGCGGGGTTGGGAGCACAACTTCGGAGCAGTTCGGACTGCGCCCCTGGACTGCAGCAGACCGAGGTAGGCGGGGGGTTGCTAGGCGGTGATGCCAGCGCAACCCCACGTCCCTGCTCCGTGACGACGGCTCTGTCCAATGTTGAAGCTCGTCCGTCCAGCGCTTTGTCCGCCAGCTACCAACGTCGCCTTATGGATCCCCGATGGGGCACGGGGGACTGAGCTCCCCATCGCTGTATCCCAGATGACTCTGGAGACAGACCTCGCTCTGATTTCCCACTCATAACCGCAGCCTCGACCACCCTTTGGCGCCAACACATATGGTCGGAGAGACTGTCCGATGAGGCGGGATGAATGCCGCATTTCTGATTCCCGACGCCGCCCTGCACGAGAGACGGACAGTAGCCCAGTGTTGAGAGGCGAGCGAAGGTTTGGTCATTTCCAGCCACCTGCGACAGTGTGCTATTCAAGGTCGCCGGCGCCCCCGCACACCGCAGACCGCAGACCGCAGACCGCAGACCACGCAAGGTCTTCGAGGCCACCTGCTGTACCTGGACGACCCGGTCCAGGCCACGGGTCGTTGCCATCTTCATTTCCTTGTGACATGGGCCGGAATGGTTCCTCGACGCCGACTCGGTTCGTGGCCAGGCAAGTCGGTCGATGGACTGGGGGGAATTGAACCACCGTCCGCTGTCGTTGTCCCCAGTCGCTGCCCGGTACTACCTGCGCAAAGCATCCTTGACCTCATGTCCAGAAACAGCTTCTGTCGTGTCGCATGTGGATGCACGGTAGCTCAAGCACCGGAGTTCACCTGTAGGGGCAGCTTGCAGACAGGCACGTTTGATCATCGTATGAGCATTCAAACTCACGTCGGTTGGAATTTGGGACGATGCGCTAACCGCTAGGGCAGGGCAGGAGTCTACATAGCGATCCTCATTGACGTTCCGTACTCAGCATTGGGAACTGTGCAGCTCGAACTGCTGCAGTCTGCGACCTGTGAAGCACCACTACCGGCAATTGGAGCCGGACGGAGTGCCGACCACCTTTCGGAAGCCTGGTATCCGCTAGATCATTGGTCAGATGCTGGTGGGGCCCCGGGCTGACGTCTTCGCTACCTTGGCGCAGTTGATTGCGACAACGCTCACCACAAGTCCTAGTCCAGGAAAGTACGTCATTAGGAACGAGACCCCCCGACTAGAGATCCTGACTCCGAGAAGGCTCCTAGGGAGAAGAGAATCAGGCCTTCGGTCAGTCTGCGCTGAAACCACCAGAAATGGAAAGCCGGCATCGCACTGTCTCGTATGTATCCGCCTCAGGGAATCTGAAATAGTTTGATATCGTTCCAGTCAGCCCCGATGGCCCGGGTAGGCGTCCATCCTTTATGTTTCACGTGAAACATCCGCTCGGAAACACATCATCATTGGTCAAAATGGGCTGTGCTCCTCTGCCCGAATTGCCAGCATGGGACCACCTGCCTACGCGTTTCACGTGAAACAAACGCTCACAGGGCATGAGGCGTTGTAGTGCCCATATATCCAAGACCCGCCTAGACTCCAAAAATGTCCGCCAAGCCCCAGCACGGCAAGACGCCAGAATCACGCAGTCCACATGTTCCAGGGGGCTTAGTTCCTACAGCCGGCAGCGAGAACCGGGCATCGATATGCGCAGGGGATAGTTCAGTGCAGGAAAGCCAAAAGGCTCCGCGATACGGATTAAACAGGCCAATTCTTCGCCCGTTTAGGGTCATCAAAACCATGGAACGAACTCCACGGCCTCGAAGTGGCAGTGCCAGTGGGAGATTTCATCCGTAAGGTTCGTTTCACGTGAAACGAAGAATCCAAAGCCGCAGATGATACAGAAGCACGGTATAGCGCCATAGTGCGGGACAATCCATTGCCGTAGAGGAAGAACGATGCATCAATTGTCCTAACTCAGAATCGGCAGGCCAGCCGGCCGCCCAACTACAAGACCCATGCCTCGGAGATCCAAACGACGCATACTCAACGCGTAGAAGGTAGAAAGTCTGCGTACTACGGCCGGCGCACCGACTGCCGGTCAAAGTTCCAGGGGTGTTGGCGGGACCTCAGCCACACCGCCACGCCACCACGCCACCACGCCTAACCCAGGCCTACCGCGGTCGCGAATCGACAGCGCCTACGCGGGCCAATGAACGCTGGGGGCGACCATGAGCTCACTGCGGCTCCCTGGCATATCGGACCGTGCAGGGAACGCTACGCGGGCGGCAGGACGCCGCTGACGTCCAACCAGGCCCTTTTTGCCTGTCCGATGCCCAAGAACATCATCGAGAGTAAGGACTGCACTCCACGCCAAGCACAGTTGGGTGCCAGCGGGCATCAAACAGCGCCGTACTTCAGGGCCTGGATACACGGTCGCGCAAACTAGAGTACGGCTGAGATAGCGGATATTGGCGCTAACCGTCACGAAGCCGGACTAAGCCGAACGGAGCCCACGCCTCTAAGCCGGAGGCACGGCCCTAGCCGGAAGCCACGGCAGAATGAGCCAGGATCGGTCAGATTTGGCTCCCCGGACCGTTGACGGGGCGACGCCACCGGCCAGAACCACGCCGACGCCACAAGATGCATGAGCGTTTCACGTGAAACTGCCTGCAGAGAGTCGACCGTCCACAGCAAAGGAGACGGAATCTGGCAAGAACCGCGTGGTCAAGAAGACGCCGCCAGCTCGTCGGCGATAGCAATCGAGTCCAGGGCAACAAAAATGGGGCTTGCTCCCACGGAGCAAACCCCATTCAGTTGGTCATCAAGTACTAACCCTCAGCGCTCGGACTCAATACATCCATGATTCGGTTAAGGTCTTCAACACTGGCAAATTCGATGCTCACGCGGCCTTTGCGGGCACCCAAAGTGATCTTCACGTTGGTGTCCAGGCGATCGGAGAGGGACGAAGCCAAGTAATCCAGTCGCTCATGCCGTGCGTTCGGCTTGGGGATTGCATTCTTCGCGGGCTCAGCGGGGTCCTGATACAGAGCTACTGCCTCTTCAGTCGCCCTCACGGACATACCCTCTGCAACAATCTTCTGGGCAAGGCGTTCCATAGCAGCGGCGTCAGGCAATGCCAGGAGTGCTCGCGCGTGGCCGGCCGACAGGACGCTTGCTGCAACCCGGCGCTGGACCAGCGGTGGCAACTTCAGAAGGCGGAGGGTGTTGGAAACCTGGGGGCGCGATCGGCCAATGCGGTCGGCCAATTGTTCGTGCGTGGTTCCAAAGTCCTCGAGAAGCTGCTGGTAGGCAGCTGCCTCTTCCAAAGGATTCAGCTGGCTGCGGTGGAGGTTCTCCAGCAGGGCATCACGGAGAAGGTCGTCGTCGGTGGTGTCACGGACGATCGCGGGGATCGTTTCCAAGCCGGCAGCCTGAACTGCACGCCAACGGCGTTCACCCATGACCAGCTCGTACGGTTCTCCACCCTTTTCGGTTGAAGTGCGTACAACAATTGGCTGTAGGACTCCGATTTCCTTGACGGAGTGGACCAACTCGGCCATGTCGTCTTCATCGAAGACGGACCGTGGCTGTTTGCGGTTCGGGTGGATGTCCGTCACCGGAATTTCGGCGAACCTGGCACCCGGAACCTCAACCAGTTCCACCTCTGGAGCAGAGGGAACCGAAGATGCGGTCGCCAAAGCAGCAGAAGCGTTCTTGCTGGAGGTTCGCTTGGACGCGGGCTTCGCAGCAGCTACGTCGTCGCCACCGGAGTCGCCATCGGAGTCGCTTTCGGAGGCGGCAGCAGTCGTTGTCTTCGCGGGACTCTTGGCCGGAGGCTTGACCGCAGGTGTCTTCGCAGCACCACGGGGCGCAGCCGCTGCGACACTCGGCGACTTAGGAGAAGCGTCAGTAACCGCGTCCTCGACAGGGACCTCGACCGAAGGCTCAGCCGTCTTTCGTGCTTCCGGGAAGAACAGATCCACAGGACGGGACGGTACAGCCCCATTTCCCTGTGCCGCGGCGGAACTAGGGATGAGAGCCCCAAGACCCCTGCCCAGGCCCCTTCGCTTTTCGCTCATTGATTCATCCCTCCGGTGGAATAGCCGAGCACGGACCTGCTCAGGCTGTTGCAGTGTTTCAAAGATTCTAGCGTTCAGCGATCTCGGCCGCGGCTTCCATGTAGGACAACGCGCCGCTCGACGAAGGATCGTAAGTCATGACCGTCTGCTGGTAGCTTGGCGCTTCAGAAATACGCACGGACCGCGGGACCACGGCACCCAGGACCTGCTGAGGGAAGTGTTGCCGGACCTCCGAGGCAACCTGGGCAGCCAGGTTGGTTCGGCCGTCATACATGGTCAACAGGATCGTCGAGACAACCAGGTCAGCGTTCAGGTGCTTCTGGATCATCTCAATGTTCTTGAGCAGCTGGCTCAAGCCTTCCAGGGCGTAGTACTCGCACTGAATGGGGATAAGTACCTCGCTGGCTGCACAGAAGGCGTTGACCGTCAGCAAGCCCAAGCTCGGCGGGCAATCGATGAAGATGAAGTCCAGCCTGCCCTCGCCGTGCTTCTCGCGTTCCTTCGCGTAGACGTCGATGGCCCTGCGGAGGCGCTGCTCCCGGGCAACCAAGGAGACCAGTTCGATCTCGGCGCCGGCCAGGTGGATGGTAGCCGGAGCGCAGATGAGGTTGGGGATGTCCGGGCAAGGAGCCACAACATCCTTCAAGGGGAGGTCGTTGATCAGTACGTCGTAGATGCTGTCGACATCCGCGTGATGCTCGATCCCCAGCGCCGTCGAGGCATTTCCCTGCGGGTCGATGTCGATAACCAGAACGTTGAGGCCCGCGGAGGCGAGGGCAGCCGCGATGTTCACGGTGGTGGTGGTCTTGCCAACCCCACCCTTCTGGTTGGAAACCGTGAAGATACGGGTGCGCTCCGGTTTGGGCAACTCGCGACCCACCAGACGCTCGCGTCGACGGGTCTCGTTGGCGAGCTGGCGTGCGATGGGGCTTGAATCGTCGATGGAGTCCATCACATTCTGCACGTCGTCCAAAAGAGTTTCACGTGAAACAGCAGCATCATCAACCGAATTCGTGCGCACAATCGCTGACTGAAGAGACGCCGAGGGTGCGGCCATGGCCCGCGCGGACCCCAAAGACATAAACGGGGGGATCCGCTGCGTGGAGGTTTCGCTACTGCCCACTGGTCACACTCTCACTCTCATTCGGCGCTTGCTGCCGTTCTCTAGCCTAACCGCTCAGCCGCCGACACGCGGGAAAGCAAACGACGACTAAGCAGTCTTTCCGGGCTTGTTGACGATGATCCTCACCACGGTGGTGGGTTCCTCCAAAAGCTCCTGTCCACAAACAACAACGGACGTCTCCACGCCGCCTAGCTTGCGGATGACCTTCTTGGCCTTCTCAATTTCTTCAGCCGCACTGCGGCCCTTGATGGCCACGACTTCACCACGGCCGTTCAACAAAGGAATGGTCAATCCAGCAAGGTTGGACAGCGCCGAAACAGCCCTGGCCGTGACGACGTCGGCGTCCACCAAACCCACGGCGAGCTCAGCCCGTGTACGCATGATAGTGACGTTGTCCAAGCCAAGGTCGTCCACGACTTCCTGAAGCCAAATGACGCGGCGTTCCAGTGGTTCGATCAACGTCAGCTCCAGATCCGGGCGCGCAATGGCCAGGCACAGCCCAGGCAGTCCCGCGCCGGATCCAACATCCGCTACATGACTGTCCTTGGCAATGGCGGACTCAATAACCGCACAGTTCAGGACGTGGCGGCTCCACAGACGCGGGATCTCCCGCGGCCCAATCAGGCCCCGCTCGGTTCCCGACGTCGCCAGGTGCTCCACATATCGCTTGGCGAGATCCAGACGCTCACCAAAGATCTTCTCTGCTGCCTGCAGCTCAGCTGCGGTGATTTCAACCATGATCCGTTAGTCAGCCGAAACCACGATGTGGCGGCCAGCGCCTTCGCCTTCGGACTCGGAAACGAATCCGAGGTCAGCGACGGCGTCGTGAACGATCTTGCGCTCGTAGGCGCTCATCGGTTCTAGGGCAACGGTCTCGCCGGTCTCCTTGACCTTGGCAACAGCGTCTTCGGCGATCTGCTGGAGGACGCCGGCACGTTCCTTGCGGTAGCCGTTAATGTCCAAGACCAGGCGTGAACGGTTTTCCGTGGCGGAAAGAACCGACAAGCGAGCGAGTTCCTGCAGTGCCTCAAGGACTTCGCCGTCACGGCCAACCAGGCTGTCCAAAGCGGCGGACTCTTCGTCGGCGCCGATGGAGATGTAGGTACGTCCGTTACGAACCTCAATGTCGATGTCACCGTCGATATCAGCGATATCAAGAAGTTCCTCGAGGTAGTCGGCTGCGATGTCGCCTTCCTCTTCCAAGCGGCTGGCGGTCTTGGACTGCGTCTCCTCTTGGACGTCGTCCTGGTCCCCGGTCACGGCGGTGGTTACTTCTTCAGTGCTCTCAGCAGACATTACTTCTTCTTCCTGTTCTTACGTTGTGGCTGGACGCGCTGGGCCTTGATCTCCGCGGCAGCAGCGGCTGCAGCCTCGGCTTCAGCGGCGGCGTCGGCGCTCTTTTTGCCACCCAGCAGCGGCGGCAGGCCCTTGGCAGCGCGGCGTTCCTCCAGTGCCTTGGCGGCAGGGGAACCCGGGGTGGGCATGCGGCGGATGACGAAGAACTGCTGGCCCATGGTCCAGAGGTTGGTGGTGGTCCAGTAGATGAGGACACCGATCGGGAAGTTGATGCCGCCGATGCCGAACACCAGCGGCAGGATGTAGAGCATCATCTTCTGCTGGCGCATGAACGGGCTGGCCAAGGCTTCTTCAGACATGTTCTTGGCCATGATCTGCTTCTGCGTGATGAACTGCGAAGCGGTCATGGCGAGGATCATGACGATGGACAGGGTCCAAACAGCGACCTCGTTGCCACCAGCGCCACCGTGCAGCAGCGACGCTGACAGGGGCGCACCAAAGATGCTCGAGGAATCGAACTGAACCACCTGCTGGTGGCTCATGGCACCGATTCCCTCGCCCTCGTTACGGGCTGCAGTGATGCCGGACAGCACCTGGAACAGCGCGAAGAAGAACGGCATCTGGATCAGCATCGGCAAACAAGCCGAGAAAGGGTTGGTGCCGTGCTTCTTGTACAGCGCCATCTGCTCCTGGGCCATGGCCTGGCGGGACAGCTGATCAGTCTTGCCCTTGTACTTGGTCTGAAGTTTCTTCAGGTCCGGCTGCAGCAGCTGCATACCCCGCTGTGCTTTGATCTGCTTGACGAACACAGGAATCAGGGCGGCACGGATCACCAACACGAGGCCGATGATGGACAAAGTCCACGTCCAGCCGTTCGCGGCGGGCAGGCCAATGAAGCTCAGTCCCTCGTGGAAGCCAACCATGATGATTGACACCAGCCACTTGAACGGAAACATGATTGTTTCAAAGAAGTCCATACGATATCCCTATTCGTTAGGCCGCCGAGCGGCCTTCTTCATCAGCCTGAGCAGCCAGGAACTGGTCCGGATTGTTCAGTACAACAATTGTGGGCGTCCGGCCTTCGGGCCAATGACGATGGCCAGCGGGGACATGGTCCACTCCACCAGCATTCCAAGGATGGCATTTGGCAAGCCTTTTGGCTGCAAGCCAGCTCCCCTTCACGGCGCCATGCACCGTCACTGCTTCCAAGGCATAGGCCGAGCAGGAGGGAAAGAATCGGCATACCTGGCCGTACAGGGGCGAGACGACCTTGCGGTACGTCTTCAGCAAAAGAATCAGGATGTTCCGGGGCAGGTTCCAGAGGAACGTACCGATCACCACGGCCAGGTTTCCAGGCGGAACTTCGCCGGATGCGTCGCCGGAGGCGGAGGGTTCACCAGAGGCCGACGGGTCACCAAAGGAAGGAACGACGGCGGTGCTTATGTCATGCACGCGGTGTCCCTTCCGTTGTGGTGCCGTTGCGATCCGGCGAGGCTTTGGGTGGAGCAGAGCCACCCAGTCGCTTCGTCGTCACTGCCAATGCGGCGTTGTAGTCCGAGAGCAGTTGCTCCCAGCTGGCAGATGCAGCTGCAGGCAACGCCCGGACCACCACCGCCAGGCCGGTTCCATGCGTGTGCAAGGACAGTGCGCCTGCTTCTCTCAGTCTCCTCTTAACGAGGTTCCTGGTCACGGCGTTCCCGACGGCTTTGGAGACAATGAAGCCGATTCGACTCGGCTCCCCGGCCTCGATAGAGGCCGTATATAACACTAAGTTCCGGCGTCCATTGCGGACGCCGGAACGTACAGTTGTTGAAAAGTCGGTAGACGTCCGCAGACGGTTAGGGGTGGCTAGCACCGTCGAACCCGCAAAAAGACCCTGACCGACAAGTCAGTTATTTACGCCGACAGTTCGACGCGGCCCTTGCCGCGACGGGCAGCCAGGATGGCGCGGCCGGCACGGGTGCGCATACGAAGGCGGAAGCCGTGCTTCTTGGCCCGACGGCGGTTATTCGGCTGAAAAGTCCGCTTGCTCACGTTAGTTACTCCAGTGGATCAAAGGTGCGCCCACCCGATCAAAAGGGGAAGAACTGGCCGACGCTAAGTTTTGTATGTGTCTGCCGCCGTTGCCAACCGCACGCTGAACGCACGGAGATACAACTGATCATAAAAGCGGACACAAAGGACTTCACAACGTTAGGCCAAAAAGGCACCCACAGTCAAACCGGGAGCCTCTCGCAAGTCTATCCACAGCTGTGCCCAACCGTTGTTCGCAGCCTGTGGATGAAGTGGCTCACAGGCCCGTTTCGAGAACAACAACGGTGTAATTATCCACAGGCAACTTCCCAGCTATCTTCTGGCGATTTCATCCCCTAGAGTGGCTCAGTAGCCCATTGTCCACCCGCTGTGTATAACTCTGTGGATTATCGCCCAGAACAACGCCGCCGGAGAGACTTCGGCTGCCAGCAACGCCGGCAAGCAAGTATTTAGGAACTGATTGATGACAGTAGACGAAGCAAACCACGCCAATACTGTCGGAAGTTCCTGGCGCAGGGTGCTGAGCCTCTTGGAGCAGGACGACCGGGTAACACCCCGTCAGCGTGGCTTCGTCATCCTCGCCCAGGCGCAGGGCCTGATCGGTTCCACCCTCCTGGTGGCCGTCCCCAACGAGCTCACCCGCGAGGTCCTGCAGACCCAGGTCAAGGACGCCCTCGACGACGCCCTCCGGAATGTCTTCTCGGACGATATCCGCTGCGCGATTGACGTCGACACCGATTTGGTACCAGTCCACGCAGAGCCGGAACCCGCCGTCGAACTTTCCTCGGTCCCTGACTTGGCCGCAGAGCCAAAGCCACAACCGACGCCACCCAGCACCTCACATGAGTTCGGCCGGCTGAACCCGAAGTACATTTTCGACACTTTCGTGATCGGTTCGTCGAACCGATTCGCCCATGCGGCCGCAGTGGCAGTTGCCGAAGCTCCTGCCAAGGCATACAACCCGCTGTTCATCTACGGCGACTCGGGTCTGGGCAAGACGCACCTGCTGCACGCGATCGGTCACTACGCCCGCCGGCTCTACAGCGGCATCCGCGTCCGCTACGTCAACTCGGAAGAGTTCACCAACGACTTCATCAACTCCATCCGCGATGACGAAGGCACCAGCTTCAAGACCACGTACCGCAACGTGGATGTGTTGCTGATTGACGACATCCAGTTCCTGGCCGGCAAGGATCGCACGCAGGAGGAGTTCTTCCACACGTTCAACGCCCTCCACAACGCCAACAAGCAGGTTGTCATCACCTCCGACCAGCCGCCCAAGATGCTTGCCGGCTTCGAGGACCGTATGACGTCGCGCTTCGAATGGGGCTTGCTGACGGACATCCAGCCACCGGAACTGGAAACGCGCATCGCGATCCTTCGGAAGAAGGGCCTCAGCGAAGGTCTTTCGGCACCGGACGACGCCTTGGAGTACATCGCGTCCAAGATCTCCAGCAACATCCGCGAACTGGAAGGCGCCCTGATCCGCGTCACGGCGTTTGCCAGCCTTAACCGCCAGCCGGTGGACGTGGCCCTCGCCGAAATGGTGCTCAAGGACCTGATCACGGACGACGGCGCCCAGGAAATCACTGCGAAGCAGATCCTTGACCAGACGGCCGACTACTTCAAGCTCAGCATGGAAGAGCTCTGCAGCAAGTCCCGCACACGCACCTTGGTGACGGCCCGTCAGATCGCCATGTACCTCTGCCGCGAGCTGACCGACATGTCTTTGCCGAAGATCGGCCAGGAGCTCGGCGGCCGCGACCACACCACGGTGATCCACGCAGATCGCAAGATCCGTGAGCTGATGGCTGAACGTCGTGTGATTTACAACCAAGTCACCGAGCTCACCAACCGCATCAAGCAGCAGCAGCGAGACTCCTAAATCCACATCGGGGCGCGCACTACATACCTTATTAACAGGTGCATGTGGATAAGCCTGTGGATACTTAAGGGGACAAGCGCGGTTAATGGGCTTAAAACCCTTAAGCCGTCTGTGGATCGTTAAAAACCGCCCTGGGAGTTGTCCCCATCCACACCCTGTTTAAAACCCAGTTAACGCACAGTCCATGAACAGGGCTTAACCGCGGAACGGCGCGGCGAGAGCCGGTTATCCACAGTTTCCACAGCAGTTATTAACACTACGAATCCCAAAAAATTGAAATCCCTCAAATAACAATCTCGTTGTGCCACCCACCGGACCTGCCATCGGCAGACCAATCAGCCGGGCGAGTGGTCAGCCTGCGGCTGTCCACATAGGCGGGGTTCGGACAATCGGGGATGGGTTAATCGCGGATCTTCCGGCTAAGCTGTCAGCAGCGCTCCCATCCTCGGGTCTGTTGTGTAGTTCGTTGAGTGCGGACCATGCAGGTTCCTGAGTTGGATCGCGAAATTTTGGTGGGTTCCAAGCAGGAATCCGCAGCTACACCTGGCAGCAGCAATGAAAGGCGGCACCCTTCCGTGAAGTTCAGAGTCGACCGCGACGTCCTGGCAGAAGCCGTTACGTGGACCGCGCGGTCGTTGTCTCCGCGGCCGCCCGTTCCAGTGCTTTCCGGTCTCCTCCTCAAAGCCGAGGCGGGAACCGTAAGCCTCTCGAGCTTTGACTACGAGACCTCGGCACGTTTGGAGATCCCTGCAGACATCACCACAGAGGGCACGATTCTTGTGTCCGGACGTCTCCTGGCGGATATTTGCCGTAGCCTGCCTTCCGCCCCGGTTGAGGTTGAGACTGATGGCAGCAAAGTCACTCTCACGTGCCGTCGAAGCAGCTTCCACCTCGCCACGATGCCCGAGTCTGAGTACCCGGCTCTTCCGGCGTTGCCGGAAATTAGCGGTACTTTGCCGGGCGACTCCTTCGCGCAGGCCGTTTCCCAGGTGATCATCGCCGCCAGCAAGGACGACACCTTGCCAATCCTCACCGGTGTGCGCATGGAAATCGAAGATGACTTGATCACCCTTCTCGCAACCGACAGGTACCGGCTCGCCATGCGCGAAGTGCCGTGGAAGCCCGTCACCCCCGGGATTTCCACCAGTGCCCTGGTCAAGTCGAAGACCCTCAACGAGGTCGCGAAGACTCTCGGCGGCAGTGGTGACATCAACCTCGCCCTCGCAGACGACGATAGCCGCCTCATTGGCTTCGAAAGCGGTGGACGCACCACCACTTCGCTGCTGGTTGACGGCGATTACCCGAAGATCCGCTCGCTCTTCCCGGATTCCACGCCGATCCACGCTACGGTTCAGACCCAGGAACTCGTTGAAGCTGTTCGCCGCGTGTCCCTCGTAGCTGAACGCAACACCCCTGTCCGGCTCGCCTTCACTCAGGGCTTGCTGAACCTAGACGCCGGTACCGGCGAAGACGCGCAGGCGTCCGAGGAACTCGAAGCGCAGTTGTCCGGCGAGGACATCACCGTGGCCTTCAACCCGCACTACTTGGTAGAGGGCCTGAGCGTCATCGAAACCAAATTCGTGCGTTTCTCGTTCACCACAGCTCCCAAGCCGGCCATGATCACGGCCCAGGCTGAGGCAGATGGCGATGACCAGGGCGACTACCGCTACCTCGTGATGCCGGTTCGACTGCCCAACTAACCAGCCTGCCAACCAGCCACCTCCACCAGCGCAGAAAAGAGTTCACGCCGTGCACATCGGACTGATCGGCCTTGGCAAAATGGGTTTCAACATGCGCGAACGCATGCGGAACGGCGGTATTGAGGTCACTGGCTTCGACCGCAACCCGGACATCACGGACGTGTCGTCCGTGGACGAGCTCATTGCTGCGCTTCCGACTCCACGGCTGGTCTGGGTCATGGTGCCGTCCGGCGAGATCACGGACGCCGTTGTGACTGAACTTGGCGGGAAACTCAGCCCGGGCGACCTGGTGATCGACGGCGGTAACTCGCGTTTCACGGAAGACCAGAAGCACGCTGCTGCCCTCGCCGAAAACGGCATCCGCTTCGCTGATTGCGGCGTTTCCGGTGGCGTTTGGGGCCTGCAAAACGGTTACGGGTTGATGGCCGGTGGCAGGGATGAAGACATTGAGCTGGCGATGCCCGTGTTCGATGCCCTGCGTCCCGAGGGCGAACGTGCCGACAGCTTTGTCCACGTTGGCGGCGTCGGTGCAGGTCACTACGCCAAAATGGTCCACAACGGCATAGAGTACGGCCTCATGCAGGCCTACGCCGAAGGCTACGAACTGCTGGCCGCCAAAGACATCGTGACGGACCTCCCGGGAACCTTCCGGGCCTGGCAAAAAGGTACCGTTGTGCGGTCATGGCTCTTGGACCTCATGGTCAAGGCACTCGACGAAGATCCCGGCCTGGCCTCGATCGACGACTACGTGGAAGATTCAGGCGAAGGCCGCTGGACAGTTGAAGAAGCGATCGCCAACGCCGTGCCGGCTCCTGCCATCACGGCCGCATTGTTCGCCCGCTTTGCTTCCCGCGAAGATAACTCACCGGCCATGAAGATGGTCTCGGCGCTGCGTCACCAATTCGGCGGACACGCCACCCGTCCGGCCAACTAGGCCGCAGGAGTCCAGCAAACGGCGTGTATCTTGAACATCTTTCGCTGACCGATTTCCGCAGCTATGCCCAGGTGGACCTGAAACTCGGTCCAGGAGTCACAGTGCTCGTAGGTTCCAACGGCATCGGCAAGACCAACCTCATGGAAGCCATTGGGTACCTGGCTACCCTCAGTTCGCACCGCGTCAGCACTGATGCGCCGCTGCTTCGTTTCGGCACGGAACGCGCAATGATCCGGGCCAGGTTGGTCCGGGGCGAGCAATCCACAGTCATTGAGCTCGAAATCAACGCCGGCCGGGCCAACCGCGGCCGCATCAACCGCGGAAATCCCGTCCGTGCCAGGGACATCCTGGGTATTTGCCAGACCGTCCTGTTTGCTCCCGAGGACCTTGCACTGGTGAAGGGGGATCCTTCCAACCGTCGCAGGTTCCTGGATGAACTGCTGGTGAGCCTGATTCCGCGGCACGCGGCCACCCGTAGCGATTACGACCGTGTCCTGAAACAACGCAACGCCCTTCTGAAATCAGCACGGGCGGGCAAGTTCACTTCCGGGCACGAGGCCACGCTCGACGTGTGGGATCAGCACATGGCACGCGCCGGGGCTGAGCTCCTGCACGCCCGCCTTGAACTGGTGGAACGTTTGCGTCCGCACCTGAACAGCGCTTACGCGCAGTTAACGGATGGTTCAAAAGACGCCGGTGCCGTGTACCGGTCCACGATCCAGGGCGTACTGGACGACGACGGCGGTCCAGCCGAGCGCCCCACGGAACCTTCGACGTCGGGCGAGGACCTTAGGCTGCTGTCCGTGGAAGAGCTGACCGAACGCTATATCCAGGCATTCGTCCTGTCGCGGAAAAAGGAACTGGAACGCGGAATTTCGCTGGTGGGACCGCACCGCGATGAACTGGAACTCGTGCTCGGCCAGGCACCGGCCAAGGGCTACGCATCGCACGGCGAAACGTGGTCCATGTGCCTGTCGCTCCGCCTCGCTTCGTATTACGTGATGCTGGATGATGCACGGACCGGTGGCACGGCTCCGATCCTTATCCTGGATGACGTGTTCGCCGAACTCGATGTCCAGCGGCGGCGTAAACTTGCAGCAATAGTGGCCAGCGCTGAACAGGTGTTGGTGACAGCCGCCGTCGACGCCGATATCCCCGAGGAGCTGGCCGGACGGCGCGTAACCGTTGTTCCGGGAGGCATCGATGGCGAAGGATAGCCGCGACGGACTTCAACCCGGACGGGATCCGGACGAAATTGATGCTGCCCAAGCGGCGTTGAACCGAATGCGCGATGCCGCCGCTGCCCGGGGCGAAGTGCGGCAGCGGGCTCCCCGCCCGGGGTCCGCCCCGAAACGAAAGGGCCTCCGGGATACCCGGGGTTTCACCCAATTTCATGGCAGCGGCCGCGATCCCTTGGGACTGGGCAAAGTTGTTGGCCGGCTTGTGGCTGAACGCGGTTGGACCTCGCCGGTTGCCGTCGGCTCGGTCATGGCGGAGTGGGAGACCTTGGTTGGTCCGGACATCTCCGCACATTGCACCCCTGAGAGCTTTACGGACACCACCTTGCACGTTCGTTGCGACTCTACGGCCTGGGCTACACAGCTGCGGTTGTTGAGTTCGAGCCTCCTGGAGATGTTCCGCAATGAACTCGGCGAAGGTGTGGTGACCAGCATTCAGGTGCTTGGACCGTCGGCGCCAAGCTGGCGCAAAGGTGGCCGCAGCGTCAACGGCCGGGGCCCCCGGGACACTTACGGCTAAACGGCGTGCAGGGCGTTTCAACGCCCCTGAGCCGTATAGGCCCCCATCGGGACCACCACAGGGCCATTGAAGATAGGGCCAGCGGCCTCCCACGGGCATATTCAGCTCTCGGCTGCCCCTGCATTTGCAAGGATCTCGGCTTTTCCACGATAGAATTGGGCTAGATAACTGAGCGCCGGTGAAACGTCGTCGGGGTACTGCCGCCACTTTAGTGGGAGTTGACACCCTCTTCGTCGGAGTAATCGGCGCAATCAGTCACGTGCCCGTAGACGGCCGCGGTTACCCCGTGGACATCTTCGGGAACGGCCGTCATCGATTACAGAGGAGTCGAAAGCGCCTGTGGCTAACGACAATGCAGAGACCTTGGCAGTAGAGCCCGCAGAGGAGAATGCCCCTAAACCGGACACGCCCTCAGAAGCGGCGCCCAGGGAGTACGGTGCCAGCGATATCACCGTGCTGGAAGGCCTCGAAGCGGTGCGCAAGCGTCCCGGCATGTACATCGGCTCCACTGGTCCCCGTGGTTTGCACCACCTGGTTTACGAAGTGGTGGACAACTCTGTTGACGAGGCCTTGGCCGGTTACTGCAGCCACATCGAGGTCATTTTGCGGGCCGATGGCGGCGTCAATGTAGTTGACGATGGCCGCGGTATCCCCGTGGACATCCACCCCACCGAGGGCAAGCCCACGGTTGAGGTCGTCATGACCATCCTGCATGCCGGCGGCAAATTCGGAGGCGGTGGCTACGCGGTCTCCGGCGGCCTCCACGGTGTGGGTATCTCTGTGGTGAACGCCCTGTCCCGCCGTGTGGATACCGAGGTCCGCCGCCAAGGTCACGTTTGGCGCATGTCATTCGCCGACGGCGGCAAGCCGCAGGGTGAACTCGTCAAGGGTGAAGCCACTGAAGAGACTGGAACGTCCCAGACGTTCTACCCGGATGGCACCATCTTTGAGACCACCGAGTTCGACTTCGAAACCCTGCGCGCGCGTTTCCAGCAGATGGCCTTCCTCAACAAGGGCTTGAGGATCACCCTGACTGATGAACGCCCCGTGGCGCGCGATGGCGATGAAGATCTTGACCTCGACGCCGTAGCCACCGAGGGCGAAGTCGCCGCGGAGCACCGGACAGTTGTGTACCAGTACGACGACGGCCTGCTGGACTACGTCAAGCACCTGAACTCGAACAAGAAGGTGGACATCGTCCACGAGGATGTCATCGCGTTCGAAACCGAAGACACCGAGCGGCACATCGCCGTCGAAATCGCCATGCAGTGGACCACCGCGTACTCCGAAAGCGTCCACACTTACGCGAACACCATCAACACCCATGAGGGCGGAACGCACGAAGAAGGCTTCCGCGCCGCGATGACCTCGCTCATCAACCGCTACGCGCGCGAGAAGACCATCATCAAGGAAAAGGAAGACAACCTCACGGGTGACGACATCCGTGAAGGTCTAACTGCCGTCATTTCGGTCAAGCTCTCCGAACCGCAGTTCGAAGGCCAGACCAAGACGAAGCTTGGCAATTCCGAGGTCAAGGGCTTCGTGCAGCGCGTGGTCACTGATCAATTGGGCGATTGGCTGGAGCGCAACCCGGGCCCGGCCCGTGATGTCATTCGCAAGGCAATTTCAGCTGCCCAGGCCCGCATGGCAGCACGCAAGGCCCGCGATAACGCCCGCCGCAAGAGCCCGCTGGAATCCTTCGGCATGCCGGGCAAGCTGTCCGACTGCTCCTCGAAGGATCCCTCGCGTTGCGAGGTCTACCTGGTGGAGGGTGACTCGGCCGGCGGTTCGGCCAAGCGCGGACGTAACCCTGAGACCCAGGCGATCCTGCCACTGCGAGGCAAGATCCTGAATGTGGAGCGGGCCCGTCTGGACAAGGCACTCGGCAATGCTGAAGTGCAGTCCATGATCACGGCCTTCGGCACAGGTATCGGCGAGGACTTCGACATCTCCAAGCTGCGCTATCACAAGATCGTGCTCATGGCCGATGCTGACGTCGATGGCCAGCACATCACCACCTTGCTGATGACGCTCCTGTTCCGTTACATGCGCCCGCTCATCGAAAACGGCTATGTGTACCTTGCGCAGCCGCCGCTGTACCGGATCAAGTGGTCCAACGCAGCTCACGACTACGTCTTCAGCGACCGTGAACGTGATGAAACCATCCGCAAGGGTGCTTCGATGAACAAGCGGCTCCCCAAGGACAACGGCATCCAGCGTTACAAGGGTCTGGGCGAGATGGACTACACCGAGCTGTGGGATACCACCATGGACCCGGACCGTCGAACACTGCTTCAGGTCACCATGGATGACGCGTTGGCCGCAGACCAGACCTTCTCCGTGTTGATGGGCGAAGACGTCGAATCCCGCCGAAACTTCATCCAGCAGAACGCCAAGGACGTCAGGTTCCTCGATATCTAGGACCCACAAGGACCTTCATATTCCAGAACCGACATATACCTGAAACGGAAAACTTAGACTATGAGCGACGAAACTCCCGAAGTCCCGGCGGAACCGACTGATGCCGTTGACGCTGTTCTTGAAGGCGATGTGCTGACTGACCGCGTGGAGCAGGTGGACCTGCAGACCGAAATGCAGCGGTCCTACCTCGACTACGCCATGGCCGTTATCGTCGGCCGAGCGCTTCCCGACGTCAGGGACGGCTTGAAGCCTGTTCACCGCCGCGTTTTGTACGCGATGTTCGACGGCGGTTACCGCCCGGACCGTTCTTTCAATAAGTGCGCTCGTGTTGTGGGCGACGTCATGGGTACTTACCACCCGCACGGCGACATGGCGATCTACGACGCACTGGTCCGCCTGATCCAGGACTGGACCATGCGATACCCGCTGGCGCTTGGCCAGGGCAACTTTGGTTCACCGGGCAACGACGGCGCTGCTGCACCGCGTTACACGGAAACCAAGATGGCGCAGCTGGCCATGGAGATGGTCCGCGACATCGACGAGGAAACCGTCGACTTCCAGGACAACTACGACGGCAAGAACCAGGAACCGACCATCCTGCCGGCGCGTTTCCCCAACCTGCTGGTCAACGGCTCCTCGGGTATCGCCGTCGGCATGGCCACCAACATTCCGCCGCACAACCTCCGCGAAGTAGCCGAAGGTGTCCAGTGGGCCCTCGACCACCCCACGGCAACGCGCGAAGAGCTGCTCGAAGCGCTCCTGCTGCGCATCAAGGGCCCGGACTTCCCCACTGGTGCAACCATCCTGGGCCACAAGGGCATCGAGGACGCGTACCGCACGGGCCGCGGTTCCATCACCATGCGTGCTGTGGTCAACGTTGAGGAACTCCAAGGCCGCACCTGCCTGGTGGTCACGGAACTGCCGTACCAAGCCAACCCGGACAACCTGGCCATCAAGATCGCCGAGCTGGTCAAGGACGGAAAGATCCAGGGCATCGCGGACCTCCGCGATGAAACCTCGGGCCGCACAGGCCAGCGCCTGGTGATCGTGCTGAAGCGCGATGCCGTGGCCAAGGTGGTCCTGAACAACCTGTACAAGCACACGCAGCTGCAGGACAACTTCTCCGCCAACATGCTGGCAATTGTCGACGGCGTTCCGCGCACCTTGAGCCTGGACGCGTTTATCCGGCACTGGGTGACGCACCAGATGGACGTCATCGCCCGCCGGACCCGGTACCGCCTGCGCAAGGCCGAGGAAGAAGCGCACATCCTGCGTGCCCTCCTCAAGGCCCTGGACATGCTGGACGAGGTCATTGCCCTCATCCGTGCGTCCAACACCACCGAGGCTGCCCGCGAGGGACTCATGGAGCTCCTTGAGATCGACGAGCTCCAGGCTCGTGCCATCCTGGACATGCAGCTGCGCCGTCTGGCTGCCTTGGAACGTCAGAAGATCCAGGACCGCCACTCCGAGCTCGAAGCAATGATCGCCGAGTACAACTCGATCCTTGCTTCCGAGGAACGGCAGCGCCAGATCATCAGCGAAGAGCTTTCCGAGATTGTCGCCAAGCACGGCGACGACCGCCGGACGCACATCCTGATGGGCTTCGATGGCGACATGTCCATGGAGGATCTGATCCCCGAAGAGGAAATGGTTGTCACCATTACGCGCGGTGGCTACGTCAAACGGACCCGCAGCGACAGCTACCGGTCACAGCAGCGCGGCGGCAAGGGCATCAAGGGTGCCCAGCTGCGCGGTGACGACGTCGTTGAGCACTTCTTCGTGACTACCACGCACCACTGGCTGTTGTTCTTCACCAACCTCGGCCGCGTGTACCGCGCGAAGGCTTATGAACTGGCCGAAGCCGGCCGCGATGCCAAGGGCCAGCACGTTGCCAACCTGCTGGCATTCCAGCCGGACGAGCACATCGCCCAGGTCCTGGACCTTCGTGACTACCAGCAGGCTCCGTACCTGGTGCTGGCCACCAAGAACGGTTTGGTCAAGAAGACGCGCCTGGAGGACTACGACACCAACCGTACGGCGGGTGTCATCGCCATCAATCTGCGGGACGAAGACGAGCTTGTCTCGGCTCAGCTCGTGAGCGAAACAGACGACCTCTTGCTGGTATCCCGGAAGGGCCAGTCCATCCGGTTCACGGCTACCGATGACGCCCTGCGTCCCATGGGCCGTGCGACCTCCGGTGTGACGGGTATGAAGTTCCGTGAAGATGACGAACTTCTGGCCGCTGACGTGGTTCAGGACGGCTCGTTTGTCTTTGTGGTCACCGAGGGCGGCTACGCCAAGCGGACAGCGGTGGATGAATACCGCTTGCAGGGCCGGGGAGGCCTGGGTATCAAGGTAGCCAAACTTGCTGAAGACCGAGGCGACCTTGTGGGTGCCTTGATCGTGCAGGAAGAGGATGAAGTCCTGGTGGTCATGGAGGGCGGGAAGGTTGTCCGTTCCGCCGTCAGTGGCGTCCCTGCCAAGGGCCGTGACACCATGGGCGTGATCTTCGCCAAGCCGGATAAGAACGACCGCATCATTGAGGTTGCCCGCAACAGCGAACGCGGTTTGGAAGGCGAAGAGTCCGAGGACGGACACGACGATGACGTAACGTTGGCTGCAAACGAAGGCGCTGTTGACGCGTCCGAAGAGGCAGTAACGGAAAACGACGCAGACCCGGATACCGAAACGGGCGCGGAGCTGAACGAAGACAACACCGGAGGTAACGAGTGAGTAATTCCGACTCATATCCCAAGCCGAGCACAGGTGTCCCCGGCGGACTCCGGCAGCCCTCGGGCGCAACGCAGGCTGGAGCGCCCGCGCGTCCCCAGCAGCGGCCCGGCACCGCATCAGCTGGAGCAGGACCGGCCGGCGCACGCCCAGCCGGATCCGGCCAGCGGCCTGCCGGCGCCAACCCTGGACAGCGGCCCGCAGGTGCTCCAGGGCAGCGCCCGGCCCAGCCCGGCCAACGTCCCGCTGGTGCCCCCGGCCAGCGCCCTGCCCAGGGCGCCCCGGGCTTGGTGAAGCCGGCCCCCAAGGCCAAGGTTCGCCGCGCAAGGCTTCTGGTCAGCAAGGTGGACCCGTGGTCCGTCTTGAAGATGGCGTTCCTGCTGTCGGTGGCCCTCGGCATCGTCACAGTGGTTGCCGCGATCGTCTTGTGGACGGTCTTGGACCTCACGGGCATCTTCAACCAGGTGGACAGCCTCCTGGGCACCCTGGCGGGATCCGAAGGCAGTGGCTTTGAACTGAAGAAGATTGCTTCGCTTGGACAGGTGGCTTCCTTCGCAACCATCATCGCCGTGGTGAACGTGGTCCTGCTGACCGCCCTGTCCATGCTCTCGGCGGTGCTTTATAACATTTCTGCAACGTTGGTTGGCGGCATCGGCGTTACGCTGACCGACGACTAACAAAAAACCGCGGAAACAGGCCGAAAATGGCGGATTTCCGCCGCGAAATTGCCTCGATTTGAGATCGGGCCGGGATGTGCTGTACAGTCATATCTCGGCCCGATGAGGCATCGGGGCGTATAGCTCAGGCGGTTAGAGCGCTTCGCTGATAACGAAGAGGTCCCAGGTTCAAGTCCTGGTACGCCCACGGAACCTACGAGGTTCAGGTAACACTGAACGGAATGAGGTGCTTGTGAAGAAGTTGCTGATTGTGGCAGCTGCGATCGCAGGTGTCCTGCTCTATAAAAAGGTGCAGGAATCCGAAGCCCGGAAAGAACTCTGGAGCAAGTCGACCGATTCGGTCAACTAGCCAAGAGGCCGGGTCTGGAACTGGTAAAAACCACTCCAGACTTAGGGTATGATTGACGGGTTGCTTCTTATGGGGGCATGGCGCAATTGGTAGCGCACCTGCTTTGCAAGCAGGGGGTTCGGGGTTCGAGTCCCCGTGCCTCCACCATAAGGAAAGTCCCGGTCAGAAATGACCGGGACTTTTGCATTTAACCAACGACGAAAAAGACAACCCGAATAAGTGGCGGATAAGCCGTCGGAACGCCATGATCCGGCACCTGGTTGGGCGGGATGGTCCTACTTGCCTGAATCCACCGTTTTCAGGGCCCGCTCCAGGAACGTCTTCAGTTCGCTGTCTCCCAGGATCGGTGTGACCACGCCATAAGCCAACGTGGGTTGTGTCCGGGCGGCCGCATCCGTCATAGCGGCCTCCACCTTCGTCCGTGCCTCCGTTGCCGCCTTGGCGTCCCCGCGCTTGGCAGCGTCGAGCATGGACAGGGCATCCTCGACGCCGCGACCGTAGCGTGCCGCCGCTGAGGCCCAGTGGGTGGCATCCTTACTGAAGCCTGCCACCTCCATGCGGGGCAGGAGTTCGGGCAGCCGCTGCAGCAGCTCAGCGCGAGCCTTCAGCCCCCCTGTAGGTGACTTCCCGGCGTCGTACTCGGCCCAGAACTGGTCAATATCGCGCCGCAACTCGGGAGCGGAGGGCGTGAGTTCGTCGTCCTGCCATTCCTGGTTGAGATCCACGAAGGCCCGCACGGCCGCTTGCACGTCCGGGTCCGGTCCGGCGATCTGGCTCAAGGCAGCGTGCATGGAGGCCTTGGGGTCATATGCTGGTCCATTCCATGCCAGATCTGCATAGTTGAAGATGGCCGGGAAGGACAGGTACGGCTCGATCATGGGGTTGGTGACGATGCCGCGGATGGCGTCGTGAAGCGCGGAGTCGCGGCCGATGACCGGTGCCATGAAGAGATGGTCCTGCGAGAAGTCATTTACCGGGTAGTTGTCCCAGATCAGGATGTCCCGGGGGTTGCCGGAACTCCCGTAGGTTCGGCGTGCGGCTTCCGCCGATTCCCTGGTGATCCGGTGTGACACGACATCCTCGCCCGTCCACTGGACCACGATGTCGGGATGCAACCCGGCCCCTAGGGCCCTCTTGTACGGATTGCCCTCCGAGCCGTCGTAGAACGTGGGCACCGTTTCGAGGGGCTGGATGTCTGGCCGACCAGCGATGAACCGCTGATTGACGTCATTGAGATAGGAGGCCTGGGCCCTTGCCAGATTGGCCTGCCCCGAACCGAATTCCCGGACGTCATCGGAGCACTGGACCTTGGTTGCGATGTCGTCGAGCGGGATGACGAACGAGCGGACGCCGAGGTCATAAAGGGATTCAAGTTTGGTGACGGTGTCCTCGAGGTCCGCTTCCCGGGAATAGCAAATGTCGATTCCCGGCGACAGTGCGTAGCTGAACCGGATGTGATTGGCGGTCGCCGTATCGATGACTTCCTTCAACAGCTCCAGCTGCTGATCGCTGTACAACGAGCGCCAGCGATCCCGGAGCAGAGGATCGTCCTTGGGCGAATAGACGTAGGTATTCATCTTTTGCCGTCCGGCGAATTCCAGGACGTCCAAGCGGGCCTGGTGGGACCACGGAGTGCCATAGAAGCCCTCGATCACACCCCGTGCCTCCATCAGTGGCCAATCACTGATGGTGGCTGCCGCCACCGAGCCGTCTTTGAGCAGCTGGCGCAGCGTCTGGACGGCGTGGAAGACGCCGTCGTCATCCCGTCCGGCGAGCACGGCGGCTGGTACTCCCTGCGTTGTCCCCGTGGCGAGGACGTAACCCCCGGGATGTCCCAGGGCCTGCTTGTTTTCCGCAGCGTCCCGCTGCCCGAACTCAGCCAGGAGAGCGCTGACGGACGAACCGCTGGCTGCGACGCCAAGGAAAATTGCCGACGACCCGGGTTCCGGCTCGGCCAGCGTAGAAACCACCTCGGTGGTTCCTCCGGCATCGGCCACCAGGTCCTGCACCGCGGACACAGACGGCTGGTCTGTCCCGGGTGCCGCCACCACATACACCCGGCCTTTCAACGGGACTGAACCGCCCCCACTGGGCCGGACGTGCTGCGGGACGGGAAAGATGTCCGGAACTCCCTCCACACGACCACCGTCCCCGCTCTGGCCTCCACCTGATCGGCCGTTCCCTGACGCCACCAGCCAAGCAGCCACCACAAGGACGGCCACCAGCACCGCTGCCGCCATGAGCAGCAGGACGGACCGCCTCCGCTTTGAGCGTCCGCGGACTGGTTGTGATGTCAATCCGGTGTCTCCCTGGGTTTTGTCCTGGCCGGCCCAGCGGCCACGCCAAGTGGAAGTGCTGTGTCAAGACAATCACACTGTCTCCCCCGCAGATAGGGCGTGGGCCT
This sequence comes from Paenarthrobacter sp. NPDC092416, assembly GCF_044755025.1. Classification (NCBI taxonomy): domain Bacteria; kingdom Bacillati; phylum Actinomycetota; class Actinomycetes; order Micrococcales; family Micrococcaceae; genus Paenarthrobacter; species Paenarthrobacter sp. NPDC092416. Next base: position 142,226 of record NZ_JBIVQG010000008.1, read on the forward strand.
TATCCTCACCGCACTAGTGTTGATTCGTGAACCTTCTCATTTCCGCCCTCGGTGTGCTGGGCGTCGCTTCGTCCGGACCGCTGATCGCAGGCACTCTCGGTGCCACCTCAGTGACCGCCCTGGCGATCGCCTTCTGGCGGAATGCCATCTCCGCGGTGGTGATGGCGGCGCCGGTGGCCATTCGTGAGCCACAGCAGTTCCGGCAGATCACGCGGCGCGAATTTGCCTGGTCTGCGGTGGCTGCCGCGGCTCTTGCCTTCCACTTCGCCTGCTTCATCACGGCCCTGCAGCTGACCTCCGTGGCTGCCGCTACAGCCCTTGTTTGCCTCCAGTCGGCATGGATCGCCATCTTCCAACTGTTCCGTGGCACCCGGCACCGCTGGCCCGTCCTGGTCGGCTTGGGTATTGCCTTTGGCGGCGTCGTAGCGATTACCGGATTCGACATGGGCTCTTCCCCGGAAGCGCTGCTGGGTGACGTGCTGGCAATCGCCGGTGGAGCCTTGGCCGGACTGTACACACTGGCCGGCGGCAAGGCCCGGCAATCGATGGGCACCGGGACATACACGACGCTCTGCTATGGCATGTGCGCTGGCATTGTTGCCGTTCTCGCCTTCGCGGGCGGCCAGCCGTTGACAGGGTTCGACGCCGGAGGCTGGCTGGGTATTGTGGCCATCACCGTCTGTGCGCAGCTGGTTGGGCACACAGCCTTCAACCACTTGTTGGCCACCATGAGCCCGCTTTTGGTCTCGATGATCATTCTGCTGGAGATCCCGGGAGCGGCCATTCTTGCCGCGATCTTCCTGGGCGAAACTCTTCCTGCGGGGACGTATGCCGGACTCGCGTTGATCCTGGTCGGGCTGGCCGTCGTCGTGGCAGGGCAGCGTCGCGGCAAAGCGCAAGCAGGCCGACGGGAAGCTGAGCTGGGAACTGACTGAAGGACCGGCGTCGGGCGCTTAATCGCCCAGTCGGTGCTTGGTCCTGGTAACTACAGGCCGGCGCGGCGGGCGCCCTGAGCGGCATTGGCTGTGTGGATGGCCCGCAGCAACTTGGCCGGGAAGTACACCGAGAAGAACACCACCATGGGCGCTTTCAGGGCCATCTTCTTGACGTTGTGTGCTTTGTACGTCCGATCGAAGCGGGTCACGTAGTAGCGGTAGTCACGCGGCGAATCCTCCAGCCGGCGGGCTGACATCCCTGAGACCATCTGCGGCCAGTACTGAACCCTGAGATCGTGTTCGGCAAGGTGCAGCGAGAGGTCGATGTCCTCGTGCATCTCGTCCTTCTCATCCAGGCATGCCTCGTCCTTGATGGTTTCCCAGGCGGAGCGACGAAGGGCCATGTTGGAGCCGAACAGGAAATGGTATTGGTGCTTGGCCAGCCGAAGCATGAGCTGGCGCATGTTGTTGTCTGCTTTGAGTCCAAACCGGCGCATCGGCATGTCGTAGTAGACCACCGGACCCGTGGCTGCCTGCACCGACTGATCGACGAACGCGTTCTGAACCTGCTCAACCCAATCGGGTTCAAGGACGGAATCGGCATCGATGCGACCAATGATCTCCCCCTTGGCGCTGTTCAGGCCGAAGTTCCGGGTGGGAATGAGGCCTTGGGTAGTGTCCTGGCGGAGCAGGATGATGGGGCTCTCCGGGTACTCCTGCTGCATCTGGCGCACAATCCTGGCCGTGCGGTCTGTGGAGAGATTGTCCACCACGATGATTTCCTCAGCCGGTACGGACTGGTAGATGGCCGCAATCAGGCACTGGCGTATGACGCTTTCCTCGTTGTACGCCGGGATGACAATTGAAACGCCCGGAGGTTCCGGAGCGTCCTTCTGGGCACCCTCAAAGGGTTTATCAGCTGACATCACCTCAAATCTAACACCAGCACAAGCGACTCTTCAGGACGCCAGGGTTACAAGGTGACAAACACTGAAGGGACCCCCGCCGAAGCCGGGATCCCTTCAAAGAGTGCTGTAGCAGCCGCACGAAGGCGGCCATCAGTCAGCGGTTCAGCTGTGTGATTCCTTGCCGTCGGAGTCCTTGTGCAGGCTCGCCGCGATGTTCTTCACTGCAGTCTTGGCATCTGTCGCCACCTTGGCGGTGGTGTCCTTGACGTCCTCACTGGCTTCCTTGGCTGCCTCGGCAACGTCAACCGAAGCCTCTGCTGCTGCTTCCTGGGCGTCGGTGGCAGTCTGGGCCACAGCCTCGCTGGCGGCGGCTGCGGGAGCCGGCTTCGGCGTCACCGGAGAAGGTGTCTTCCACGGATCTTCCACGGGCTTGGCTGCCTTCCAGGCCGCAACACCGGCAGCGACGGCTGCGGCGATGACCGTAACGATCAGCAGGCCGCGCTTCTTGGGCTTCCGTTCCCGGGTCAGCTGGGTGGAGACAGCCTTGGTGGCCTCTTCAGCAACGGATTTCAGCTGCTTTCCAGCGGCCTGCGCCTGATCCTGCACGGAGTGCACCACGCCGGAGTCCACCAGCTTCTGGGCCACGGCGTCGACCTGTGCCGGGGCATTCTCCAAAGCGTGGTGAACGGCTTCGGAAGCTTGTCCCAGTTGTTCAGACAGCTTGGGCAAGTACTCATCCACTACTTTGTCCCGTGCATGACCAAGGGCAGGAGTGGCCTTGTTGAGGGCTTCCTGGATCTTGGGCGTGGCATCCTCCACTGCGTCATGGATCTTCGGCGCGAGGTGCGCCAGTCCATCCTGAATGCGCGGCGTTACCGTTGCGACGCCGTCGGCGAGGTTGTGCGCGGCCGACTTCAAGCCCTCCTGGATCTTGGGAGAAGCGCTGTCAATTCCGTGCTGGAGACGGGGAACCGCCCAGTTCACGGCAGCTTCAACGCGGGGCGCAGCCCAGTCGCGGGCGTTGTCCACGCCAGCCGTTACGGAGTGTTCAAGGTCGCGGGCAATCCGGTCTGATTTCTTCACAACTACCTCCCGATACACGTGCTCGTTTGTTGCTAGCCTACGTCGCTTGGGGAACACCGGCTATTCATCTGACGGATTCGGCCCGGATTTCACCGAGCGCGGAACCGGCATGACGTCAGCCCCGGCGTTGACCCTGCATGGAAGAATGGCCCTATGACCAACGCAACCGCAAAAGCAACAATCCACACGTCCCTCGGCGATATCGTGGTTGACCTCTTCGGCAACCACGCCCCCAAGACGGTCGCCAACTTTGTTGGCCTGGCCACGGGTGAAAAGTCCTGGACGCACCCGGAAACCGGCGAAGACAAGACCGGAACGCCGCTGTACAACGGCACCATCTTCCACCGCATCATCAAGGATTTCATGATCCAGGCCGGCGATCCGCTGGGCCGCGGCATCGGCGGACCGGGCTACAAGTTCGACGACGAAATCCACCCGGAACTGAACTTCAACTCCCCGTACAAGCTGGCCATGGCAAACGCCGGCATCCAGATGGGCAAGGGAACCAACGGTTCACAGTTCTTCATCACCACGGTCAACACCGACTGGCTCTTCGGCAAGCACAGCATCTTCGGTGAGGTCACCGACGAAGAATCGCGCAAGGTGGTTGACGCGATCGAGGCTGTCCGCACCGGCATGGGCGACCGTCCGGTTGAGGATGTCGTCATCAACAGCATCGACATCGAACAGCTCTAAGAACAGTCTGAATCTGAGCTCATGAGTTACGGAATCCCGTCGGCCGAGCCGTCCGCAGATATCCCGGTGTGCCCCCGGCACCCGGACAGGCCTTCCTATGTGCGGTGCCAGCGTTGCGGGCGCCCTGCATGCCCGGAATGCCAGCGGACGGCCGCCGTCGGGTTCCAATGCGTTGACTGCGTCAACGAACAGAAACGTACGACGCCGGTCTACAAGTCCCCGTATGGCGGTGCCTTGGCGATCGGGCGGCCTTTGGTGACGTACGTGATCATCGGTCTCTGTGTGCTGGTTTACGTCCTGCAGTGGGTTGTGCCCGGGGACGTGATCTTCCAGGAGTTCGCGTTCGCCAATTATGCTGCCGCCAGCGAGCCGTGGCGAATGCTCACGGCTGCCTTCCTTCACTCGCAGGGGTTCCTCCTGCACATCGTCCTGAACATGTACACGCTCTGGATCTTCGGACAAGCCCTTGAGCCTTTGCTCGGGCGGATCCGATTCGTGGCCGTGTACTTGCTGTCCGCCGTTGGTGGTTCAGTTGGCTACCTCCTCCTGACCCCCACACTTCCGATTGTTGGCGTGGTTGGAGCCTCCGGGGCCATTTTCGGCCTCTTCGGCGCAATGCTTGTTGTGCAGCGCCACCGGGGAGGCGATACCAGACAGCTCTGGGTACTGATCGCCATCAATGGGGCCATTGGATTCTTTGTGCCAAGCATTGCCTGGCAGGCCCACCTGGGTGGCTTAATCACCGGTGGCCTCGCTGCGGCTGCGATTGCATACGCACCCAAGGGCAAGAACCAGGCGCTCCTCCAGGCCGGCGGGCTCGTGCTCGTTGCGGGCCTGCTGGCTGTTGTGTCCTGGTTCCGCATTACCGCTGGCTAGCTGGTTTTGGGCAGATAATGCCCTTTGGAAGCGGTTATAGGCGCGGGTGCTGTACACAAACTTGCGCTGCGCGTCAGCGCAGGAGTTCGTCCAAGCGCTCCATCGACTCCACAATGCCTGACTCCATGCCGGTGGCCAATGCCATATCCCGGGCTTCCACCGACAGGAAAACCGAGCGCTGCACCAGCCTGGTCCGGCCGCCGAGGTCCTCGAACCAGGTGGTGTCCAAGCTGACTTGGTCCGGGGCGCCGTCGAACTCGAACGTCTGGATGAGGAGCCGTGGCTCCTGGACGTCGTGGAAGACCCCGCGGAACCCGAACTCCTTTCCGTCCACATCGGTGTGGAAGTACCGATAGGTTCCACCCGCGCGGGCGTCGAATTCCTCGATCCTGATGGTGAGTCGGCGTGGGCCCAGCCATTGCTTGACGAGTTCGGGGTCTGTGAACGCTCTGAACACCCCTTCCGGTGCCGCGTCGAATTCCCTGCGGGTCTCCATGAACGGCGTACCTGGCGGTGCCTCGATAACAGTGTCTTCCTTGGTGGTCATGATTTCGCCTTTTCTTGGGCTGCCAGCAAATCGTCGAGCCGCTGGAAGCGTTCCTCGGCCCTGAGCCGGTAGCCCTCGATCCACGCTGCCAATGGTCCCAGCGCGGCCGTGTTCAGGTGGCACGGACGGCGCTGGGCGTCCCTGCTCCTGGTGATAAGCCCTGCACCTTCAAGCACTTGGAGGTGTTTCGATATGGCTTGCAGGGTCACAGGAAACGGAGCCGCGATCTCGTTGACAGTGGCGTCACCTTTGGCCAATCGTGCGACGATCTTCCGCCTCATGGGGTCAGCCAGAGCCATGAACGCACGGTTGAGACGGTCCTCTTCTGCAAGGATTTCCTGGGCCGCGGTGACCTCTGCTGCTTGATTCATACTGCTCCCCTGCGACGTACCATCCTGATCTGTATTCAAGCGATTGTTTTAACAACTATTTCCTTGAATACATCAAAGGCTACGCCGGTGCTGATGGCCGGTCAATGGCACTTTCAGGAGCGTTATCCACAACTGTTATCCACACTGTGCGTAACTTACATGGATGTAGTTATTCAAGATCGCCTGATCTGGGCCTCTCAAGCCGTAGATATCCCCGGAATGGTATGAATCTGTCCACAGCTGTGGATAACTTTGTCCCCGTCGCGTGTTGTTTTGTGGACAACTAGGGCACTGTGAGCCTGGATGTGGATAACCCTGTTAATCCCGCCCGACACGGGCCACTATCAACAGGCTTATCAACAATGTTAATAACTTACATAGCTGTAGTTCAGGACAAGCAGTACCCGCTCCAGGCCTGTCATTGCGCGGATCTTCACAGTGAAACCCACAAGTTGTCCCCATCTGTGGATAACTTGTGGGTATGGCCCTGTTGTTAAGTGGGTAAGTCGGCTGAGCTTCTGAGGGCGCCCCCGCTCCAGGCCGGACTGCCGTACGCGTGACAGTTGGTGCGCGCAACGGGGCTGAATGATGGTCTGCGTGAAGCCGGCAACGCCAAGTGGGTGAACATTCGGTGAAGCTGCGAACGCTATCCACAGCGTCATTCACAGTGGGTATAACTCTCGCCCGCCGCCGAACGACCGAAAATACTCCCGATGCCGGGGATTTTGGGCCGAAATCAGTGGATGTCCACATAAGTTATCCACGCCTGTGGATAAAGTTACACACTTTTGTGGACAACAACCGCGCTCTGTGAGTTCAGTGCCAGACGCCGGATGTCCCCCGGCGATGGCTGTCTACCAGGTGGGTGTCGATAATCCCGATGGCTTCCATCAGCGCGTACATAGTAGTGGGACCGACGAAGGCGAAGCCCTTCTTGCGGAGTGCCTTGGACAACGCGATGGATTCCGGCGAGGTGGTGGGGATATCGGCAAGGGTCTGCGGAGACGGAGTTGATTCAGGCTTGAAGGACCACACGAAATCAACCAAACCGCCTTCCTCGCGCAACGCTATGGTGGCCTTCGCATTAGTGATCGCTGCCAGGATCTTCAGGCGGTTGCGAACAATGCCGGCATCCAGCATGAGCCGCTCGACATCGGCTTCTGTGAACTCGGCCACGCTCTCTGGATGAAAGTCCAGGAAGGCCTTCCTGAAGGCGTCGCGCTTACGGAGGATGGTGGCCCAAGAGAGGCCGGCTTGGAAGGCCTCGAGGCTGATGCGCTCGTACAGGCCCTGTTCGTCACGAACGGGCATGCCCCATTCTTGGTCGTAGTAAGCCTGCATGAGCGGATCCGAGGCAGCCCATAGGGGACGTGCCAGGCCATCGCCGCCGATGATGGTGCCGCTCTCTGCCGGGGTCATTTCTACTCCTCTGCGGCCCGCTCGGAGTGGGCCCGCCTTCAAAAGATGCTGTTGGGGACATTCTGCCCGGTGGTTACGACAATTCTGGGCCCGGCGGCTAGGACAGTCCCGTGACGCGCATGGTGATGTTTATCCGTCCATGGGACAGTCCAGAGCTGTCAGGTGCCGTGTCCGGGAGGACTTTTGGTATCCCGTGATAGGCAAACCGAGAGGCACCGCCAAAGACAAACAGGTCCCCGGAGCGGAGCTCGACGTCGGTATAGGGTTTGGTCCGCGTTTCGGTGTTGCCGAAACGAAACGTACAGGTGTCCCCAATGCTCAGCGACACTACGGGTGCGTTCGACCGCTCGTCCTTGTCCTGGTGCATCCCCATGGCGGCGCCGTCGTTGTAGAAGTTCACCAGTGCGGCGTCCGGCGTGTAGTTGACGGCCAACTCGGCCAAGGACGGATCCTCAACAATCTCCGGCGAGTAGGCCGCGGCAACGGCTTGACGCCCCAAACGGACCATCCAGTCGGGAAACTCAAGGACGCGGCGACCATTCACGTCGCTTGCTTCCCTTGAGTAGCTGTAGGGCTTCCAATGCCAGCCCAGGCATACGGTGCGAACGGACATCTGATGGCCGCCCGGCAGCGTGGCGGCGCGAAGAGGGACCGGACCCTGGGTCCATTCGCCGTAGCGGTCCACAATCCACCGCTGCTGCTCCGGAGTCAGCCAGCCCGGCACCTGGACTGCACCCGGGGCAATCAGGCGCGGCCCGGCGTCGTGCGTGTCCTGACGAACCAGCTCTAAAGGAAACAGGGCGTCGTCGCTCATGCCGCCGCCTCAAGGGCGAGGAGCGTGCGCTTGGCATCGACCCCACCCAGGTAGCCGCCGAAGCTGCCGTCGGATTTCACCACACGGTGGCACGGAACAACCACAGGCAATGGGTTGGTGGCGCAGGCCGTGCCGACCGCGCGAACGGCTTTGGGGCTTCCGGCGGCCAATGCCACCTGCGCGTAGCTTTCTGTGCTGCCGTAGGCGATGTCCGGCAAGTGGTGCAGAACGCTGAGTCGGAACCCGCGTGACAGACGGAAATCCAAGGGAAGATCGAAGGCCCGTCGAGTTCCGCGGAAGTATTCGTCGAGTTCTCGTGCGGCCTCATCAAGCCGCGCAGGAGCCTCCAGAATCCGCGGGCTCACGTTGTCCGCCAGAAGCTGCAGCACGGCGTCGTGGTTCTCCAGATCGAAAGCCACCCGAAGGATGCCCTGTTCGGTGGCGGCCAGCAGAAGCCTGCCAATGGGCGACTCGACAACCCTGTAGGCGATGTCCAGGCGGTGAAGCTCTTGGGCTTGCCGGGCGAGTCGCGCATGCAGGCGGTCCAGTGCTGGAGCGAGCTCGTGGTCGAGAGGCTCAAGAAGCGCGGCAACGGATGTCTGGTCAGGTACTGATTCGAGTGTCAACGGATTTCTCCTGTCATGGAGGAAGCGTGCTCGGCCGTGAGCGCAGTGCGGAGTGCTTTGACGCCGTCCGCCCCCGCCCGCCGTGCGGCCTCTGGTGTGCCGCCCACCAAGGCGGCGATGTCTTTGTAGGGAATCCCGGCCAGGTAGTGATAAGCCACGGCTTGCCGCTGTTTTGGCGGCAATTGCCCGACGGCGTCAAGCACCTCGGCGTGTCCGTCACCTGGGATGCCGAGCAGCGAGGGACGCTCCGGTGGTTCGTCGACGGGAACGGCGCGGCGATTCCGTGCCCGGATCAGGTCGATGGACTTCCTATGGGCAATCGTCACCAGCCAAGCCTGGACATTGGCGTTCGCAGGAAGCTCGGGATACGCCTGCAAGGCTGCCAGGAAGGTTTCGGACCAGCCGTCCTCTGCGTCGTGCTCACCCAGCACCGCACGGCACACCCTGAGCACGGTGCCGCCGTGCTCTTGGACGATTGCCTCGAACGGCCTCTTCGGCCCGGCCGGTTGCCTGGGCTGCATCAGAAGAGTTTGCTTTCCTTCACCGCAGCTGGCTCCTCCAGCTCAAGGAGGAAACGCTTGTTCTCAAGTCCGCCGGCATATCCGGTGAGTTGCCCGTTCCGGCCCACGACTCTGTGACACGGGATGATGATGCTGATGGGATTGCGGCCAACCGCTGAGCCCACGGCCTGCGCCAAGTGAGGGTCGCCCATCTCGGCAGCCAGTTCCCCGTAGCTGACGGTTTCCCCGTAAGGAATATGTTGGAGCCGCTCCCAGACCTTCTCCTGGAAAGCATTGCCCCGCGCTTCGAAAATCACGTCGAAACGTTCGCGCCCGTCGTTCAGATACTCGTCCAGCTCTTTACTGGTCTGCGCGAAGACAGGATCATCCATGCCGGCAGGGGCGCCAAAATGCCCAGGTGGCGGCATATGCCAGTGGCCCTCGAAGAATACGCCCGTCAAAAAGTCCCCGCGGGCCGTCAGCGTCAACTGCCCCAGCGGAGAATCCATGGTGCTGTGCCTGGTGTTCATGTCCTGTAGACGTTCCGCGGCACCGATATGTGAGGTTGGAGTTTCCTACGAGCGCCAGCGGGTGGTCATGAGGAAGCCCACGATCGCAATGCCGAAGCCTGCCACGATGTTCCAGGAAGCCCACTCCTGGACGGGGAAACGGCCCTCGGTGATGTAGAACGTGATGATCCAGAGCAGGCCAAGGATCATGAGGCCAAACATTACCGGCTTGTACCAAACCGGGTTCGGCTTGTACTGCTGCGCTGCGGAAGTCTGCTGGTCCTGACGGGCAGGCCGCTTGCGGGGCTTGGACTCGGGCACGGATCCTCCTGGGCTGTCGAATAAAACCCGTGGGTGCTCGCCTTGGTATCCTGCAGGAAGGAAGATTCCAGCGGTCAACGGCCACGCGGCATTCCGGGTTCGTACTAGCTGTCAAGTCTAGCCGGAACTCGGGGCACGCCCGCGCCGCCCGCGCCCGAGACGAGGAGACCCCGTGGCGCACCAGCAGACGACGACGGCTGCTGCCGTGCCGTCGGACGGCCAGTCGCGGGGAGGGCCTCCCAAGCGCCGTCTTCGTACCTCGGACGTCATCCGTAAAATCAGCCAGATCCTGGGCGAACTCCTGATCACCGGCGGGGTCATTCTGCTCCTGTTTGTCGGTTGGGAGCTGTGGTGGACCAATGTTGAAGCTGATGCGAAGCAGACTGAGGCAGTGAAGAGTTTCGCGCAGGAATTCACTGGACCGGTCACTCCGGCCACACCATCCGCACCTGCGGATTACGGGCAGCCAGTGGTAACCGCCGCACCCGGCTACGGAAAGACGATCGGGATCATGTACATCCCGCGCTTCGGTGCGGACTACACCCGGCCCATCATCGAGGGCACCGGTTCGGATGTCCTTGACACCCTTGGACTCGGCCACTACGGGAACACCACCATGCCTGGAGCTCCCGGCAACTTCGCCGTTGCCGGCCACAGGCAGACCCATGGGGCTGTTTTGGACAGCATCCACACGCTTGTTCCCGGAGACAAGATCTACGTTCAAACGGCTGACGGCTACTACACGTACGTATTCCGCAATAACCAAATCGTGCTGCCAAACCGCTCCGACGTCCTCATGCCTGTGCCAACGCAGCCCGGGGTCCAGCCGCAGGAAAGCATCCTGACCATGACAAGCTGCAACCCACGCTTCGGCTCCCAGGAACGCATCATCGCCTACTCCCTCCTGGACAGCTGGCAACCGGCCTCAGCAGGACCGCCGTCGGAAATCGCCGCCCAAGTAGCCCAAGCACAAGGAAAGGGGTAAGAGATGTACGCATGGATCTTCCGCCACCTGCCCGGACCCCTCTGGGTACGGATCCTCACATCCCTGGCTTTGGTGGCAGCAGCGCTGGTCCTTATGGTCCAGTTCCTGTTCCCTTGGATTTCGCAGTTCACCACTTTGACCGACTCAACGATTGGTTCAGTACAGCAGCCATGAGCACTACAAAAATCCTCGTCGTCGACAATTACGACAGCTTCGTCTACACATTGGTGGGCTACCTTCAGGAACTCGGCGCAGAGACCACCGTGGTCCGCAACGACGACGTGACCCTCGCTGAGGCCACCGAACTCGCCGCCGCGCGCGACGGCGTCCTGGTCTCACCGGGCCCGGGTACGCCTGCTGAAGCCGGCGTCTGCATCGAGCTCATCAAATGGTGCGGCGACCACAACAAGCCCATGTTCGGTGTCTGCCTGGGCCACCAGGCCCTCGCAGAGGCCTACGGCGGCGTGGTGACCCACGCGCCCGAACTCATGCACGGGAAGACCTCTCCGGTCCAGCACGACGGCAAGAGCGTCTTCGCAGGCCTCCCCTCGCCCGTCACAGCCACCCGGTACCATTCACTCGCTGCCGTACGCGACTCGATCCCCGACGTCCTGGAGATCACCGCGGAAACCACCAACGGCGTCGTCATGGGGCTGCAGCACAAGACAGCCCCCCTGTGCGGCGTCCAGTTCCACCCCGAATCCGTGCTCACTGAGGGCGGCTACCAGATGCTGGGCAACTGGTTGGAATCCCTCGGCATGACCGGTGCCGCCGAACGCGCGTCGAAGCTGAGCCCGCTGATTAAGCAGTAGCTTGCCAGGCTGCCGCGGCCGGTTTCAGCTCTTCTTGGACTCCGTGGGCTTGGGACTTGGCGTTTCCGTTGGGTTTGTGGTGGGTTCCGGTGCGGGGGCTTTTGCCACCGTCACCGTGATGGCCGCGCCCTGATCCACCTCGGTGTTGACCGCAACGCTCTGTGCGGTGACCTTGCCGGGCGCTACTTGTGTGTTCTCTTGCTCGACAACGTTCATCGTCAGGCCGTTTTCCTTCAGGAGGGCAGCCGCTTCATCCTGCGTCAGGCTGATCAGCTGCGGCATCAGGACCTTGCCACTGGATACCAGCAATTCGACGTTGGTTCCGGTGGCGATGGCACCGGCGGGTGCCGGAGCAGTGTTGATGACCAAGCCGATGGGGACCGTGGCGCTGTGGGTCCTGGTGGTGGTGATGTCTCCGGTAATCCCAAGCCGCCTCAGGGCGTCGCGCGCGTCTCCCTCGGTGCGCCCGACGATGTCCGCCGGAATGGTCACCGAGCTGGGTCCGCTGGAAATGTTCAGGATGACTTCCGCATTTTGCTCCACCATGGAACCAGCCGTTGGCGACGTGCCGATGGCCATGTCCTTGGCCACCTTGTCATTGGGAACACGAACTGATTTGGGCACCAGTTTGGCTGAGTACAGTTCCTGCATCGCCTGGGCCTCGGCCATGTTCGCAACCACCGGCACGGCGACTTTCGCGGGGGCCTGCGGTTGGAGGTTCATGATGCTGTAGATCCAGAATCCTGCACCGGCGAGGATGATGAGCGTGAAAATCAGCAGCGTTGCCGTCCACGCACGACGGCGGGACTTCTGGCGCCGGGACCGCTCACGTTCGGGTGGGAGGTCCAAGGGAAGGGCGCCATCGGGCTGCTCACCATAGGCGTCCGGCTGATCGTTGTACGTCTCGTACGCGTCGGTGGCCTGCAGCGACATCGTGTCGAACGCGCGGTCGTCCGATTGCCCTGCGAGCTCCCTGGCGTCGAGGGCGCCTACTGCCGTGGGGCTCAGCAGTTCCGTGGACGGGTTTTTCGCATCCACAAGGTCGTTCGGATCGGTTGGTGCCTCGCTCGCCGACAGCGCCGGGACCGCGATGCCGTTGCTTGCTGCACGCAAGGCCCGCCGGAAGGCAGCGGCGTCCTGGAAACGGTCGGCGCGTCCCTTCTGCAGCGCTTTCGCCACTACGGAGTCCAAAGCCTCGGACACGTCAGGATTGTGTGTGCTTGCCAGGTCTGGAGTTTCGCGGACATGCTGGTAAGCCACGGACACCGGGCTGTCGCCGACAAACGGTGGCCGGCCCGTCAGCAGTTCGTAGAGGAGGCAACCGGCTGAGTAGAGGTCGCTGCGGGCGTCCACAGTTTCGCCACGGGCCTGCTCCGGCGATAGGTACTGTGCAGTGCCCACCACTGCCTGCGTCTGGGTCATGGTGGCCGCGGAATCCGCCATGGCACGGGCTATGCCGAAGTCCATGACCTTGACTTCACCGGTGTCGCCGCAGACCATCACGTTGGCGGGCTTGATGTCACGGTGCACAATCCCGGCCCGGTGGCTGTATTCCAAGGCTGCGAGCACACCAAGCGTGTAGCCGACGGAATCGTTAACGCTCAGCTCGTTTGCCTTGATCATGTCCCGAAGGGTCCGGCCGGAGACGAACTCCATCACGATGTACGGCACCCGGACGTCCTCTCCAGGCCCGCCAGGTACGGAGTACTCGCCAGTATCGAAGATGGCGACAATCGAGGGGTGGTTCAGCGCTGCGACCGCCTGGGCCTCGCGTTTGAACCGCGCCTGGAACTGAGGATCACGTGCCAAGTCCGCACGCAGTACTTTGACGGCAATGGTCCGTCCCAGCAACGTGTCCGTTCCCCGGTAGACGTCGGCCATGCCGCCACGACCGATCAAGTCACCGAGTTCGTACCGACCATTGAGGATGCGCTCAGAAGACACAGGAGTGCTCTCCTCTCTGTGCGCCGGACCGGGCCGTGGGGTAGACATGGCGCTTACTTAGTTGCTCGGGCTGCCGCTGGGCGTGGCGGACCCGGAGCCGGGATTGGTGGGAACAATGGAGCGGGACAGGTGATAAGTGACCACGGAACCGGCGGCGACCCTTGTCCCGGCAGCGGGTTCGGACCTGACAAACGTGCCCGGTGCCTGTCCAACTGCACCGTTCACCGGATCGCCCGGTACCCAGCGCAGGTTTGCTCCCTCGATGAGTGCCCGGACCTGGTCTTCGGTAGCGCCGACGCCGATGGTGGGAACTGAAACCATTTCCGGTCCCTTGGAGTACTGGACCGTGATGGTGGTTCCGGGGTCGACGCGGCCCGTCGGGTTCAACTTGGTGACTGTTCCGACGGGGGCATTATCAAAGACTTCCTGGCCGTCCACACCCAAGCCGAGGCCTGTGAGCGCTGCACGTACTGTCTCGAACTGCTGCCCCAAGTACTCCTCAGGGATCAGGTTGATCTGCTGCGGAGTCGACTGGGTTGGCGTCGGGGCAGGCGAGGACTGCGTCTGGGTAGGAGTCGCGGAGCTGGACGTGGGACTGGATGAGCGGCTGGCGCTGCTCGACGTGGACTCGCTCGGTCCCGGGCTGGGCGAGAAGAAACCGGACTGGGTGATCAGGAATCCAATCAGCGCAAAGAGCACCAAGAGGATCAGACCCACGAGGGGCCAGGTCCACGGGCTGCGCTTTTTGCGCTCAGGTTCCGGCTCGTCGTACCGGTCCTCATCGTCGTATGTTTCTTCAGCGTCACTCAACTGGCGCTCGGCCTCCAGCGCGTTGGCACGCGACAGCGGGTTGGAAGCCGCAGCTGCCGACATACCGGCAGCTGCACCGGCTGCGCCCGCAGCGGCACCGGCGCCCAGCACCGGAAGTGCGGAAGTCGCCGTCGTGGACTGCTCTTTGCCGAACGGTGAGGTGACCACTCCAGTAGGAGCCGTGGCTGTGTTGACCGGGGCCGTGATGGGGCCGGTGGTGCCCTCAAAAAGGAGCATTCCGGGGACCGCGGCGTGTGCAGCGGCGATATCGCCGTTGCGGATGGCTTCGGCAGCTTCAGCCAGTTTGATGGCGTTGGCCGGACGGTTCTTGGGGTCCTTGGCAAGCATGGACATCAACAGTGCACGAACCGGCGTGGGCAGCGTTTCCGGAAGCGGCGGCGGCGCGTCATTGACTTGGGCAAGGGCAATGGCGATTTGGGATTCGCCGGAGAACGGACGGTGTCCAGTGAGGCACTCATAACCGATAACGCCCAAGGAATATATGTCCGAAGAGCCTGTTGCCGTCTGCCCCGTGGCCTGCTCGGGTGCCAGGTACTGAGCAGTGCCCATGACCTGACCGGTTTGCGTCAGCGGAACCTGATCCGCCAAACGGGCAATGCCGAAGTCGGTGACCTTCACCCGGTTCTCGGGTGTGATCAGCAAGTTGCCGGGCTTGATGTCGCGGTGCACCAAGCCTTGGGCGTGCGCCACAGCCAAGGCGCGAGCGGTCTGGGAAATGATGGAAAGCGTCATGTCCGGCGACAGGACCTGTTCACGTTCCAGGAGGCCGCTCAGCGGGTGTCCGGGGACGAGCTCCATCACAAGGTAGGCCGAACCTGCCTCTTCGCCGTAGTCGAAGACGTTGGCGATGCCCACGTGGTTGAGGAGTGCGGTGTGACGTGCCTCGGCGCGGAAACGCTGAAGGAAGCCGGGGTCTCCCGTGTATTCCTCCTTGAGTACCTTAATGGCAACGATCCGGCCAAGGATTTGGTCCTTGGCTTTCCAGACCTCGCCCATGCCGCCAATCGCAATGCGACTGGTCAGCTGGAACCTGCCGCCGAGTGTGATTCCCGAAGTAGGCCTCACTTATTCAACACCGCCTCAAAAATCTTCTTTGCGTTCGGACTGGTTAGCTTGGCGCCAGTGAGCACATCCACACCTTCCATGACGATGGTGACGGCCACTTGCGGATCGTTCGCCGGGGCGAACCCGGTAAACCATGAGTTGTTCAAACCTGAATCCCCGAGCTCAGCGGTACCGGTCTTGCCGGCTACCTGCACGCCCGGAACGGCGGCACCCTTGGCGATGCCGTTGGAGACCGCACTGGTCATCCACTCCGTGATCTGACTCGCGATCGGCTGCGTGGTGCTGGTGCGCAGGGTTTCGGGCTTGGTTTCGCTGATGACGCGAAGGTCGGGCGCGCGGACTGTCTTCACCAGGTTCGGCTTCATCTGCACACCCCCATTGGCGATTGCCGCCGTCATCAGGTTGATCTGAAGGGGCGTGGCCTTGACGTCGCGCTGCCCAACAGCTGACTGGGCCAACTGGGCCTGGTCAAGGTCGGGTGGGAACACACTGATGGCCTGTTGGAGCTTGAGCTGATCGCCGAACGAGTCGCCGAAGCCGAACTTCTCGGCTTGCTCCCGGATGGCGTCCTGGCCGAGGTCCAGCGCGATGCTCGCGAACGGCGTATTGCAGGACTGCTCAAGCGCGAACACGAAGGACGCGGTTTCGCGCACGTTGCAGTTGCCGCCCGCGTAGTTGGGCAGGCTTGCACTGGATCCAGGCAGCGGCAAGCTACTGGGGTTCGGCAGTTCGCTGTCCTTGTTGTACTTGCCCGAGTTCAAGGCCGCTGCAGTATCGACGAGTTTGAAGACCGAGCCGGGAGACAGCAAGTTGCCGGTGGGACCACTGACGTTCTGGTTCAGGTTGATGCCTGGAATCTGGTTCAGCGCGGCATAGTTGTCCCGGGCGGCAGTGGTGTCGTGCGTAGCGATCAGATTCGGATCGTAGGACGGCTTGGAAACCATGGCCAGAATGGCACCGGTCTTCGGGTTGGTCACCACGATCGAACCGCGCTGTCCCTCAGGGATGAGGTCATAGGCCAGCTGTTGGATGGCGGGATCCAACGTCAACTCCACCGACGCGCCCTTCGGCTCGTTGCCGAGGAACATTTGGCTGACGCGGTCCAGGAACAGTTGGTCGGAGTTGCCCGCCAACGTGTCTCCCAGCGACTGTTCAAGGCCTGTGGAGCCAAAGCCCTTGGAGAAGTAGCCGGTGATGCCGGCGTAGAGCTCGGGCTGTGTGTACTTGCGCTGGAACGCGCACGATTCAGTTGCCGGTACGGACTCGGCAATCGGCTTGCCGGCGACGATGATCGCGCCGCGGTCATTGCAGAAGCTCGCCAGGATGGCGCGCTGGTTCCATGGGTTGGCATTGAGGTCGTCCGCGCCAATGACCTGTACATAGCTGATGGCACCGAAAATCAATGCGAACATGGCGACGGCAGCCATCCAGGAACTTCGTATGGCCTGGTTCATTGTTGCTTCACCGCCTCTGTTGGTGCGCCTGCCGTCGGAGCCACAGTGGGCTTCCGTGCGGCCGGATTGTTGCCTGTTGCAGGTTTGCTGGGTGCTGCTTTGCTTGCTCCGGACTTGTTCGACACAGAAGCCAACGCAGCAGGCGGTTCATCCATCATGGGAGTCGTGTCCACCGGTCCGCGGGCCGTATTGGAGATCATGAGCAGCAGGCCCACGATGATCCAGTTGGCCAGGAGCGAGGACCCACCAGCGGCCAGGAACGGGGTGGTGAGACCGGTCAGCGGGATGAGTCGTGTGACACCGCCGATCACCACGAAGCACTGGAGGGCAATCGCGAATGAGAGTCCGCAAGCCAGCAATTTACCGAACGCGTCCCGGGTGCCCAGAGCCGCCCGGAAGCCACGCGTGAAGAGCAGCAGGTACAGCATCACCACGGCAAAGAGGCCGATCAAGCCCAGTTCCTCACCGATGAGTGCCACAATCATGTCGCTGTTGGCGAAAGGCACCAGATCGGGCCTGCCTTGGCCGAGGCCAGTGCCCACCAATCCGCCGTCCGCCATGCCGAAGAGTCCTTGGACAATCTGTCCGCTGCCACCCGGCGACCTGCCGAAGACCTCGGGCGTGAAGGCGTTGATCCAGCTGTCGATGCGGAAAGCGACGTGCGAGAAAATGCGGGAGGCGATGAATCCGCCGCCAAGGATCAGGGCAACGCCAATGACCACCCAGGAGATGCGGCTGGTAGCGACGTAGATCATGACGATGAAAAGGCCGAAGAACAGCACGGAGGAGCCGAGGTCGCGCTGGAACACCAGGACGCCGATGCTCACGAGCCACGCCGTGATCATGGGACCGAGGTCCTTGAATCGCGGGAACTGCATGGGCCCGATCTTCCGGCCCGCCAGCAGGATGAGGTCCCGGTTGGAGGAAAGATAACCGGCGAAGAATATGGCCAAAGTGATCTTGGCGATTTCACCGGGCTGGAACGTCATGGGGCCAATGCGGATCCAAACACTCGCACCGAGTACTTCACCGGCAGAGATTCCGGGGACCAGCGGAAGGATCAGCAGGAACGCACTCGCTGCCAAGGAAATGTAGGTGAAACGCCGCAGGATGCGGTGGTCCTTCAGAAACCAGATCACGGCAATCGAGACAGCCATGGCTATGAGGGTCCAACGCAGCTGGTTGTTCCCTGTGTCATCCGTGGGGCCGTCCATGCGGTGGATCAGTGCCAGGCCCAAACCGTTCAGTGCAACCACGATCGGAAGTATTACCGGGTCGGCATATTTGGCGCGGAGCCTCAAGACAACGTGGAAGGCAAAGGCCGCGACGGCGAGCAGGCTCGACTGGAACCAGAAATCGCGGTCCAGCCCGGATTCGGAATTGATGCTGACAAGGGCGCTTGCCCCAATGCCCACAGCCAACGCCAGGACGATGAGCAGGAGCTCAACGTTGCGGCGGGGCTTGGGTGCAGTCTCGGTCTGGATCATTTGGCCGCCTCGCAGGGAGTCGGGACAGGGGACGGCGTAGGAGTGGCAATGGCCGCTGTACTTGGCACGGGGACAGTCGAGGTGGGCGTAGGCGTGGCGGATGTGCTCGGGCAACTCGCAGAGGTGCTGCCGTAATTCTTCAGGTTCTCCACAATGCGCTGCGCGTCTCCAAGATCTGCTGCGGGAACGGTTTGGCGTACGCTTTGCTGGCCGTATTCAGGAAGTGATTCCACCCGGATGTCCGTGACGGCCTCGAGCCTGGATAGCTGGATGGGTCCAAGCCGTTGCGAGATGCCGTTGTAAATGGCCACGCGCTGATCGAACTCGCCGACGTAATAGCGGGTTTGGGTCCAGGCATAGCCGAGCCACAGGCCCACCACGACTCCAAGCACCACGAACGCGGCGACAGCCGGTGTGAGCCAGCGGAGGCGGCGCCTAGGTACTTCGTCGATGTCCAGCCGGTCCTGTTCGGCCTTGTGCGTCAGGACCGTGGCAGCCCTGCGGGCCACGCTGCGTCCGGCGACAGTGGGGATGGAGCCGGTTTCGGCGGCCGTTGCGGCGGCGCCGACAAGTTCGTGGGGCCGGCTGGCCAGTTCCTCGCGGAGGACTTCCGCGGAGAGGTGCTCGCCAAGATGCGGATCCGTGGTGGCGGGAGGTTCTTTGCCGGATTCGGGTTCCGCTGCGTCGGCGGCCTTCAGCGGGGTGGCGTTGTTTTTGGACCCGGGTTCCCCGGCATCGTCTTCGGCCGCCTTTTCGGCGACCACTTCCGTGGCGTCTTTTGAAGCCGAAGGGACTTTGGGCTCGTCCACGGCGGCAAGCGCCGCGGCAGGAACGACGTCGACGGCGGCCGTGCTGACGTCGTCGTCGGTTTCTTCCGCGATCTCCAACATCACTACGGTGACGTTGTCCGGGGCGCCGGCTTCAAGGGTCAGGTCAACCAGGATTTCCACGCATTCGCGGAGGTCCTTGGTTTCACGGACCATGCGTTCCACGACGTGGCCGGCCACGTAGTTCAGGCCATCTGAGCAGAGCAGCCAGCGTTCGCCGGGCTCAACGTCCAGAACGTCCAGGTCGAGCTCCGGGCTGGCGTCGACATCCCCCAGGACGCGCATGAGGACGTTCTTGTGTGGGTGCGTCTCGGCCTCTTCGGGGCGCAGGCGCCCTTCGTCGATGAGCCGCTGGACGAACGTGTGGTCTACGCTGACCTGCTCGAATTTCTTGTTGCGCAGGCGGTAAGCGCGGGAGTCGCCGATGTGGGCGAAATGGAGCTTGCGCCCTTCCAGCAAGAGGGCGGTCACCGTGGTGCCCATGCCGGAAAGCTTCGGATTGAGGTGCACCAACTCCGAAAGCAGCGAGTTGGCGGTCTGGATCTCGTCAGCAAGAACCGTTTCTGCGCCGTCCGGGTAATCGTCATGATCCAGATGGATCATGTCCAGGACGGTGGAAGCGGAGGCGACATCGCCGCCGGCGTGACCACCCATGCCATCGGCCACGACGGCAAGATGGCGGCCCACATAAGCGGAGTCGTCATTCTTGGAGCGGATCCGGCCGACGTCGGAACGCGCGGCGTAGCGCATGATCAGGGGGCGCTCCGCGGGCTTTTCCTTGCCTTCGGTGGTCTCGGGGGAGGCCATGGACTACGGCCTCAATTCGATGACCGTCTTGCCGATTCTCACGGGGACGCCAAGCTCCACCGGCAGGGCGCGGGTGAGCTGTTGATCGGCCAGGTAGGTGCCGTTGGTGGAGCCGAGGTCCTCAATGAACCAGCGGCTGCCTTGGGGGAACAAACGTGCGTGACGGCCTGACGCGTAATCGTCCTCAAGGACCAGGGTGGCCTCCTGGGCGCGGCCAAGCAGAATGGGGCTCGCAGCCAGCGGCACTGTGGTGCCCTTCAGCGGACCTTCCGTGACCACGAGGTTCCGCGCGTGCTGAATGGCTGGTGGCGGCGCCGCTGCCAACTCGGGGTGCTTGCGGACTTCGCGGGCCGTGGGGGCGCCGGTTACAGCCTTGCGGCCGATCATGAAGTCGCGGCGCATGGTGGACACGATGCTGAAAATCAGGACCCACAGCAGCAGAAGGAACCCGAACCGCAGCGCTGTAATAGTCAGTTCGCTGATGTCGTTCACGCGTGGCCACCCGAGGTCAGGGGGAGGAGGCGAAAAATGATCTTTGTACGTCCCATCGTGATGGTTGAGCCGTCAGTGAGTTCCACGCTGCCGTTGACCTTATGGCCATTGACGTAGCTGCCATTGGTGGAGCCGAGATCAACGGCCCACGTGCTGCCGTTCTGCGTGCGAACCTCGAGATGTTTCCTGGACACACCGGTGTCATCCACCAGAATGTCAGCTTCAGAAGAGCGCCCCAGAATGACGGACTGGGCGTTCAGCGAGTAGCGTTGCCCGCCAATATCGAGGACAGGCTGGACGCGGGTGGGCTGCCGTGCAGGAGCCGCAGGAACGTTGGGCCGTGGAGCCGGGGGTGCGGGAGCGGCGGCGTCGGACGATTTCTCGGTCCGGGAGTTGATCTCGAAGTGTCCGGCACGTTCCTGGTCATTGCGGCGGAACGAAATTCGGACGGGACCTTGGAGCGTGTAGCCCTGGCTGCGGACGTGCTGAATAACGACGTCGCAGAGTTCCTCAGCCAGCGGAGTTCCCCATTCCTGGGCCCTGGTGAAATCGTCATCGCTGAGCATGACGTCAAATACATTGGGAGCGAGGGTGCGGCCTGCGGCGATGGTTATGGACTTGTTGTCCAATTCCCGCCGGAGCTTGCTTGCGATTTCCACCGGTTCAACACGTGCCCGCGACCCCGTGGAGAAGACGTTGCGGACTGCCTTTTCAATGCCGCGCTCGACTTTGTCCAGCAAACCCATGGTCCTTCTCCTTTCCTTGCCGCGACACCCGTGGTGCCTGCTCCAACAGCCTGTCCGCGCACACACTGAAGTGCGCGCCGCATGGCCCTTCCACTTCCCGATACTACTGGGCATGACTGTGAATGGCCTTAATTCACAACGCCCGGCGACCCGGAAAAGTTCGGTTCGGGCCCGTCATCACGGGGGACGCGTGGCGCGAAATTCCCGCGCCGTTCAGCCGATGTTAGGGGGCGGCTTTGGCTCGATTGGTGTTTTGCACGGAATGTCCGTTATGCTTGATCTCGCTGCTTTTGAAGGAAACGAAGCTGGGAGACCGGCAGAATGTCCTCAAAAGAAGTTGCGCGCGAGTGGCGGAACGGCAGACGCGCTGGCTTCAGGTGCCAGTATCCGAAAGGGTGTGGGGGTTCAAATCCCCCCTCGCGCACGCAGAGGAAAGAGCCCCGGTCTTAGGACCGGGGCTCTTTTTGTTATCTTCCCCCAACTGAGTCGCATTAGTGCGCGTTCTGAGCGCTCAAAACGCGCACTAATGCGACTCAGTTGGGCTGCGAAGCGGGAGGTCAGCCGCGCGCGGAAGTCTTGAACCGGCGTCGTGAATTGCTCAGGTGAAGTCGCATTGCTGCCGCAGCGGCAACTTGGTCGCGGTCGGCAATGGCTGCATAGATGGACGCGTGCTCGTGAACCACTTGCGCGAAGCCTTCCGCCGAATCTTCCTGATCATCTGTGACCAGGCGTGTGCGGGGCATGGTGATCATGGTTTGGCCCAGGGCGGTGATGCAGTCCGTATAAAAGGGATTGCCGGACGCTGCAGCTACGGCCCTGTGGAATTCAAAGTCTGCTTTCATGGCGTGCGCCGGATGGCCGGAGCTTGCGGTGAACTGTTCCAAGGCGCCATGCGCCGCCTTCAACTGCCGGTCCGTGTGGTGAAGTGCTGCCAACGCGGCTGCCTCGGTTTCGACGCCGATCCGGAAATCGAGCATCTGGAGGCGGTCTTCAACGCTGACAACCGGTCTTGTTCCGGGCGCTTGCGTGGGACCGTCTGCAGGCGGGGTCAGCGCGAAGCTGCCCCGCCCACGTTCGGTTTCCACCAGTCCCTCGGCCTGCAGGCGGGTCAGGGCGGAGCGGACCACGGTCCTGCTCACCCCGTACTCGCTGATGAGGGTGTTTTCGCTGGGGAGCTTCTCACCTGGCTGGATGACG
This sequence comes from Paenarthrobacter sp. NPDC092416, assembly GCF_044755025.1. Taxonomy (NCBI): domain Bacteria; kingdom Bacillati; phylum Actinomycetota; class Actinomycetes; order Micrococcales; family Micrococcaceae; genus Paenarthrobacter; species Paenarthrobacter sp. NPDC092416. The sequence goes on from NZ_JBIVQG010000008.1 coordinate 164,478, forward strand.
CCGTCGACGATGCGGTTGCGAAGGTCGGCGGCGAGGTCCGTGGTCAGGTTTCGGCTCATGGCTTCAAGGTTACGCGCCGAACTCCACGGATTCCGTGGTCCAAGCGCGGGCCTGCCCGCTCAGCGTGACGCCAAGTCCGGGGCGGTCCGGGACGATCATGCGGCCGTTCTTGGTCTCCAGACGCTCCTCGAACAACGGGTCGAGCCAGTCGAAGTGCTCTACCCACGACTCCCGGGGGTAGGCAGCGGCGAGGTGAAGGTGGATTTCCATGGCGAAGTGCGGTGCCAGTCCCAGGTCGCGTTCGTCGGCAAGGGCGGCGAGGCGCAGGAACTGGGTGATGCCGCCGACCCGCGGGGCGTCCGGCTGGATGATGTCGCAGCCGTTGGCATTGATGAGGCCCTTGTGTTCCGCGACGGACGCGAGCATTTCACCCGTGGCGATGGGTGTATCGAGCACCTGGGCGAGGTGCGCGTGGCCCTCGAAGTCGTAGGCATCCAGCGGCTCCTCGATCCAGATGAGGTTGAATTCCTCGAGTTGGCGGCCCATGCGGAGCGCTGTGGCACGGTCCCACTGTTGGTTGGCGTCCACCATGAGCGGGACGTCCCAGCCGATGTGCTCGCGTACGCCGGCAACGCGGCGCAGGTCCTCCTTGGAGTCCGGCAGGCCCACCTTGATCTTGATGCCGCCGATGCCTTCCTCGATGGACCGGGTGGCACGTGCCTTGACCTCGTCCAAGGTGGCGTTGAGGAAGCCGCCGGAGGTGTCGTACGTCTGAACGGAGTCGCGGTACGAGCCCAGCAACTTGGCCAGGGGGAGTCCGGCGCGCTTGGCTTTGAGGTCGTAGAGCGCGATGTCGATGGCGGCCAGGGCCTGCGTTGCCACACCGGAGCGCCCAACCGAGGCGCCGGCCCAGAGGAGCTTGGTGTAGATCTTGCCGATGTCGTTGGGGTCCTCGCCGATGATGCCCTCAGCAACCTCCTTCGCGTGGGCGTACTGGGCCGGGCCGCCGGCGCGTTTGGAGTAACTGAAGCCGATGCCGCTGTGGCCCTGTTCGGTGGTGATCTCGGCAAACAGGAACACTACTTCGGTCATCGGCTTCTGGCGGCCGGTGAAGACCTTGGCGTCGCTGATCGGTACGGTGAGGGGCAATCGAGCCGTGGACAGCTTGACGTGCCGGATGAGATCTACGGGGCTCATTGATTCTCCTAAAGAGTCTGGGCATCATTGCCTGATACTTAGGATACAAGTGTATAACTTGTAATACAAGAGATTGTGTTCCGAGAGCTCTGGCAAGCCGTCACGCCGGTGCCTAGACTGACAGCACAATCGGCGGAGCTCCCGCAGATGGCGGGGACCTGTTCCGCCGGAACCTGATCCAGGGAGCATCATGCGTCACTCAAACCACAGCACTGTCAGTGCTCGGGGCGGATTCCCGCGCCGAGCCTCGTCACGGCCCCGAACCAGGGGTGTGCGCCGCGCCGTTGTGGGCGTCGTCGCCCTCGTGCTCGCGGCCTTCTTCGGCCCGGCGCCGCTGGCCTCCGCCGCCCGGGCCGCGGATTACCTCATCCCCCTGCCTGGAGCCTCATCGGCCGAAGGAATTGCCGCCGGCGCAGGAACGACGTTCTACGCCGGAGACCTTGGACGCGGAGACATCTTCCGTGGCGACGTCCGCCAACATACGGCGTCGCTCTTCATCGACGTGCCTGATGGCAGGGCGGCTGTCGGGATGACCGCGGATGTGGGCAACAGCCTGTTGTTTGTCGCTGGGGGCGGGACTGGGCAAGGTTACGTCTACAACACGGATACCGGCGAGACGGTCGCCGTGCTCCAACTGACCACTGGTCCAGCGTTTATCAACGACGTCGCACTGACCCCTGAAGGCGCCTGGTTCACGAATTCCGTGGCCGCTGAACTGTACCTTGTTCCGGTTGGGCAGGATGGCGAACTCGGCAGTGTCCGGACCCTTCCTCTGTACGGTCCCGCGGCTGACACCTCGTCGCAGTTCAACCTCAACGGCATCGCAGCAACTCCGGATGGCGAGAGCCTCATCGTCGCCCATTCAGGAAACGGCGCCCTCTACACGGTCGACCCTGCTACGGGTGCAAGTGAAATAATCGACGGCGTCAGCGTTCCCGCCGTCGATGGCATCGTAGTCAAGGGCAACCAGCTTTGGGCGGTGCAGAACATGCTCAACCAGGTCAGCAGGTTCGTGTTGGACGATGACCAGGAATCCGGGAAGCTGAAGGGTGTCATCACCAGTGGGCTCTTCCAGACTCCGACGACGGCGGCCCTGTTCGGTGACACGCTCGCCGTGGTGAACGCAAAGTTCTTCCAGCCGGGGTCCACAACGTTCGAGGTCGTGGTGGTTGGCGCCCGCTAGAGGGCGGTGGGCGGGCCCTGACGACCTCCTCAAAACCTACCCGCGCAGTGCCCCGAACCCCGCGATCAGCGCCTCGAGCCCCAAGCTAAAAGCAACATCCGTCGGCCGTGTATGCCGCTCCGCGGCGAGCCGGTCCACAGCGGCCGTGAAGTTGGGGACCTGCTCGGCGAGGCTGCCGGCGTCGAAAATGTCCTCCGGCGCGGTGACGTCGTAGGCGGCCCCGAACACGAAGGCTTCCAGAGCCACGATCGCCGAGATGATCTTTTCTTCAGGGAACCCGGCCTCGCGGAAACCGGCGGTCACGGCCTCGTACATGGCCAGGGTCTTCGGGGCGTTCGCCACCGGCAGCACGGCAATAACCGGGATCAGCGGCGTATGCTCCGAGAACACATCCCGGTAGGACCAAGCCCAGCGGCGTACGGCAACATCCCACGGCTCCGCCCCAAATGCGGACACATCAACCATGGCGGCCAAGTGGTCCTCAAGCAGCAACAAGACCTCATCCTTCGAGGTCACGTGGTTGTATAGCGCAGACGGTGCTACGCCGAGTGAGCGCGCCAGGGCCGCCATGGTGAGTCCGTCGTAACCCTTGCTGCTGATTAACTCGAGCGCCGCCGTCGTAATGCCGTCCTGATCCAGGATCCGAGCCATCGGCCGGCCGGCGCGGCGCCGCAATGGGCCTGTGGGCTGGGCCGAGGCGTCTGGAGCGGGGGTGGGTGCGGGCATCGGAGGCCTTTCTGCTGCCTGTGTCCCCAGCATTATTCCACCGGGTCTTCACACCGGCCGACTCCAGCGCTATTATGGACATAAATGAATGCCATTCATTTATTGGTCAGCCAACAACGGACGGCCACGGAGAGGACATCATGCAGAATCTTGATCGCGACGTTGTGATCGTCGGTGCCGGACCGTCAGGGCTGACGGCGGCACGCGAACTGAAAAAGGCCGGACTCAGCGTCGCAGTGCTTGAAGCGCGCGACCGCGTGGGTGGCCGCACGTGGACCGACACCGTCGATGGCGCCATGCTGGAAATCGGCGGCCAGTGGGTTTCCCCGGACCAGACGGTCCTCATGGAACTTCTGGACGAGCTGGGTCTGAAAATGTACTCGCGCTACCGCGACGGCGAATCTGTCTACATCGGCGAAGACGGCAAGCGCACCCAGTACACGGGCGACACGTTCCCGGTCAACGAAACCACCAAGGCCGAGATGGACAAGCTCGTCTCCATCCTGGATGAGCTCGCCGCGGAGATCGGTCCCACCGAGCCCTGGGCACACCCCAAGGCCCGTGAACTGGACACCATCTCCTTCCACCACTGGCTCCGCCGGAACTCCAACGACGAGGAAGCCTGCAACAACATCGGCCTCTTCATCGCCGGCGGCATGCTCACCAAGCCGGCACACGCTTTTTCCGCACTGCAGGCAGTCCTCATGGCAGCCTCTGCCGGGTCCTTCACGCACCTGACGGATGAGGACTTCATCCTGGACAAGCGCGTTATCGGCGGCATGCAGCAGGTTTCGCTGTTGCAGGCAGCCGAGCTGGGTTCCGACGTCGTACTTAACAGCCCGGTTCGCACCATCAATTGGGACGCCGACCGCGTGACGGTTGAGTCTGAGCAGGCCACGGTAAACGCACGGTATGTGATCATGGCGGTGCCGCCGAACCTGTACTCGCGCGTTTCCTTCAACCCGCCGCTGCCGCGTCGCCAGCACCAGATGCACCAGCACCAGTCGCTGGGCCTCGTCATCAAGGTGCACGCCGTCTACGAGACGCCGTTCTGGCGTGAAGCCGGACTGTCCGGCACGGGATTCAGCGCTGGCGCGCTGGTCCAGGAGGTCTACGACAACACCAACTACGGCGATTCCCGCGGCACCCTGGTGGGCTTCGTGTCCGACGAAAAGGCCGACGCCGTCTTCGAACTCAGTGCCGAAGACCGCAAGAAGGCAATCCTCGAATCAATCGCCGGATTCCTGGGCGACAAGGCCCTGACCCCCGAGGTCTACTACGAATCCGACTGGGGCTCCGAGGAATGGACCCGCGGCGCGTATGCGTCCAGCTATGACCTGGGCGGCCTGCACCGCTATGGCAAGGACCAGCACGCGAACGTGGGACCGATCTACTGGTCCTCGTCCGACCTCGCAGCCGAGGGATACCAGCACGTTGACGGCGCCGTCCGCATGGGGCAGGCGACTGCCGCCCGCATCGTCGAGGCTCACAAGCTGAGCGCGCTCCCCGTCGCCTAGCTACTTCCGCCGAGTTGGCACTTCACGCCGGGATGGGTGTGAAGTGTCATCTCGGCGTGGATAGTCCGGCTCGCGGCACCCCTGCCGCGCGTTCCGCTTCGATCAGTGCCTGGGCAAGACGCTCGACGGCGGCCCGGTAGTCGGTGCCGGCAGTGACCCGGCAATGCTCGGCTTCCCTCATGGCCAGAGCAAGTGCCGCGGTTTCCGCCTTGGCGATGTCCGTCATGGCCGGATAGTCGATCGCCTGCCCAGGATCGAGTTCATAGCGACGCCACTGCTGGAGAATGCTCGCGTGGCGGGCCGCTGCTTCCGCGAAGCCGGCACGACGCCCGGGCTCGGCTGCGTGGATCCGGTCCACCCGGCGACTGGAGGCCAATGTTCCTGTTGCGGTGGCCACCGCAACGAAGACCATGATGAGTCCAGCTGGTGCCCACTCCACGGCAGGAACCAGGATGGCGGGAAGAATCACCACCAGGCCCGCGAAGAGATCCCAGAAGATCGTGTCCGGTTCCGGGCCGCGCCCACGAGTGAGTTTTCTGTGGAGGACAAACGTGGTTGCCGCTGTTGCGAGCACCAAGGCTAGGCCCCACAGGAGCATCATGGCGGGCATTGGACCACCTCCAAGCGAGTACGCACTGCTGTGATTTCAGTATGCGCCTGTGCCTTCGCGGACGCGAGGCGCGGGTGGGGTCCTGCCGTGGAACCCCGCCTCGCGGACAATTCACCCTTGCGCGCGGGGGTGTGGTGTCCGGCTGAGGGTGTTCCCACGCTGCCATCCCGTCGTACCCGGGGCGTAGCCTAGGCAGCATGAGACTGAAAATGTGCAGCATCCACGTCAAAGATCCAGCCGCAGCTCACACGTTTTATACGGAGACGCTGGGCTTCGAGACACTGATGGCCATGCCCGAACATCATCTGTTCATCATCAAGGATCCCGGCGCCGACGCCGGTTCGGTGGGACTGTTGCTGGAGCCCAGCGACAACCCGATCGGCGCGGACTACATGAACGCCGTGTACGACGCCGGTATGCCGGCAATCGTCTTCGGCGTACCCGATGTGCAGGCCGAGTTTGAGCGCTTGGTTGCAGCTGGCGTGACGTTCAAGGGCGAGCCCTCCGAGGATCCTTCCGGCATCAGCGCAGTGTTCGACGACGGCTGCGGCAACTGGGTTCAGCTGCATCAAGACTGATTAAACAGCTGTGGCCGGGACCTCAGCCCCGGCCACAGCCCAGCAAAACCTACGCGTGGTCGCGCTTGGAAGCCTTCGGGGCGTCGCGCTTGGCGGCAGCGTTGTCCTTGGCTTCCTTTGTGGCGGCCTTCTTCGCAGCCTCGTCCTTGACGCGCTGTGCTTCGGCGCGGACGGCGGCGTGCGTGGCGCGCTCTACAACCAGCCACTGCGGGGGAGCCTGCAGCAGCTCGGTGATTTCCGCCGTCGTGAGTGCTTCTTCAACGCCGCCGCGGGCGAGGCCGCTGATGGAGACGTTCAGCTTCTGCGCGACAACCGGGCGCGGGTGCGGGCCGTTGCGGCGCAGGTCCGCGAGCCACTCCGGCGGGTTGGCCTGGAGTTCGGCGAATTCCTCGCGGGAGATGGACGAATCCTGGAACTCCTGGGGTGTCGCGGGCAGGTAGATGCCGAGTTTCTTGGCAACTGTTGCCGGCTTCATGGACTGGGAGTTCGAGGACGTCATGCTTCAAGGGTATCTGGCCGGTACTGTGAGTGTGTGCCAGCCGCTGAAGAATCCACTGAAATACCCGAGACGCTCGTCGAGCTCCGCTTCGCCTATGTTGCGGGTGTGACCCCTGGGAAGTGGATCCGACGCTGGGAGGAACGCATGCCTGACGTTCCGCTGCACGCTTTCATGTCCGACGACGGTGCACAGCTTTCGGTCCTGCGTGACGGTTCCGCGGACCTTAGTTTTGTTCGGTTGCCGGTGGACCGCGAGGGCCTCAATGTCATCCCCCTCTATGAAGAGCAGCCCGTAGTGGTCGCTCCCAAGGGGCACGAGATTTCCGTGTTCGAGGAAGTCGCTCTGGAGGACTTGTCCGAGGAGAACTTCCTTGACGTCGAGGAAATGGGTGGACCGGACATGGCCCTGCAGGTGGTGGCGTCCGGTGCGGGCCTGGCCATCATGCCCATGTCCGTTGCGCGCCACCTGAACAACAAGCAAACCGTCATGCGCCAACTGACGGGCGCGCCTGGGACGCAGATCGGCCTGGCCTGGTTGGCCGGAACAGACAGCCCGATTATTGAAGAGTTCATTGGGATCGTTCGCGGGCGGACGGCCCAAAGCTCACGCCAGCCGTCGGCCCAGCAGGAGAAGCCGAAGAAGGTGCCCAAGCCGGATCGTCGTGGAACGGGTGCCAAGAAACCAGCAGTTGCCCAGCGGTATGCGCCGAATCCCGACAAGGGTCGCGGTAAGGGATCCCGCAAAAAGGGCAAACGCTGACGTTCCTGCCCGGTTAGTGGGTGGATTTGCCCTTCTGGGGGCCTGAATCGCCGCGTTTTCCTGCTGCCGGGCGGAGTAACCGGGAAGGAGCGCTGCCTATCCCGGGCTACTCGCCGTGAATCGCGGCCTGTTGCTGCTCGGAACGGTTGAGGTAGGCCAAGAGGAGGTCTCCGGCGCGTTCGAGTTCGCCGGATTCCAACGCTGAGCAGATCTGCTCGTTCTCCGCGAGCCAGTCGCTGTAGAAGTGCGCGTTGACAGTGGCCTTGTGAAAGTACAGGCGCATCTCCGCCAGGATTTGGGCCATGATCGTGTTCAGTCGGTTGCTCTCCGCGAGACCAACGATTGCGCCGTGGAAATGCTGGTTCGCGCTGCCCAGTCCGTCGTTGTCCTCGGCCGCGGCTGCGCGCTTTCCCTCTTCGACGGCGGCCCTGACGGCGGCGATGCGTTCGGCGGAACCGCCCCCGCGGATGGAACTGACCTCGATGGCACGGCGGACTGTATAGACGTCGTGGATATCGCCGGCTTCAAGAGTTGCTACATACACGCCGCGGTTTGGCTGCCGAACAAGCAACCGCTCGCTGGCCAACTCGGCAAACGCTTCGCGGACGGTGTTACGGGAGACGCCCAAGTCCTCGGCAATGGTGGCTTCCGTGAGCTTGGCGCCCGGAACCAGGAAACCCTCGGCCAACTGGTAGCGCAACTCTTCCGCCACACGTTCTGCAACAGAAGGGACCCGCATGCGCATCCGGGCACTGCTGATGCCAGCGTGTTCGCTTAATCCCTGATCTGCACTGGCCATGATTCAAAATTTACACGATCGCCGAAAATTAGGATTGCTGAATTGTTGAACAATCCAACACTTTGGTGCATCCTAGATGTAACGCACTTCATGAGACAGGGATCACACCATGGCAATCATCGACCTGAACAGCGACGTAGGTGAGTCGTTCGGACGCTGGACTCTCGGCGACGACGAAGCCATGTTCCAGTCCGTCTCCAGTGCCAACGTTGCGTGCGGATTCCATGCTGGCGACCCCACCGTCATCCGCGCCACCTGCAAAAAGGCGGCCGAGGCCGGCGTCGTCATCGGCGCCCACGTCGGCTACCGCGATCTGGCGGGCTTCGGCCGCCGCTTCCTGGACATCGATCCCGTGGAACTGGCTGATGACGTCGTCTACCAAATCGGTGCGCTGCAGGCGCTGGCCGCAACAGCCGGCGCAACCGTCCAGTACGTCAAACCCCATGGCGGCCTGTACAACGCGATCGTCAAGCACACCGCCCAGGCACGTGCCGTCGTCGACGCCGTGAAATCGGTTGACCCCAACCTGCCGATCCTCGGTCTCCCCGGCTCCGAAGTCTTGCGGCTTGCAGACGAGGCCGGCCTTCGCGGCGTGGCCGAAGCGTTTGCCGACCGCGCCTACAACCCGGACGGAAGCCTCGTCTCGCGCTCCCAGCCCGGCGCCGTCCTTCACGACCCCGCCGAAGTGGCGGAGCACGTGCTGCGGATGGCCACCGAACAGTCCGTCAGGACGATCGATGGTTCCATCCTGAAGATCCGCGCAGAAAGCATCTGCGTGCATGGTGACTCACCGGGGGCCGTTGACATGGCCACTGCAGTGAAGTCCGCTCTCGGCAACGCCGGTGTCAGCATCGGCTCGTTCGTCCAAACCCGTTGAACCAGGCTCAGCAACATCCCTCATCCCCCCGGAGGAAACCATGACCAGCACCAACAAGGCAGCAAAGGCCGTGACAAGGAAGCCACCGGCCGGCGCCCTCAAGGCGTACATCGCCAGCCTCACCGGCACCTCGCTTGAGTACTACGACTTCGCCATCTACTCGGTGGCATCCGCACTCGTGTTCCCCAAGATCTTCTTCCCGGGCAACGATGAGTTCGTCTCGCTCATTCTGTCCTTCTCAACCTACGCCGTGGGCTACTTCGCCCGCCCGATCGGTGGCGTGATCTTCGGCCGCCTGGGCGACAAGATCGGCCGCAAGTACGTCCTGGTCTTCACCCTGCTTCTCATCGGCGTCGCAACCGTCCTGATCGGTGCGCTGCCCGACTACTCCGTGATCGGTATTGCGGCCCCCGCCATCCTGGTCCTGTTGCGCCTTGCCCAGGGCATCGGCGTCGGCGGTGAATGGGGCGGCGCCGTCCTGCTGTCCAGCGAGTTCGGAGACCCCAACAAGCGCGGCTTCTGGTCCTCCGCTGCCCAGATCGGCCCGCCTGCCGGCAACCTCATGGCCAACGGCGTGCTCGCCATCCTGGCTGCTTCACTCAGCAACGAGGCCTTCCTTTCCTGGGGCTGGCGCGTAGCTTTCCTGGCCTCTGCACTGCTGGTGGTCTTCGGTTTGCTCATCCGCCTCAAGCTGGAAGAAACCCCGGTCTTCAAGGCCATCCAGGCTCACGGCGACCGTCCCAAGGCACCCATCAAGGAAGTCTTCACGACCCAACCCAAGGCCCTGGTTGCTGCTGCACTTTCCCGCATTTGCCCTGACATCCTCTACTCGCTGTTTACGGTGTTCGTCGCCGTTTACGCCACCAAAGAGCTGGGCATGACCACCGGTAACGTCCTTTCCGCCATCTTGATCGGCTCCGCGTTCCAGCTCTTCCTGATCCCGCTGGCCGGCGCAGTCACGGACCGTTTCAACCGTCGCCTCGTCTATGGGATTGCTGCAGCAGGAACGGCGGCCTACATCCCCGTCTTCTTCCTGATGATCCAGGGCAAGTCCGTTGTCATGCTGATCATTGGAACCGTGATTGGCCTGGCCTTCCACGCGTTCATGTACGGTCCGCAGGCCGCCTTCATCACCGAACAGTTCCCGGCCCGCCTTCGTTACGCCGGCAGCTCCCTGGCGTACACCCTGGCTGGCGTGATCGGCGGCGGATTCGCCCCGGTGATCTTCACCTTCCTTTATGGTGGCGGTTCCGGCGGCTGGTACCTGATCGCCGGGTACATCCTCCTGGCGGCCATCATCACGATCGTGGGCATGTTCCTCGGCCGGGATCCGAAGCCTGAAGAGGAAGAGCGCCTGCTGCAGGAGTCGCGCGCCTAAACGGCCGCGCACTGGAAAATGGAGACCGTGATGCAGACGACCACCGCGAAAAAGGTCCGCTCCGTGCGACCCGTTGGCACCCGTGCCGTCCTCGCCGAGCTGGACGGACTGCAGGACGTTCTCGCCCTGCAGGACATGCTCTACAAGTCCCCGCTACCCGGCCAAGTGGACGTGCTTGCCGCCGCAGAAACGGTGATGGTGGTGGGCGAGTCCGCTGCCGCCACCCGAGCCATCGGCACACGGCTGCTTGAGTTGGAACTCTCTGCCCCCGAGGTGGGTGACTCCGCGCTGGTGGTCATCGACACCGTGTACGACGGCGACGACCTCGCCGACGTCGCGGGGCTCACTGGACTGAGCGTGGAAGGCGTCGTGGCCGCCCACACCGGCCAGATCTGGACCGTGGCCTTCGCCGGCTTCGCCCCCGGATTCGGCTACATGGTGGGCGAAAACGAAGTCCTCACGGTGCCTCGGCGCTCCTCTCCGCGCACCGCAGTTCCAGCCGGCTCTGTGGCGCTTGGCGGCCAGTACTCGGCCGTCTACCCGCGGCGTTCGCCGGGTGGCTGGCAGCTGATTGGCCGGACGGGAGCCCGCATGTGGGACCTCGACCGTCCGCAGCCAGCGCTGGTCCGCCCGGGCAACCGGGTCCAATACCGGGCGGTCCGAGAGGTGGTGACGGCCGCATCGGCGCACGTTGCCGACGCCAATGATTCGGACAGCGCGGGTGCTGCAACTCCGGGCTCCGGTCTTCGGATTCTGAACCCCGGCGCCCAGAGCCTCATCCAAGACCTGGGCCGCCGGGGCTACGGTCCACTGGGCGTCTCCGCGGCGGGCGCCTTGGACCGGGCATCACTGCGCAGGGCCAACCGACTCGTCGGAAACAGTTCGTCCGCCTCAGCCATCGAGTCCGTCAACGGTGGCCTGACAGTGGAAGCCGTCGGCGATCAGGTGATTGCCGTGACCGGTGCGCCGACCACGCTGACCATCCAGTCGCCGTCGTACGTTTTGTCCGTTGAGTCTGACGCCTATGGTGAGAACGACCCAGAGTTCGACGGCGGCGTTCAGCCGGGCGCGCGGCGCACCGTCCCGATGGCCGCACCGTTCGCGTTGCTCGACGGCGAAGTGCTGACCATCGGCGCGCCGGAGTCCGGGTTCCGCAACTACTTGGCTATCCGTGGCGGAGCGGACGTCCAGGAAGTCCTGGGCAGCCGCTCGGCGGACACGATGTCCGGCATTGGACCGGCGCCCTTGGTGATGGGTCAGATCCTCCCGGCTGGCGACGCGACAGCGTCCACCGCGGTGGGTAGCCCGGAACTGCAGCCCGAGTTCCCCGGCGACGGCGTGACCGTGCTGGACATCGTCCCCGGTCCGCGTGCCGACTGGTTTGACCAAGCCGCGATCGACTCGCTGTGCAGCCAGGAATGGCTGGTTACGCCGCAGTCCAACCGAGTGGGCATGCGCCTGGACGGTACGCCGCTCCAGCGCACCCGCGAAGGCGAGCTTCCCAGCGAGGGCACCATGGCCGGCGCCCTCCAGATCCCGCCCGCGGGACTGCCGGTGCTCTTCCTCGCCGACCACCCCATCACTGGCGGCTATCCGGTGATCGGAGTGGTGCGCGACGAGCATCTGGACCTGGCCGCCCAAGTGCCGATCGGTGGCAAGATCCGCTTCCGGCTTGATTCAACAGACTTTCCCCAGACCCCAGAAAAGTGAGTATTTGATGCGCAAGGTCCTGATCGCGAACCGCGGAGAAATCGCCGTCCGCGTCGCCCGAGCCTGTGATGACGCCGGGATTTCCTCGGTAGCTGTCTACGCGGACATCGATGCCGACGCCATGCACGTTGGCGCCGCCGACGAAGCCTACAGCCTGGGCGGTAACTCTCCGGCTGACACCTACCTGAACATCGGCAAGCTGCTCGCAGTGGCGGACCAATCGGGCGCTGACGCCGTCCACCCCGGGTATGGCTTCCTGTCCGAGAACGCGGACTTTGCGCAGGCAGTGCTCGACGCCGGACTCGAGTGGATCGGTCCCTCGCCGGAGTCGATCCGACAGCTGGGCAACAAGATCACGGCCCGCGAAATCGCGGTCCGTGCCGGTGCGCCCTTGGTGGCCGGCAGCGACGGACCGGTTGCCACGGCAGCCGAAGCACGCGCTTTCGCTGAGGAGCACGGGCTCCCAGTGGCCATCAAGGCTGCGTTTGGCGGCGGGGGCCGGGGACTCAAAGTGGTCCGCGAGCTCGTTGAGGTGGAGGAAGCCTTCGATTCCGCCGTGCGCGAGGCCGTTGCCGCCTTCGGTCGCGGGGAATGCTTCGTGGAGCAGTACCTTGATCGGCCCCGGCACGTCGAGGCGCAGGTTATCGCGGACATCCACGGCAATGTTGTTGTGGTGGGCACGCGCGATTGCTCGCTCCAGCGCCGACACCAGAAGCTTGTTGAAGAGGCGCCCGCACCCTTCCTTAGCGACGCGCAGCGGCAACAGATCTACGATGCCTCCAAGGCGATCGTCCGCGAGGCCGGCTACTACGGTGCCGGAACCGTCGAATTCCTGGTTTCGGCTGACGGCGCCGTGGCCTTCCTTGAGGTCAACACCCGGCTCCAGGTTGAGCACCCCATCACCGAGGAAACGGCGGGAATCGACCTCGTCCAAGAGCAGTTCCGCATCGCCGCCGGGCTTGCGCTGAGCATCTCCGAGGACCCGGCCCCGCGGGGGCACTCCTTCGAATTCCGGATCAACGCCGAGGATGTGGGACGCGGCTTCCTGCCGTCCCCGGGAACTGTTGCCGCGTTTGAAGCGCCCACTGGACCTGGCATTCGCCTGGACACCGGCGTTCGTTCCGGCTCGTTCGTGGCACCCCAGTTCGATTCGCTGCTCGCCAAGCTGATCGTCACCGGCGCAGATCGGCAGCAGGCCATTCGCCGCGCTCGTCGCGCCCTTGCTGAAATCAACATCACCGGCCTCGCGACGGTTCTGCCGTTCCACCGGGCCGTGCTTGAGTCCCCTGACTTCACGTCCCCCGTGGGCCTGAGGGTCCACACCCGCTGGATCGAGACCGATTTCGCAGACCGGATCCCGGTGGATTCCGAGTACAGCGTCGCGGCTCCGAGCGGCGAACGGCGCACCATCACCGTGGACGTCGATGGCAAGCGGCTGGCTGTGGGACTTCCGGCAGACCTCCTCGATGGCTGGGCGCGCTCCGGCCAGGGATTGCCCTCCGTGTCTGAAGTTAGCGGGCTGCCTTTGGACGGTTCCGATGGTTCTGCCAGCGCCGCTGCCAGCGCCTTGGTCTCCAGCATGGCCGGCACCGTGGTGAAGTGGCTTGTTGAGCCCGGCGCTTCGGTGGCCGTCGGTGATCCCCTGGTGGTTCTCGAGGCCATGAAGATGGAGACTCAGGTATCGGCACATCGGACGGGCACGCTCTCGTCCATCCTCTCCGCTCCTGGTGGCGTGGTGACGGCGGGCGCCGTGCTGGCGCACATCGAGTAGCCCGGCTGACTCAGCCCGAACGGCGGTCCGGTCCCAGTGCGGGGAGCCGGGCCGCCGTCGTCGTCGTTCCTGTCTTTTTGACAGCCAATAAGTTGCTGGTCCGCAGTTGCGTTGCTGCCCAGCGATGAACTAGCGGCCCAGCAACGACGTTGCTACGCAGCCCTGGCGGCACCCAGACCCAGAACGCTGTCCAGGAGGCCGTTCCGGAACTTCCCCGTGGGGTCGCTCGCTTGGACGAGGGCGCGGAAGTCCTCGAAACGAGGGTAGAGTGCGGCGAAGTCGTACAGGCCGGGCGTGAAGATTTTGCCCCAGTGCGGGCGTGCGCCGAAGGGGCGAAGCGCTTCCTCGAGTTCCGGGAGCACCGCTTCCACGTCGTCTTGCAGCGGCTTCCAGGTGAAGTGCAGCGCGACGCTTTGCTGCTGGTAGAAGGGGCTGAGCCAGTATTCGTCGGCGGCGATGGTGCGTACCTCCGAGATGAACAGCAGCGGAGCGAGCTTGTCGGCGAGACCGCGGACGGCCTGCAGCGCGGCTGGCGCGTGATGAATCGGCAGGATGAATTCGCTCTGCAGCTCCTCACCATTGCTCGGCGTGAACTCGTGGCGGAAGTGCGGCAGGCGGTCGAGCCATTTCCCAACGACGTCCAGCTGCTCCGTGCAATTCTCGGCGGACATTCCGGGGAGTGGGTGCAGCGCGACAGTGGCGGCCGTGGCATTGAACAGATCCGGCAGTGCAGGCTCGGAGTCCAGGGCTTTGAACCAGACCTGGGGGATGGCGTTTCCGGTGTAGTCGGTGAAGAAGCTGACGCTGTACGCGCTGGACGCAATGTCCTCGAAGTTTGCCAGGGTACGGTCCCACGGCAGATCGGTGAGGACGCGCTGCCGCATTCTGAAGCTCGGGCGGACTGCGAGCTCCAAGCCGGTCACGATGCCCAGCGCACCGAGACCCACCACGCTGGCGAGGAATTCGTCGTCGTCCTTGGTGATGGTGACCAGCTCGCCGTTGGCGCGCACCACATCAAGACTGACGACGGCGCCGGCCAGGGAGGGATTGTTGACTCCACTGCCGTGCGTGCCGGTTTGGATCGCTCCTGCGACGGAGATGTGGGGGAGGGAGGCGAGGTTGTGGATGGCGTACCCCTGCTCTTCCAAGGCTCGGCAGAGGGCGCCGTAGCTGATGCCGCCGCCGACTTTGACGGTGCCCTTGTCCGCATTCAGCGAGATCTCCTGTGCGAACGCGTCCAACAGGATGTGCGTGCCGTCGGTGTCGGCGACCTTGTTGAAGGAATGGCGGGACCCGAGGGCCTTGATTCGGGTTGCGTCAGCCACCAGCTGTTGGAGCTCCTCAACGGTTTCCGGGCGGTGGACTTCAGCGGACGAGTACTCAAGGTTTCCTGCCCAGTTCTTCATTGAATGATCTTCCCACTATCGGTGTTTGCGTCTGTTTGAGTCTTTGAAGCATTGTGAGCGCTCACAAATGGCGACGTCAAGGGAGGTCCATTGGTTGAAGATAGAGTGCTAGAAACCCGCCAACCATCAGGAGCAGCACGTGAGCAAGGGATCCAAGCCCACTATCCGGGACGTTGCCCTGGCGGCCGATGTTTCGCTGACCACGGTGTCGTACGTCCTGTCGGGCCGGCATGGGGGCACCACGCGGATTAGCCAGCCAACCCAGGATCGCGTCCTGGCGGCCGTGAAGGAACTGGGCTACGTGCCGAACCAGGCCGCTCGGGGTATGCGGCGGGGCAAGACTGACGTCGTTGCAGTGGCTATCGGTAACCTCGAATGGCCGTGGGACCGCGCACTCGCCACAGCTGCCGCCCGCATCCTCCCTCAGCACGGCCTCCAACCAGTGATCCTGCTGGGTGACGATTGGCGGAAGTTCATGATGTCCGGGGGAGCAGACGGTGTCATCATCGGCTACTTCCCGGAGGCCAAGTCCGCTGACGAAACGGTCACCGAGCTCGCCCGACGCGGTGTAGCACAGGTAGTCATTTCAGAAACCATGGAGCCTGCAGGATTCGATGTCCTGGCACCGGAGTCCACCGCTGGTCTGGCGGAATGCATGGACTTCCTGACCTCTTCGCACAGCAGGATTGCGTGCATCCGACGAGCCTCTCCCGCTGGCCGGCCTTCCAGCCGTTATGGGGCCTATACGGCCGGGTTGGAGAGGGCAGGCATTCCACTGGATGAGGATCTGGTCCGGACCTCGCACCACCGGCGTGACACCGCCTATCAGTCGGCCCTGGAATTGATGCAGCTTCCTGACCGGCCCACTGCAATCTTTGCCACGGACGACATGGAGGCATTGCAGGCCATCCGTGCCGCTTACCGTTTGGGCCTCCGCGTGCCCGAGGACATCCAGATTGTGGGCGTGGGCAACTCTACCGAGGGCCAAGAATACGATCCTGCGCTGACAACCGTGGGGCCGGATCCCATCTTTGAGCAAGTGGTGGGCGTGTTACTGGACCGATTGGCCGGCGCCACACCAGCCGAAGGCCTGCGGATTCCGTCGCCGTGGAAGCTGCATCGCCGCGGGACCACGCTGGGGTAGCGGCGCTAGTCCTTCAACGGGCGCCGGGCCAGGAAGGCCGCCACGATCGCGCCGGAGATGTTGTGCCACAGCGAGAATACTGCCGACGGCAGGGCGGCCAGCGGAGTGAAATGGGCCGTGGCCAACGTTGCGGCGAGGCCGGAGTTCTGCATGCCGACTTCGAAGGCCAGGGCACGGCGTGCCTTGTCGTCCAGCCGACCAAGTTTGCCCGCCAAGTAACCAAGTCCTAGCCCGAATCCGTTGTGCAGGACCACTGCCAGGAACACGATGCCGCCGGCGGCAATGATCTTGCTGGCGCTGCCAGCCACAACGATCGCCACAATCAGCGAAATCACCACAGCGGATGCCCACGGAAGGGCCGGCAGCACCTTCGCGACGAGATTCGACAGGAAGAGGCGCGCAAGGAGGCCCGCAATGACGGGCAGCAGGACAGTCTTGACGATGTCCAGAACCATGGCACCGGCGTCGATGTGAAGGAACGAGCCAGCCAGAAGGAGTGTCAGCGAGGGGGTGACGATCGGTGCAATCAGCGTGGACACCGAAGCGACGGCGACGGACAGGGCAACATCACCCTTGGCCAGGAACGCCATGACGTTCGACGCCGTGCCGGACGGAGCACAGCCAACCAGGATCAAGCCCACCGCCAACTCGGGTGGCAGTTGGAGAAGGACAGCGATCAGCCACCCTGCGCCGGGCATGATCACGTAGTGCGCCACGATTCCCAGTGCTACAGCCCAGGGCCTGCGGGCTACGGAGGCAAAGTCCGGCGGTGTCAGGGTGAGGCCCATGCAGAACATGATGACGCCGAGAAGGTAAGGAACCGCGACGCCCATGGGCTTGAACAGATCGGGAATAAGGAACCCGAGGACTCCGGCAACCACCACCAGCAGCGGGAACACCGTGACGGCGATGCGCGCAATTTTGGCCTCGGCGGCGAGAGCGGCGTTGACAGGGGCCGCGGTGGACTCCTGGGTTTCTGACGGGGAATTTGTTGCCTCAAGCATTCATCCATGCTCACACTTAGTCCCGAGCCGCACGAGTTCGTTACATTCGCAATCGTGTATATGTCAGATGACTGTTGTTTCCCCGCCCAAGCAGGGGACAACAAACGTTCCATGGGGACAGGTGTTGTTGTCCAGTTTGGGAGAACTGAACGGGTTAGCCGTTGAGCTTGCCCGCCAAACGCTCACGCATCCGGATACTCGCCTCGTTGAGACCGATCAGCTCCACCTCTCGGCCGTGGTTCCGGTACTTCTCGGTGACCGAATCCAGCACCGCAATGGTGGAGGCATCCCAAAGATGCGAGGCATGCAGGTCAATAACAACGCGATCTATGCCGTCCGAGGAATCCTTCGCGTAGTCGAACTGGGTGTACAGATCATTGGACGACGCAAAGAACAGCTCACCATCCACCGTGTACGTCGCCACCGTTTCGCCGTTGAGCTCAAGCTCGGCCCGCTCCACCGTTGCGAAGTGGGCTACCCGGCGCGCGAACAGCACCATGGCGGTCAAGACGCCGACGCCGACACCCACCGCCAGATTGTGCGTCGCCACCACAGCAGCAACAGTAATGAGCATGACCGCGGTCTCCGACTTTGGCAGCCGCCGCAACGTGGACCAGCGAATCGAGTGCCAGTCGAAAGTAATGAGGGAAACAAAGATCATCACGGCCACCAAAGCAGCCATCGGAATCATCCCTACGACGTCGCCCAGTACCACCACCAAAATCAGCAGGAAGACGCCGGCCAGGAACGTTGAAAGGCGGCTCCGCGCACCGGATCCCTTCACGTTGATCATGGTCTGTCCGATCACCGCGCAGCCACCCAGTCCACCCAGGAAGCCCGTGACAATATTGGCCACGCCCTGACCCCAGGAAACCCGGGTCTTGTTGGAGCGGGTATCAGTGATGTCGTCCACCAGCTTGGCCGTCATGAGTGATTCCAGCAGTCCAACCAGCGCCATGGACAGCGCGAACGGGGCAATGATCTGGAACGTCTCCAGGTTCAGCGGAACATGGGGAAGGAAGAACCCGGGAAGGCTGTCTGGCAGTTCGCCCTTGTCGCTGACGGTTGGAACGTCGATGTTGCCCAGCGCGGTGATCAACGTGATAGCGACAATGGCCACCAAAGGGGCCGGCACAGCGGTGGTCAGGCGTGGCAGCCCGAAGACAATGACCAGCCCAACCGCCACGATCGGGTAAACCATCCACGGCACGTTGAACAGCTCCGGCATCTGGGACATGAACACCAGGATGGCCAGCGCATTCACGAAGCCGATCATCACGGACCGGGGAATGAACCGCATGAGCCGTGTGACGCCAAGGACCGCCAGAATGATCTGGAAGACGCCCGCCAAAATGATGGTGGCGATCAGGTAGTCCAGGCCATGCTCTTTCATCACTGGAGCAATCACCAACGCCACGGCACCCGTAGCTGCGGAGATCATGGCGGGCCGGCCGCCGACAAGGGCCGTCACGACGCCCATGGTGAAGGACGCAAAGAGCCCGATCCGCGGGTCCACGCCAGCGATCACTGAAAACGCGATCGCCTCAGGAATGAGTGCCAGTGCTACCACCAGGCCCGCAAGGGACTCCGTCAGCAGACGGCGGGGCGAGCGGAACGTCGCCCGCAGTGACATGAGTTGCTCGGGAGTCATGGGTCCTTAGAATGCAGTCTGGCGGTAACGCTCAATCTGCTTAAGACGCCGCAGGAGGCTGTCGCGCCGCGGGTGCGGAACGACGTCGGGCGCCTCAGCGGTGAGATCGATGTGTTCGGTTCCGTACTGCCACAAAAGGAGGTCATCCAGCAGGCGGTCGGGACCGGGGGAATAACGATGGTCCAAGGCTTTGCGGACCTCTGTAATCCTGTTAGCGCTGAGCAGTCCGGCAAGCTCCACGGTCTTGGTGAGTCCGTGGGCCGCAAGAAGCTCGGCAGCCCATCCCCAGTCGTCGTCAACTTTACGGTCAACGTGCGGCAGGAGCGTACGCCAAACGTCACGAACCCGGTTGGGGGTAAGTGGCATTCCGCCCTCGCCTTCCAGGTCCCAGTATCCGCGGACTTCCTCGTAGCGCTCGTGAAGATCCGCGAAAGCGCTCTCCACGGTTTCCAACATTGCCGCTGTGGCCGTGAACTGGCGGTCGAAGTGCGGCGTCCAAGCGCGCGGGTCCTCGGCCTTGAACCGGATGTCGTGCTCGATCTCGCTCCACGCGTGAGCGAAGACAGTGCGAATCTGGCATTCAAAGAAATAGCTGCCGTTGGCGGGTAGATCAGGGTTGAAGGCCTGCTGGTACTCCTTGACGGCCTCGTTCTGGATAGTGCGCAGGATGAGGTGCCGGCTGGAATATCCGTAGGTTCCGGATTCGATGGAGCCGATGTCCTTCTCGCGGTCTCCCCGGCAATCGAACAACTGCCGCTGGCGCTTGATGATGTTGGCCACCGCGGCGTTCTCAGCAGGCAGCTTCGTGATGACGCGGATACCCACCATGTCATTCAGAGTGCGGAAGGGATCCGGGAACTTCAGCACGCGCGGGCCGCCGGGCTCCAAAGGCTCGTCCGTGCGGGAGATTTTTTCGCGGAAGGATTCCACGGTTTTGGTGCGGCCGGTGACGAACAAAGGAGTGACTTCAGCATCGTTCAACATGTCACGCAGGGTCAGCAGGACATCCCGTGTGACCCGCTTCAGGGCAGGGCGAACACGCTCGTAGAGTGCCACGTTCGCTTCTACCGCTTCGCGCTGATCAGGGTCCAGGCTGTCCCAATTGCTTGCCATGCCCCCAGCTTACGGGGCGGGTCCGACACTTTAGCGGGGCACCGCCGTCGGGTTCCCCTGGCACCGCCGTCGGGGTGCCCCTACCCGAACTTCTGAAAGCTCGCGATAGGCTCGGTACAAAGGAGGGCGCAATGTTGCGGCACAAGTACTACTACGGTGAACACCCCAGCCAGTGGGGCGAACTCTTCATTCCTGAACCGACGTCAGGAAACCATCGCGGCGCGTCAGCGCTTGCAGGCGGAATTGCAGTAGTGATCCATGGCGGCTATTGGCGCTCTCAGTACGGTGCCGAGCTTGGCGAACCCCTTGCCCGCGACCTCGCGGCCCACGGAATCACCACCTGGAACCTCGAATACCGGCGCGCCGGAAACGGCGGTGGTTGGCCCCATACTTTCGAAGACATCCTCGCGGGCATCGACCATCTATCCGAAATTGCGGAACAGCACGACCTCAAACTCGGCAAGGTGGTGGCACTCGGCCACTCGGCCGGTGGGCACTTGGCCGTGTGGGCTGCCGGCCGTCAGCGGCTTGCGACCATTGGAACGCCCGATGCAGACCGGCAACTCGTGCGCGGACCGGAAGAAACGGCTGTGCACCTCACCGGTGTGGTCAGCCAGTCCGGTCTCTTGAACCTGGCGGCCGCGGAGCGCCTAAACCTCAGCAATGGCGCCGTCTGCAACCTGATGGGCGGCGATTCCGCTAGATTCCCCAAACGGCATAAGTATGCGGACCCCATGAGTTCGCTGCCGATCGATGTTCCCGTGTATGCCGTTCATGCCACGGAGGACGAGGATGTTCCGGCGAGCCTGTCGGAGGCCTATGTGGCAGCCTCCACGGCATCCGGTGGGGCGGCCCAGTTGCTGCGTGTACCCGGCGACCACTTCGACCTCATTGATCCCAAGGCCGTCGCCTACAAGAAGTGCCGCGAATTGGTGCAGCGCCTGCTCTCCTAATCTCTGGTGGGCGGTACCTCTCCTCTGGCAGAGTGGTCCCATGTTGACTGTGATTGGCGAGGCCTTGGTTGACGTCGTGCAGCGCCCCAACGGAATCGAGGCACATGTTGGCGGCAGTCCGCTCAACGTTGCCGTCGGTTTGGCGCGCCTGGATCACGCGGTCCAGTTCATCGGCCGCTTCGGGCAGGACGCGTATGGCGATTCAGTGGCCGCGCACCTCCGCTCCAGTTCGGTGATGGTGCCGTTGCCGCCCGACGACAAACCCACCAGCGTGGCCACTGCACTGATCGACGACGCCGGCGCCGCCACCTACACATTCGATCTCGACTGGGAATTGCCCGGACTTGGGGCGCGGTTGTCCCACATGCTGCAAGGCGCCACCATGCTGCACACCGGCTCCATTGCCACCGCGTTGGCGCCCGGCGCCGCGGACGTGCTTGCCGCCGTCGAGCATGCCCATCCGAGCAGTACCATCAGCTTTGACCCCAACTGCCGGCCCAGCATCATTACTGATCCCGAGTTTGCCCGTCGGCAGGCTGAGCGGTTTGTGGTGCTCTCGGACGTAGTGAAGGCCTCGGACGAGGACCTCGAGTGGCTCTATCCGGGTGTCGATCCCCTGGAGTCCGCCAGGCGCTGGCTTTCCCTGGGCGGCACGGAGGGGCCTGCGCTGGTAGTGGTGACACGTGGTGCGCGCGGACCGTGGGGAATCACGTCCGCGGGCGAAACCCAGGTTCCCGCGCCATCGGTGACCGTGGTGGATACCGTGGGTGCCGGCGATTCGTTCATGGCCGGGCTGTTGTCCGCGATTGTGGACCGGGGCCTGGACGGGGCGCAGAACCGTGAGGAACTGCGCGCCATGCCTGCTGAAACGCTCGCGGCGATCATGGAACACGCAACCCGGGCGGCGGCGGTCACGGTATCACGGGCCGGCGCCAATCCACCCACCCGGGCGGAGCTCAACCACAACGCGGCATCCTAACCAAAAGATCGGATGGTTGCCATGAGGGGCACGGATCCCTACGCCTCGAACCCTGTACCCGCGTTCCAGGTCACCAGCGAGTCCTTCAGGGACGGTGACACCTTGGCCCCGGACCAGCGAAGCGGGATCTTCCGTGCCGGTGGCAAGGACATTTCGCCTCAGTTGAGCTGGATGGGCGCCCCACCGGACGCCCGGAGTTTCGCTGTCACCATGCTGGACCCGGATGCTCCCGACCCTGGTGGTTTCTGGCACTGGGCTGTAGTCAATATTCCGGCCAAGGTATCGAGTTTGCCGGCAGACGCCGGAACGGCGGATGGCCGCTTCATCCCTGCAGGCGCCTTCCAGTTGAAGAACGACGGCGGTTACGTCGGGTACTTGGGGGCGGCGGCGCCGAGAGGCCACGGACCACATCGATACATGGTGGCAGTACATGCATTGGACGTTGCCGACCTGGGTCTCACCGTGAATTCCGCACCGAGCATACTTGCCTCAACCCTCCCGAAACACACTCTGGCACGGGCCCTCATTACCGGTCTGTTTGAACGCTAGTTGTGGCTTTTGGGAAAAATGGCACATCGTAGACTGACATGATGCGGCTCGTAGCAAGTGACATTGACGGAACCATCCTCGGACACGACGGCAAGATCAGTGACCGGACCATTCGGGCGTTCCAGGCGTGCCGCGACGCAGGCGTGGAGCTCGTTTTTGTCACGGGCCGTCCGCCGCGCTGGTTGTACCCGTTGCAGGAGCAGCTCGGCCACAGCGGGATCGTCATCTGTTCCAACGGTGCCGTTGTCTGGGACCTTGAGACCGAGAAGCCACTTACGTCTTGTGCGTTGGACATGGAATCGGTTTTTGAGGCCCGCCGCATCATCAAGTCCCTCCGTCCGGACGCTTTGTTCGGGGCCGAGACACTCACCGGATTCCACCTTGAGCCGGGTTTCATCGAAAACGAGACCAGCGAGCTCCTGGCCGAGTTCACCCCCGCGCCGCTGACCGACACGCTCACGGCGGATGACGCCGTCATAAAATTCCTGGCCATCACGCGCAACGGCACGCCGGACGAATTCCTCGCCGAGGTCCAACCGGCCGTGGCGCATTTGGTAGCCACAACGCATTCGGCTCCGCGGACTGCCCTGCTGGAGATGTCAGTTCCAGGCATCAACAAGGCGGTGACGCTCGCCAAATACGCCGAGTCGTTGGGGATTGAGGCCGCTGACGTTGTGGCATTCGGGGACATGCCCAACGACATCGAGATGCTCCGCTGGGCCGGGCACGGCTACGCGATGGCAAGCGGCCACCCTGAGGCCATCATCGCAGCTGGCCAGCAGGCCCCGCACTTCGACGACGACGGTGTGGCGCAGATTCTTGAGGCGAAGATCGCGGAGCAGAAAGTTTAGGAGAGCCTGGGGATCCAGCAACGAACGGTTTCGCGGTATCGCTGGAATTCTTCGCCGAACCGTTCCCGGAGATCAGCTTCCTCGAGCGGTCTCACCGCGTAGTTCCACAGCAGCGAGCCAGCAATGGCGTACGTGACCACGAGCCATGACCCCATGATGAGGCCGATCGCAGCGCCCTGGGCTATGCCAGCTAGGGCCATCGGATTGCGGATCCAGCGATACGGACCCGCGATGACCAGCCGGTTCGGCATCGCCGATGGCAGCGGTGTCCCGTCTCCCCTTGTTGACATCGTCAATGCCGAGGAGATGCCAAGAGCGCTGGCGAGCACGAGGATCACTGTGCCGAGGGGATGCGTAAACGGGGGAAGCGGAAGGTCCACGGCCCAGCGCTGTTCGAGTACCACGATGGCCAGCGGGATGACCACGAGGAACAGCCCCCAGAAGACGGCGAGTTGCGCGAAAGTTGTCACAACGTGGGTTGCGGCGGTCGGGCGCTTGGGCGCGGGGCGGAACGCGAAAGGACCGTTGATGATCCACGCCGTCGGAACGTGCCCTAGCCAGACGATGCAGAGCGCGATCACCGAACATACGGTGGATGCCGCCATTGCCAGGACGCCCCAGCCGGCTTCGGTGGTGACCGTTGCATGGATCGCCAGTGCAACCGTGACCAGGCCGGTCCAAACCGTGGCCAGCTTCGCGGCAGCCCTTCCGCCGCATGCTGCAACGGCCGAAGCGATGACGAACAGCGGAATGTCGAATACCGCGATCACCGTCGGGTTGAGACCTCCGAGGGTGGCTTCGCGCACCGCGGGCGAAAGGAAAACTGCAATCCACCAGAGGAGCCCGGCCGCCGCTTGAACGGCAAAATAGGCCCGACCCCACCAAACCAAACCGAACCTTTTGATGCGTGCCCCCTTGTTTCCTTGAGCGTACAGTTCGTACCGTGATCCGGACGGCCTTTGGGCCGGTCGCGGGTGTCACCCAACTCCCAGCTTCCATACAACCCGCGTTCAACTGGCGCCCGTAGGCTTTCAGCCAAGGACCCGTTTGCGCGTTGTATTTGTAGGGGAAAATCATGGCTAAGCGTCGGATCATCAATGTGAATACTGCGCCCCTGCGGCGCATCGAACCGGACCATCACTGGCGCTCACTTCGCCAGGGCGACCGCGTCAGCATTACGCTGGCGCCCGGGTTCGAGTCTGCGGGTGTTGTGGACGCCGTTACCGTCGACTCGACTGCCGTCTGGGTAGAGCTCGACGGCGGTCGCGGCCGAACGCTGGTCCACGTCAGCGATGGCGTTGCGATCGTCCCGAAAGACGCCTGACCTTTCCTGGCGGGGTTCGGTTACGCTACGGATGTGACGCTGCCCTATTTCCACCGTAACGACGGCTCATTGGGCCCATTGGCGCTCGCTCATAGAGGTCACTCCTTGGACGGCTTGGAAAATTCCATGGCTGCGTTTCGTGCGGCCGTTGAATTGGGTACGTCGCATCTTGAAACCGACGTGCACACCACGGCGGACGGAGTACTGCTGGTGTTCCATGACAGCTCGCTGGACCGCGTCACCGATTCCTCCGGACGCGTCTCGGAGCTTTCTGCAGCGGAGGTGGCGAAAGCCCGAATCGGCGGCGTGGAGCCTGTTCCGACCTTTGCCGAGCTGGTGTCAGCTTTCCCCCAGGCCCGCCTGAATCTGGACGTCAAGGACTGGAACTCCGTTGAACCCATGGCCTCCGCGATCGAGACCCAGGGAATCCACGAGCGGGTGCTGGTCACGAGTTTTTCCGACCGAAGGCGGCGGGCCGTTCTCAAGCGACTGAGCCGCCGCGTTGCATCGTCAGCCGGCAGTTCGATCACCGCACTGTTCGTGGTGTTGGGGCCAGTGCTGCCCACCCCGTTGTTGCGCCGGTTGCTGCTGGACGTCGATGCTTTTCAAGTCCCCGTTCGCTATGGGTGGGTCCGTGTGGTGGCCCCTGGCTTTATCCGCCGCGCTCATCGTTTGGGCATCCAAGTGCATGTCTGGACGGTCAACGACCCCGTGGAAATGGGACGACTGTTGGACCTGGGCGTGGACGGGATCGTGTCCGACCGGCTGGATCTGCTGAAGGAAGTCCTGGAGCGGCGCGGGGAATGGGTCTAGGGCTCCGGACGGGCCGTGTGATCTGGGTGAGGGTTGCCCCAAAGCGGGTGTGATCTGGGTGAGGGATGCCCCGAAGGGTGTGTGATCTGGGTGAGGGTTGCCCCAAAGCGGGTGTGATCTGGGTGAGGGTTGATAGGGCCTGGATGCTCTCTCACGTCCCGCGGGGTTTTCCTGGACGCTCTGTCACGTCCCGCCCTCATCCGGGGCAAGCCTGCGGTGCTCTTGCCGGAATTGACTGGGTGAGTAGCCGGTCTTCTTCGTAAAGAGACGACTGAAGTATGCGGGATCGTCGTAGCTGGTCAGTGTGGCGATCCGCTGGATGGGCAGGGCTGTGTCCGCCAGGAGTGACTGCGCGCGGGACATCCGGAGCTGCAGGATGAACTCCTTGGGTCCGACGCCGGTGGCCGCCTGAACGGAACGACGAAGGTGGGGCACGGAGACCTTCAGGGACGCGGCGATCTCGGAGAGGTTCAGTGGCAGGTGCGCGGTGTCGCGGATCCCGACCAGGAACCGCTCGTGGGGGTCCCGGTGCGCGTCGACATCTGAGTCTCCGCGCGTTCCGGCCTCCAGGATGACCCGCTGGCTTATCACGGATGCCTGCAGATCCCCTCTGGAGCCTCCAGCGGTCAATGCCTCTCGCAGGTCAGAGAAAAGTCCAAGAATACCGGCCAGTCGTGGCTCGGAAGGGCCCTCAAGATGTGCCAGGGTCCGCTCGCGATGGAAGCACCCCAGCTCTTCAAGGGCTCTCGCCATCGGCCCCGTGAACAGGATCCAGTGCTCCTTCCAGCCTCCGGAATCCGGCCCGTAGCCGTGGCTTACGCCGGGGTACAGCCAGATGATTGCAGGAGCTGAGACGGTGTAAGACCTGCCGCCAATAGTGAATGTTCCGGATCCTTCGGACACCAGGACCATGGCGTGGCTGCTGAGGGTTCGGTCGGCGAACGAGGGCAGGCGTCCGCTTTGTTCCCCGGCGCCCAGGCATGCGAGGCCAAAGTCCCGCAGCACGGGGGCCGGTTGCCGGTAGATCGACCAATCATCCATGGACTCCTATGGTGCCGCCGTATGACCCCTGACGCAAACGCACACAAAAGTCCAAGTGCCAAGGCATGAGAGTCCATTCACAGACCCGAGGATGACTGTCAGGCTGTGAACATGTTGACGTCGAATGGATATGTCTTGGATGAATCGCCTTCCAGACTGGCCGAACTGGAGCCCGTACCCTCCTCCGAGCGGCATGATCGTGATGCCTTGTGGGCGAGACTTCGCCGCGACGGCTACCTGTACCTGAAGGGGCAGTTGAGCCCGGAACACCTGATGAGCTTTAGGGAGTTCTATTTTGGCTCCCTCAGGGCGGCCAACGTGTACGCTCCGGACACGGATCCCCGCGATGGCATTGCGGCGCCGGGGGACGTGGACCGTGCTGCGTTGCGCCGGGGCCTCTTCGACGTCGTCGTGCCAGGGCCGGAGTACCAGGCGCTGTGTACGGCTGATGGAATTGCCGATTGGTTCGCTTGGTTCCTGACCGACGACGTCCATTTGCACCGGCGAAAGATTATCCGGCATACCAAGCCCGGAGAGGCAGGCATTGGCACGGCCACGCAGGCGCACTATGACCTGGTGTACCTGCGGGAGGGGAGCGACCGCGTGCTCTCCATGTGGATTCCCGTTGGTGATTGCCCCCGTGAGAGGGGTGGACTTGCCTATATGGAGGGCAGCCACCATTGGGTGATGGCCGAAGAGCGCGAGGGCACGCTCAAGATGCCGGCTGCGTCGATCACTGCAGATCTGCCGGGCCTGGCTGAGGAACGTGACGCGAGGTGGTTGGTGACCGACTACGAAGTTGGCGACGTGGTGGTGCACTCAGCACATATCGTCCACGCCGCACTGGACAACACCGACCGCGATGGCATCATGCGCCTGTCCACGGATATCCGTTACCAGAGGCTGAGCGAACCCATCGATTGGCGATGGCAGGAGCATTGGAATTACGACGACGGCCTTTAGGCACAGCGCGTTGGGCAGAACGCGCCGCGGTCGCATCCACACCCCATCCGAGCGACAATATCGGCGTCGCGTGCTATTTCGGCAAACTAGCCCAACGAACGCAGGCGCCCTTCAAGGAACTCCCGTTCCGCGGCGTTGTCCGTGAGCTCCAAGGCAGCTTGGTAAGCAGCCCGCGCCTCAGCGAAGCGTCCGAGCCGACGTAGAAGGTCTGCCCGCACGGCGTGCAACAAGTAGTACGTACCCAAGGGGAGTTGGTCCACGGCGGTGAGTGCCGCCGTCGGCCCTTCCACCTCGGCCAGCACCACTGCGCGGTTGAGCAGGACCACGGGCGTGGATTGGAAGACCAGCAGTTGATCGTAGAGCGCCAGAATTTGTGGCCAATCGGTGTCGATCGCGAAAGACGCGTCGCTGTGGACTGCTTGGATGGCGGCCTGGATTTGGTATGGACCGGGCATGCCGCGGCGCAGGCAACCACGGACCAACGCTTGTGCCTCACGAACATACGGGCGATCCCACAATCCGCGGTCCTGATCCGCCAAGAGAACCAGCTGACCAGTGTCCGAAGTGCGGGCGGGCCTCCGCGATTCGCTAAACAGCATGAGCGCCAGCAGTCCTTGGATCTCGGGCTCGTCGGGCATCAGGTCGGCCAACAGGCGGGCAAGACGGATCGCTTCCGTGCACAGTTCCGGGCGAAGCAGTGCAGATCCCGAGGTGGCTGTATGGCCTTCATTGAAGATGAGGTAGACGACGGCGAGAACGCCGCCCAGCCGATCGCTCAGTTCAGCACCGCTCGGCACGCGATACGGGATGCGGGCGTTCCGGATCTTCGACTTCGCCCTGACGATCCGCTGGGCGACCGTTGGCTCGGGGACCAGGAACGCCCTGGCGATTTCGGGCGTCGTCAGGCCGCCGAGGAGGCGAAGCGTGAGGGCCACACGGGCTTCCATGGAGAGCGCCGGGTGGCAGCAGGTGAAGATGAGCTTGAGGCGGTCGTCCTGCACGGAATCCTCCTCCGTTTCGGCGTCCAGAGAAGTTGAAGCAGCTCCATAAAGCATGGCTGATTCAGCATATTTCTCACGCCCAGCCGCCTCCCGCCGGAGACGATCGATGGCGCGGTTGCGCGCTGTGGTGATGATCCAGCCAGCCGGGCTTGGTGGGATTCCCGAAGTTGTCCAGTGCTCAATCGCAGACGCGAAAGCATCCTGAACCGCGTCTTCAGCGGCATCGATGCTTCCCAGCATCCGGATCAGGACGGCGAGGGATCGTCCATACTCCTGCCGGAATATGTGGTCAATCTCTGCCGTCCCGATCTTCGCCACAAGTTTCAGGACCCTTGGAAGTGGTCCAGCGGGCGAACCTCAATGGGCAGGGTGGTGGCGGTTGCGGCCTTCCTGCCCCAGTTCAGCGCGGCGTCGAGGTCCTCGGCCTGGATCACCCAGAAGCCGCCGATATGTTCTTTTCCTTCCACGAACGGCCCATCAGTGGTGAGGACTGTGCCGTTGTCAGGTCGGAGCACCGTGGAATCACTGGCGGGGTGCATGCCTCCTGTGAATACCCAGGAGCCAGCGGACTTGATCTCGTCGTTGAGCGTCTCGACGTCGGACATGATCCGATCGAGTTGCTCTGGCGGTGGAATGGTGCCGTCCGGCTGGTAAATGTTCAGCATGTAGTAGGTCATTTCGGGTTCCTCCATGTCTGCGGGCCGGCCCTTGTGCCTTGCCTTCACCCTTCATACGAACGGCGGGCCGCATAATCGACAACCTGGCGCCGAAAAGTTTGTGGTCCAGTAGCTTTGTACCAAAGCTGCAAGCCTCAGAACAGGCTTCAACGCCGCCGCGAGGAGAGATTGACGTGACTCAATACCGTTTGGCCATCCTTGACGACTACCAGCAGGTTTCAGGGGATTATGCCCCGTGGGATTCACTGCCCGACGACGGCGTCAAAGTCTCGGTGTTCAGCGCACCGTTCGTGTCGGCAGACCAAGCGGTGGCCGCGTTGGGGCCGTTCGACATCATTGTGGCCATGCGCGAACGCACGCGCTTCTCGCGCAAGGTCCTGGAATCTCTGCCCAACCTGAAGCTCCTGGTGACAACGGGCATGGCCAATGCGGCGATTGATCTCGAGGCCGCTTCCGAGCGTGGGGTAACGGTGTGCGGGACAGCTGGCTCGCCGTCCGCCGCCCCGGAGATGACATGGGCACTCCTTCTGGCCTTTGCCCGCAACTTGGTTGTGGAGGAGAACTCGCTGCGAACAGGCGGCTGGCAAACCGCCGTCGGATTTGAACTGGCAGGCAAGACGCTCGGAATCGTTGGCTTGGGCAAAATCGGAACCCGGATCGCTGGATATGCCAAGGCTTTCGGCATGGATGTCCTCGCGTGGAGCCAGAACCTGACCGGGGAGGCGGCGGAGGCCGCCGGTGTGCGGAGAGTGACCAAGGAGGAGTTGTTCCGGGAGTCTGACGTCGTTACGCTCCACCTGCGCCTGTCGGAACGGACCGAGGGAATCGTTGGTGCGGAAGAGTTGAGGCTTCTGGGCCCCGACGGCGTCCTGGTTAACACTGCCCGCGGGCCGCTCGTGGACGAGGCGGCGCTCATTCGTGCACTTGAGGAAGGCTGGATCCGCGGGGCCGCTTTGGACGTTTTCGATCAGGAACCCATGGCCGGCGGGCACGCACTGGCGCACTCGCCGCGGACCGTCCTTTCGCCGCATATCGGGTACGTGACGCACGAGAGCTACCGGCAGTTTTATGGTGGTGCGTTTGAGGATGTGAAGGCATGGTTGGGTGGTGCGCCGGTGAGGGTGCTGAACGGGTAGAGCGTCCGGGTGGTTTCCGCGCACCCTTTCACGCCGACCGCCCCCCTACTCGCCGGCCTCGCACCAGTTCGCGCCTACCGCTCCCGCGATTACTGGTGCGCGCGGCGGAAAATGGTGCGAGCCCCGCAAACCCCGGCGGCGGGACGGTGGTTAGCTGTGCCCGGGGTGGAAACCCCGGGAAAAGTTCGCTGAAACCACCGCGCCAGCGCTCACAATCTGTCAGATTACGTCGCGGGCAAGCGCTTTCCGAGTAAAGCTGGCAAGATGGAACTATGCGTATTCTCATTGCCCCGGACAAGTTCAAGGGTTCCCTGACCGCTGCGGAGGCCGCCTCTGCCATGGCCGAGGGTGTGCTGCGGGTCTATCCGGATGCGGTGACCACCCAGTTTCCGGTTGCCGATGGTGGTGAGGGCACGTTGGATGCTGCGATTGCTGCCGGGTATGAGGAGCGGAACACCGCTGTTGTTGGCCCGATCCTTCACCCTGTGGGTGCTTCGTGGGCGATCCGTAAGGATGCGTTTGGTGGTGCCACGGCGGTGATCGAGACCGCGCAGGCCTCCGGGTTGGAGCATATGGAGCCCACGCCGGAGAATGCGTTGCGGGCCCACAGCTATGGGTGCGGCCAGCTGGTTGCCGCGGCCCTGGATGCCGGGGCCACTGAGATCGTGCTGGGCCTGGGGGGTTCGGCCATGTCCGACGGCGGCAGCGGCGCGTTGCGGGCGCTGGGGCTCAAGCCCCTTGATGCTGCCGGGAACGTGGTGCCCCTCGGTGGTGGTTCCTTGGCCGAGGTGGTTGCCCTGGATGTCTCGGAGCTGGATCCGCGGCTGTCCACGGCGAGGTTCCGGATCGCTGTGGATGTGCGCAACCCGCTGTTCGGTGCCGAGGGTGCCGCGCATGTTTTCGGTCCGCAAAAGGGCGCGGACGATCCCGCGGTGGAGAAGCTCGACGCGGGCCTGCGGAACTGGGCCTCGCTCCTGCGCGAAGCCACGGGCCGGGATGTCAACGTCCCCGGAGCCGGGGCGGCAGGCGGGTTCCCGGCGTCGTTCCTTGCCTTGACGGACTCCGCGCTCGAAGGCGGGTTCGCTCTGGTCGCCGGGCTGACCGGTCTCGCCGAGCACTTGGGCCAGGCCGATCTGGTGATCACCGGTGAGGGGTCCATGGACGAACAATCCCTCACCGGCAAAGCGCCGATCGCGTTGGCCGACGCCGCGAGCGTGCAGGGCATCCCCGTGGTGGTGGTCGCCGGCCGGATCCTGGTCACACCCGAAGACCTCGCCAAGCACGGCATCGTGGCCGCGGCGCAACTGCTGGACATCGTCCAACGCAACGACGGCGTCCCGGACATCGCCGACGCCGTCGCCAACGCCGCCAAATACCTCACCCGGGCCACCAGCCAAGTGCTCGAAGGCGCCTAAGACCGCAGGCATACTGGGGGCATGGAGTTCACCACCACCATCCAGGGCGATGGCAATAAGGCCGGCATTGAAGTTCCAGACGAGATCGTCGAGGCGCTGGGTGCCGGAAAGCGGCCACCGGTAGTTGTGACCATCAACGGAGAAAGCTATCGGAGCAGCATCGCCGTGATGGGCGGTAAGTACATGGTGGGCGTCAGCGCGGCCAACCGTGAGCTGACCGGCGCATCGGCTGGTGACACTGTGGAAGTTGGTCTCGAAGTCGACACTCAGCCGCGCGTGATGGAAGTGCCGGAAGACCTGGCCGTGGCCCTTGAAGCTGAGCCCGAAGCCAAGGCGTTCTACGCGACCCTGAGCTACAGCGCTCAGCGGCGCTACGTCGAACCGATCGGGGACGCCAAGACCGAGGAAACGCGTGCGCGTCGGATCGCGAAGGTTGTTGCGGACTTGAAGGGCGGGAAGAAGTAGGCGGCCCCAGGCCTATTCCGGCTTGTCCATCAACAAACTCCGGCACGCCAGCTGCAGCGCGAGCCGTGCTTCCGGGTCTTCCAGATTGATGGCGATCAGCGATTGGATTCTCCTGATCCGGTCGCTGACCGTATTGCGGTGGACATTGAGGATGGCTGCGGTCTCGGTCAACGATGACTCACAGTCCAGGAAGGTCGTCAGGGTCTGCAGGAGTTCCGGGCCGGCTTTGAGGAGCGGCGCCAGGAGTTCCCTGGCAGCAGGCCGGAACGTATCCGTACGGGTCCAGATGAGCAGCAGTTGGGCCATGTCCAGCCGGTCCACGTGGACAAAGTAGCCCGAGTTTTCCCTTGCCCCAGCGATGCGGGCGGCGTCGTTGGCTTCCTCCAATGACCGGACGATCCCCTCGGGCTGCGCCTGCATGCGGCCCACTCCGAATTGTGTGGCGATGGTGGCCGCGAGCTCGCGTTGAGCTCTCCTCAGCGCACTGCTGGCGCGGCTGACCTCCGCAGGTCCCGGCTTTGAAGGGAAGGAGATCCATCCTGCCCAGCCGTCCGACTGTTCAACCGTGGCCGCCTCGATCTTTTCATGCAGCAGCGCGCGGTCCAGGTCCGGCTTTCTGGCCACCAGGTCCACGGACTCCCGGGTGATCACGCGGAAAGCCATGTGATAGCCGTCCAAGGGCCAGCCCAGTTCCAGAGCTTTTGCCCTGAACGAAGGACTGACGTCGCCAGCGTGGTCGATCAACTGTCCCAGCAGCGCGATACGGTGTCGGGCGTCGCGTTCCCTCTCCAACCGTTGGCGCGACAGCAGCTCTGAAACTGCGATGGCCGCCACTTCCAGGGCCGAGCGGATGGCGGCCTTCTCCTTGTCCAATGCACCACCGACGACCACCCTGAGCCGCGGACTGCTCTCCTGCCCCCGGTGGACCGGTGCCAAGATTTCGATCGCCGCGGCAGGCAAGGTCGCTGCGCCAAACGCGATCCCCGTTCCGAGCTCGGTCGCCGTGGCGTCCGGCTGCGGTGCGGGCCCAGTGTCTGTCGATTCAGCAGAAATCAGCATGCCAGAGGGATCCACCAGCGTCACGTGATGCCCGAGCGCGACGCCCAGCCGCTGCAGCAGATGGCTCAGGGATCCATGCGGGGTCCGGCACTCGGCCGCCACCCGGGAGATCAGCAGGCCCTGACGGTGGGCGGCGCCAGACAGCAACTCCTGCGCCGCCATGCCGAATTGCCAGGTGTTGTGCACTGACAGCACCACGAGCCCCAAGCGTTCGGCGAGCCTTTTGACGTTAGGCGGCAACGCGCCGTCGTCGTTCGGCAGTTTAACTGCAAGAGCCACGACGCCGGCGGCTGACGCCAGCGCCAACAGCGCCTCGACGTCCCACGACACGCCGGATGGAAGTGGTTCAAGGGGGAGCAGGATTGACCCCTCCAACAAGCAGGGGTCGCCGTCGAGGTTGCGCTGCTCGCGGACCTGCCGGTTGACGTCGGCGAGAGAACCGGCCAAGGCGATCAGCGACGATACCGACTCGGCGTCCGGCTCCCCGACGCCCTCGATCACGCCCGCGGGGAGGTGGTTCGTGACGGACCACAGAGGGATCGGGGGAATCATTGTGCTACTCCGGTTCTCCTCGATGTCTACAGTCTCATGATGCCACCGCCGCGCCGCCAACTGTCGTTGGAGGCGCGGCGGTTAGGCGCGGCGGCAGGGCAAATGTTCGACGGCGGTCAGGCGCGGTAGCGCTCGATCGACTCGGTGTGCTCCTCGGGCGTCCCATCCCATCGATGCGAAGGGACGCCGTAGCCGAAGTAGCCCGGTCCGGCCAGTTGGAGCCCCTCGGTGGTGTGCCATCGGGGGTCGCTAGGCGCGGTCAGGATGCAGACGCGCTGCCCGTAGCGCAGGTTCTCGGTGGTGACCGGCTCTGCGGATTCTGCGTCAACCACGATGATGAGGTCCGGGGTTGTGGTGACCACGGTGCCGTCCTTGGTGGCGAGCAGGTGTTCGTTCTGGAAATGCAGCGAAAGGACTGAACCGGAGTCCGGGCCCATGCCCTCGATCAGGGCCTGTCCTTTCGCGAAGCCTCCGGTGGTTTGGCGCTGCAGGTCAGTGACCTTGCCCAGGTGGACCACGCGGCCGCGGAGCGTTTCGGCCAGAACGTCACAGGGATTGAGGTTCTCGTGTTGCGCGTGGGCGACGGCGTCGCCGATGGTGATGGCGAAGGACATCGAGCCGGCAACGAAGCACTCGCGGGCTTGGGCGCCGGTCATGGCATAGGTGCTGTTGAAGGCATTGCATCCCATTTCGATGGAGGCCTGCCGGGCAAAGCGCTCACCCCAGAATGAGTCGATGGCTTCGATGACCAGCGAGTTGCCCTTCTCGTCGGCCAGCGCCATGGGCGACGCCTGAATTCCGTACAACGGGGCCATGCCCATCTGGATTTCCGGGAAGGCCCGTCCGATCAGGTCGCCGTCGATCAGCGGGATTCCGAGCTGGGCGGCGGCCACGATGGGCAGCATCGAGTTCGAACCGCCGATTTCCAGGCAAGCGGTATGGGTTGCGTCCCTGTTCAATGCCGCTGAGAGCTTCTTGATGGTCAGGGAGAGGTTCTCTACAGTGTCCAGCTTCTCGACAGCCACCGTGGGTGCGCCGATGGCCGCGATCGGAACAATGAACGCGTCGTCGGGCAGGTCTTCAACGGAGACGAGCTCCACGGGGCCGAACTCTTTGATTGCTTGTTTCGCCAGGAGCGCGCCAATGTAGGGATCGCCGCCTCCGCCCGTGCCGAGGATGGCTGCCCCACGGGCCAGGGAATCGATGTCATCCACGGTGATCCGCTTGAGCCGGCGGCCGTGCGCTACTTCCAATGTCATTTCGTCACTTTCCTAACGTGAGGTTGCCGGCTGCCTTGACCCGAACACGCATGGCGTTGCCGGGAAGATACGGGATCGGGATGGCTTCCTGCTCAACGATCGACACCGTGTCCGGGCTGGCGCCGGCAGCTACGGCACGGTCCACGGCTTCCTGCCGCGCGGATTCCATGGCGCGCTTTTGGTCGCCATCGGCGATGTAGGACACGCGGTCCACTTCACCGCTGATCTGGGCAATGGCGGCGCCGTACGCGTTGGCGACGTCGAAGTTCTCGGGACGGTGGATGGTACCCAGGCCGTCCAGTTTGTCTGCCAGCAGGATGGATCCACCGCCGACGGCGACAACCGGCAAGGCTGCGGATGAGGTCCGGATCCGGTCCGCAATGTCCGCGATGGTCCGGTCTATCTGTTCCAGGGCTGACCGGACCACGGCGTCACTGATGTGGCCTACCAAAGCAGCGTCTCCGACGTCGGCCCTGCCGCTGCGGACGGCGATGTCAGTGGCCGTAAGGATAGACCCGCCGAACACGAGCGATTCGTCGGTCAGGCGGTATCCGACCGAGTCCGGGCCCACCGTTCCTTGATCGGTCCGCACTCGGGAACCGCCGCCGAGGCCAGCCGAGAGGACGTCCGGCATCCGGAAGTTGGTGCGGAGTCCCGCAAGCCGGACGTGCGTGCTGGACTCGCGGGGGAACCCGTTGATCAGGACGCCGACGTCGGTGGTGGTGCCGCCGATGTCCACGATCAGGCAGTCGGAGAATCCGGAGAGGGCCGCAGCTCCGCGCATGGAGTTGGTGGGACCTGAAGCGAACGTGGCTACCGGGTATCGGCGCGTGTATTCGATGTCCATGAGGGTGCCGTCGTTCTGGCTGACGTACAACGGCGCGGTGATGCCCTGCTCGAGGACGGCCTTGGCGAGTCCATCAACAATCCGGTCCGCCATTTCGGCGAGAGACGCGTTGACGATGGTCGCGTTCTCGCGCTCCAGTAGCCCCACCCGGCCGATCTCATGGGACAACGAAACGGGGAACTCCGGGCCAAGCTCCTCATGCAGAATGGACAGGGTGCGCTGCTCGAATTCATCATTGACCGGCGAAAAGACGCTCGAAACCGCCACTGAGCGGATGCCGTTCGCGGCAATATCGGCTGCGTGGCGCCGGATTTCGTCGGGGTCAAAGGGGCTGATGGGCCGGCCATCGAACTCATGCCCTCCGTGAGCAAGGTACGCGCGGCCCTTCATCGCGGCGGTCAGCGACGCCGGCCAGTCGGTGAATGGCGGCAGCGACGCGGTGGCGGGAAGTCCAAGCCGGATTGCCGCCGTGGGGCAGAGATCCCGTGCCTCAATAAGGGCGTTGATGAAATGGGTGGTTCCGATCATCACGCCCCGGATGTGATCCGGGCTGAAACCGTTCAGGTCCTTCAGTGCGGTGAGCACCTGGGTGATGCCGCTGGTGACGTCCTTGGTGGTGGGGACTTTGGTGGAAGCGAGCACCCGCTCGCCGTCCAGCAGCACGGCGTCGGTGTTGGTGCCGCCGACGTCAATGCCGATTCTCAGGCTACTCATGGTGCGGGTACCGATTCTTCCTTTGTGGTGGTTTCGATTGTTGGTTGGTTATCGCCGTAGGACCGCAGGAGGTTCAGTTTGCCGGCGATGATGTAGAGGATGAACGCCGCGGCGAGGGAATTAAGGGCAGGGAGTCCCCAAGTGA
Organism: Paenarthrobacter sp. NPDC092416; assembly: GCF_044755025.1. Lineage (NCBI taxonomy): Bacteria > Bacillati > Actinomycetota > Actinomycetes > Micrococcales > Micrococcaceae > Paenarthrobacter > Paenarthrobacter sp. NPDC092416. The sequence continues at coordinate 201,143 of NZ_JBIVQG010000008.1, forward strand.
CGAAGTAGCCGAGGGCAGCGGATATCGCCCAGATGACGAAGGTGGCGGGGATCCAGTTGGGTGACGCGGAAGGCGGAAGTCCCGAGTCACGGCTGGCTTCCAGGAGGGGCCGCCACTTCTTGACGACGAAGTACTCCGCCATGATGATTCCGGCCACCGGCGGAAAGACGACGCCCAACACCATGAGGATGTCGATGAACTTGTCCAGGATGCCGACAGCTGCCAAAACAGTTCCGACGACGCCAAGCAGCAGCGTCACATGACCTCGATTCAGCCGCTTGTTCATGGCGCTGTTGAAGAAGGACACGACGCCGAGGCCTGCGCTGTAGAGGTTCCAGTCATTGATCTTGGACGTGCCCAGCACAATGATCAGGATGCCCACCCAACCCACCGAGGAGAAGATGATCTGCGTGACGTCCGCGGACTTCACGGCGTGGGCCAGCAGCACGCCGATCATTCCGATGGTGTAGTTGCCCAGCGTCATTCCGACGACGGTTTGCTTGACGACGTCGCCAGCGGTCCTGTTGTAGCGGGTCATGTCGGGCGTAATGACTGCCCCGAGAACGGCGCTCCCAGCAACGATGGTGGTAGCTGTGACGAAATCAAGGGGGGCTCCAGGAGGAGCCTCGTTGATGAGTTGGCTGATGGAGTGGTTGCTCAGTTCGGCCCATGCTGCCCAAGCGATGAGGACCATGAACAGCGGCACCGTGATGTTGGCCAGCCACTGCATTGATTCAAAGCCGCGGACCACGATCAGCGTGACCACCAGACCAAAGGCCAGCGACCACGCCCAAGTGGGAATTTCCGGGACGATTTGGTTCAGCCCAGCGCCGGAAATCCCCGACTGAATGCCGAACCAGCCGATGAGGCTGATGCAGATGGCGAGGCCGAGTACCGACGCACCACCGCGGCCGAAGCCTGTCCAGCGGGCGAGCATGGATGTTGTGAGGCCTTGGCGCATGCCGGCGATGCCGACGAATATCATGAGTGCTTCGACGATCCACGCGCCAACCGTGAACGCCCAGAAAGCGTCCCAGAAGGTCATACCGAAGCCAAAAGTTGCCCCGAGGAGAAACTGGCTCAGGTCGGAAGTCTGACCAAAGCGCTGGACCGCGATGCCGAACCAGTGCTTCCGCTTCGTTGCGGGAACCCTGGTGATGGGGTAGTCATCGTGCCCTGTTTCGGATGTGGACATGACATGCATTCCTTTCGAGTGATTCACTTCACAGTATGCGCGTGGTCATGCCGAGGTCATTGGGCGATGTGCAGTGCCGAGTGGCTTGAAGGGTGCGTGTTGCACATGTTAGGCGGTGGGCGGCGTCATCTAGTTTTCGCAGGAGACATGTACGTGGGCGCCACCGGGACCTCGTCGCTGGGGATGAACTGGCCGGCGATCGCTCAATATCCTCTCCAGGCCCTGGCCCACGGCAGAATTCGACCCCGATCAATACGCTGTATGGCCCGCTCCGAGCACTCATCGCTCCTGGATGGAGAAATCATCGACCTCGGCGACCGTCAGAACCGTATATCCAGGGCACGGAGAGAGTTACTCCAGGACGTTGCTGACGGAGGACCCTGGTCCGCCCGCGCCGCAGGGCCGACCATCCGCCGTCGAGCGTTTCAGTCCTTGCGCAGGCTGTACGTGCTCACAACGTTGCCCTTGCTCGTCGCATACTGGTTCTCCAGCACGAGCCGGTTCAGCGGATCGCCCTCTTCGAAGAGGTGCCGGCCACTGCCCGCTACCACCGGGTGTGTCATGAGGGTCAATTCATCGAGGACGCCCGCGAACAGGAGTTGCCGCACGAGTGAGATGCTGCCGCATACGGCGATTTCGCCGCCTTTGCGGGTTTTGAGGTCTGTAACGAACTCTTCCAGTGGTCCGTCGATCAGGTGCGAGTTTTCCCATTCAAGGGGCTCGGACAGCGTGCGCGATGCGACGAACTTCTCCACCGGATTGATGAAGGCGGCGAAATCCTCGTCCCGGGAGGCGTTCGGCCAATATCCAGCCCACTCCTGATAACTGACGCGCCCCAGAATCACGGTATCTACCGTGTTGATCATTTTGGTGAGGCCTTTGCCCAAGTCCTCGTCGAAGCTGTCGAACTGAAACTTGAAAGGATCCTGGACCACGCCGTCCACGGAGTGGAACAGCCCGGCGGTAACTTTGCGCATAGCTTCTTCCTCCTGTTATGCGGCCCGGGTGGCCGTCTGGAGTTCGCGGGACGGCAGGGCCGTGACGTTGTCGAGGTCCGGGTTGAGGCGGACGGGCATTTCGTGGAGTTCGGCGTAAACCTGAAGTTGCCGCAGGGCATCAGTATCAATCGTGGCTTCCGAAAGGTCCATCTCAACGGCGAGGCCGCCGCCAAGGCTCTTGGTGCGTTGAACCACGGGATAGAGCCCTTGGAGGCTCTTGGCGGTCACTCGACCGGTCGCTGCGATTTGGATCTGGTCGCCGTCAAGGTCGACGCGAACAACTACGGAGAGCTTGTCGCTGGCCACTACGCTGCCTTTCATCGGGTTGCTGCCACGCTGCAGCGTCCCCCAGCGTATGTGCCATGTGTGACCTACGCAACATTACGACGGCGGTACTCGCCGCGTGCAGGTCGTCCGCGCGACGCAATCGGGCAGGGTGGCCGGCGTGCAGTCCTTGGAGATTTCCTCCACCGGCTTGGTGTTGAATGCCTAAGGCGTCGCTTTCGCGATTGTCATGTTTGCCCCGATGAAACAAGCTTGAGCTTCATCACCATAGGGGTCAAAGGGCAGTCGATCCTTCAAACCACCTTCTCCGCTTCCCGCCGAGCCGATGGCCTTCCGAAGATCCTCGACCGCGAAATTCGAACCAATCATGCCTTTCACTTCAAGGCACTTGTGCACGATTTGAAGTTGTTCGCGATGTGTTGGCGCCCGGAGCCTCCTTGGTTGCCGCCTGAGCAGGCGACAAGCATGGGGAGCAAGCATGCGACGAAAAGCGCAGATGCGAAAGATTTGGTGTTCGTCGACGTTATCAAGCCCAGTCCTCGTTAGGCGCCCCGTGATACCAAGCGTTGCCAAGGGCAACGGACTGAAGCCGCGGACTGAAAGTTTCTACGTCGGCGTGAGCATTCCAACAATCAGAGTTCAAAGTATTCCCCATGTTCCGCCAAGGTATTTCCCCGGGTGAGTAGTGCCTACCAGGGAATATCGAGCAGAGCAATGAGAAATTGCGGATTACCGGGAATGCTACGTTGCGGCGCGGCTGATTGGTTCATGAAAGTTTTCTTTCGTGCTACGGTCGCTGGCTTCCAGCAGATCGAGGACCGAATAGCCCGGATTTATGATTTGCATCACGTTACAATGGATTCTGGGTTTTTTGTTTGCCAGCGACCACGGTTTGCTGAGGCCATAAAGTGGGGCGAAAACCACCGTCGTAACGACGGACTGGGGGTTAAATGCAATCTAATGTGGAAATCCTGGACGCAACGCTGACGTCCCTCGGCGGGAGGCCGAACCATAGGGACGTTGAGGGATCTCTGCTTGAGAAGGGCTGGATTCGCTGCGGCGCAGGTGACTGGGCAATTGCTCTCCGCTCCCCGGACGGTGCTGCCGTGGCGCGAATCAGCCCTTTTGATCCGGTCGGTCCATTTACGGCCGCGCTATACCGTGAAGCCGCTGACACTGGATTGGTCCCGGAACTTTATGCGCATCGAGGGCTGGATGGGGGAGGCGACCTTCAGTTGATGGAGTGGCTTCTCCCTGTGCCAGTGAACGAGGCCGTTGGTTTTTTGCAGATGATCGCGACGGAAAAACCTGAAGTGGCTGCCCTTGTCCGCGCATTGCGAAACATCCACAACCAAGCCCAGAAACGGCTGCCTTGGTGTGGGCCTCTGGACGACAATCCACACAACGTTATGCGTACGCGTGCTGGTCGATTAGTCCTCACCGACCCCTTCTACGCCGATGGGCCGAACCTATATAAGGCAGCCGCTGCCACCCCCGATCTCGTGGCAGCGAAGATTCCGAAGGCCCAGCGGCGATTCATGACCGAGATCCCTCTTGCTGGTTCGGGCGGTTGGGACCAGACGATCAGAGAAAGGATCCGGGAAGGCCTTGAAGCGGCGGACGCTGCATTGGATCGGCGCTACTAGGCAAATCACCATCGCAAGTGCCCCCGCAAGAGTTGAGTGCCGTCGTCGTGCTCTGCTCTTTGGAAAGTTTTCCAGCGAAGGCTACTTCAAGACACAATGCCGCAAGTACGCATGGAAGGCCCCTGAGTTGTTCCACGCGGCGGCGGTCATTGTGTCTTTGATTTTGCCGACGTAGCCGGACACCTTGGCCAGGATCTTGACGGAGAGCCCGGAGAGGTCGACGACACGGCGCGCCGCCGACAATTGAAAATCCGCGGCAGCGATGCCGGCATTGAGCTCAGCCAGAACGCTTTGTTGCGTCGGCGCCTGAAATCCCACGGGCGACGGAAGGCTTGGCGCCGGGGCAAGGGTCCATGTCTGCCCGGATGCTGATGACATCTCGTCGGCGAAGGACGAACACAGTGTGTCCTTCAATAAGGACTGGGTCGCGGAATCGAGGTGTTCCCTAAATGCCTTGGATGGGGTTTGCAGTATTGATCCGCTTACGAGCGTTACTGCGTCCTTGCTGATCAAACCGACCACGTCATCGGAGGCGCCATACATGCGGGCAAGTTCCTTTAACACGGCGGTGCGCTGCGCCGCCAGGTCCACGGCCGCCTGTTCACTGGCGCTGAGGCCGGATCCTTTGGGGACTTCGGAGATCAAGGTGTCCAGCTTCGAGGCCATGCTGTCCAATTCTGCGGCGTTTGCGGAGCGTGACAGAAGTTTCGCTGCGTCGTCGCTGCTGCTGCTCAGGCCGGAAAGCGCTGACTTCGCGCCACCACATCCGGAGCCCGCGACCAGCAGCGCCGCTGACGTGTAGACGACAATCAACAAGCGGAGAAGAGCCGTGCGCCAGGTCTTCATGACACTCCAACCTCAGGCGAGTGATGGCATTGGTTTAACAGCTGAGGTGATTGGAGTCAATGACCTCCCGTTAGGCCGCCCCCACATTGCCCCTCAGTAGGGCGCTCGATACACGCAGGCCGGGCCTCAATCAGTTCGAAAGCTCCAAGGCGTGCAAACCGGTCCCCGGAATGCCGAGGAGCCCCTACTTCCCCTTCTTCCCGCCCCTCTTAGCCGCAGCATTCATCGCCGACTTCACCGCAGGCGGCAGCCCCGCCGTCTCAGTCTCCGGTTCAGCTACGGTCCCGCGCCACCGTGCCAGCCCCTTCATGCCGTGGTAAATCACCAGTGCTGCAGCAGAACCCAGCGCAATACCGGTGAACTTCAGCTCGCCAATAGTCCACGTGTAGTCCGCAATACCGATGATCAGCGCAACAGCCGCCGTCGTCAGGTTGATGGGGTTGGAGAAGTTGACCTTGTTCTGCACCCAGATCTTTACGCCGAGCACGCCGATCATGCCGTAGAGCATGGTCGCGGCGCCGCCCAGGACACCGGCGGGAACGGTCGCGATCAGTTCGCCGAATTTCGGGGAGAAGCTCAGCAGGATGGCGAAGACACCGGCCACCCAGTAGGCCGCCGTCGAGTAAACCTTGGTGGCGGCCATGACGCCGATGTTCTCCGCGTACGTCGTCGTGCCGGAACCGCCGCCGAACCCGGCAAGTACCGTCGCGGCACCGTCGGCCATCAGCGCACGGCCGGAGACGCCGTCGAGATTTTGACCCGTCATCGCTGCCACCGACTTCACGTGCCCCACGTTCTCAGCCACCAGCACCAGCACCACCGGCACGAACAGGCCCACCACGCCGATGTGGAATTCGGGCGTCTGGAACAGCGGCAGGCCCACCCACGCGGCGGCGTCCATCTTTTCGTAGGAGACCTCGCCGCGCATCATCGCCACGAGATACCCCACCACAACGCCCACCAGGATGCTCAGGCGTCCCAGAATTCCGCGGAAAAGGACGCTGACCAGGATGATCGTGACCAGGGTGACCAGCGCGGTGACCGGAGCGGCGTCGAAATTGTTCTTCGCTGCAGGCGCGAGGTTCAGGCCGATGAGCGCCACAATCGCGCCGGTGACGATCGGCGGCATGAGCCGGTTGATCCATTCGGCGCCAAACTTCTGCACGACTGCACCAATAAGCGCCAGTACGACGCCGGCAAGCACCACGCCGCCCAGGGCGCCGGCAACGCCGTACTGCTGCTGGGACGCCAGGATCGGTGCGATGAACGCGAAGCTCGAACCAAGGTAACTGGGCACGCGGCCCTTGGTGATGACGAGGAACAGCAGCGTGCCTATTCCGGAGAAAAGCAGGGTGGTGGCTGGCGGCATGCCCGTGATGATCGGAACCAGGAAGGTCGCGCCGAACATGGCAACTACGTGCTGCATGCCGATGCCAATGGTCAGGGGCCAGGCCAACCGCTCGTCGGGCGCCACCACGTGGCCGGGGCGAATGGACTTGCCGTTGCCGTGGAGCTTCCATTTGATGCCGAGCATGCTCATGGCGGGGCCTTCCTCAGAAGAGTATTTGGGATTCGGTGCAACATTACCGCCATTGCGGACCCGATTGCGGCGCCCTCCACACTGCGTCCAGGCTTACCGGGGGACCAGCTGGAAGAGGAACTTTGTTTTGACCATCACCCAGAGTGTGGCGAGCAGGGCAATGTAGACGGCGGTGTTCAGCCAGAGATTTCCGTCTCGCAGCGCAGGGATATTGGCGATCGCCACGATGAAGAAGACGTGCATGATGAACACGTACAGAGTCGCTTGGCCCAGTGGAATGAAGAACCAGCCCACAGCGCGGAACAACGGCTTCCAGAAAGCGCTCAGCATTGAATACAAAGCGATGGTGATGAGGATGACGTTGAGCACCCGCCCCGGCCCAAGGTAAGTCCGGCTGAAAAAGGTGTCGTAGATGTACCTGAACGTGCTTTCCGGGATTAGGGCGAGCCGAACATCCAACTGATTGGTCAGATATGGACCGCTCCACGAGAACAACGCGCATGCGGCTGCGAGGAAAATGCAAGCACCGAGGAGCAGGCGTTGCCGTGGAGCGGCGAACCACGCGATGATCTGATGCCGATAAAACCCTGCTGTCATCCCGACTACGAACAAGAGCTGCCAGACCAGAAAAGGGAACGAGTCTTCGAACTGCGAGGGAAGCAGCCGGAATCGGAAAATCGATCCGGCGGCGTAGAGGCCCAGACTGAGCGTGAGGACCAGCCAAGTGAAACCGCGGGACAGCGCCACGAGGATCAGAGGGCTGATCAGCAAGAGGACGACGTAAAGGCCCATGATGTTGAACTGCCAAGGACCTACTTGCAACAGCAGCAGGGCCGGGATCAGGCCTTGCGGGACCGGGAACTGCAGCAGCCCTTCCATGCCGGCGTACAGGTCATAGGTTGTACCGGCGGCCGCGCGCCCGGCGGCGCCAGTTCCTTGATCGGTGAAAGTGGTGACGGCCGCTGCGTTGACGAAGGGGAGCAGGCTCAGCACGTACACGATCAGGACCACAGCAAGGGCAGTGAAGTAGAGTTTCCCGGCGCGCTTGGATGTCCCGTCCACCACGTCTCCCAATTCCGAGGCGATCCTTGGCCCGTAGACCATGCCTAGGACAACACCCGAGAGCATGACGAACAATTCGGCGCCGGAAACCACACCCAGGGTCTCTTGACTGAGCAGCTGGAACACTGAGTTGATTCCCACGTGGTTGACCACAACGAACACGATTGCCAGGCCCCGGAGCATGTCGATCCGCGCATCACGCTTACTGGTACCGGTGTAGGCCCATTTGCTGGCAAACGCCCGGGATGACAGGATCCACAAAGCCGCGACGGCCACCAACACAGACCCGGCGGACGCCCACGCTGCCCATCCCTGGATGACCGTTCCAGTCTTCGGCTGAGGAACCTCGACGCCCGGCACATCGTCAAGGCCCTTCTCAGTGACAGGTCCTGTCGCGAGGCCAGCGGAATCCAAGGCGGCACGGAAGGGGGCCGATAGTGAGGATTCTGCGGTGACCCGCCAGTCGATGGATACCTGTCCCTGACTGCGAACATCAGTAGTTTCGTTCCAGACCACAGCACGGACGTCCGCGTTTCCGGGCTCCCCAACCGCGGTGAAGACCTGTTGCCACCACGTCTGTTTCACGTCCAGCTCGGCGGCACCCCCCGCTGTTGGCGAGTAAAAGGCGCCGGTTTCGACAAGGATCGGTTTGCTGCGGGCTTCACCATAGTTGGCATAGAAATCTTCGCTGCTGGTTCCAGCGCCGGAAGCGTGCAGAGCGTCGTTGAATTCGCCGGTTGTGGGGACGGTGTTGCTGGCTGTCCCGGCGCCCGTCGAGTCGTGGTAAACGGACAGGCCAACCCAGTCGACGGCCTCATCGCCGGGATAGTACGGCGAAAACGCGGAGTCGTCCTGATCCCAGATCCCGTTCCCGCTGGTGTCCACTGAGCCCAGAGGAACGCCCTTGGGAGGAGTAGATGTCGCCTCCCGGAACGGATAGTCCTTTTCCGCGGTAGGCGACCAGACCATCACAGGATCAGTCAGGTTGGCCCGCAGCGCTGAAGCCACTGTGCCAAACGCCGCCCGGTATGCCTCAGGTTCCTGCCCCCAGCGAACCCACGGGGCGTTCATCTCTGGAGCGAAGCGGACGAAGACCTTCCCCCGGAAGCCCGCCGCCGCCGTCGTGATTTGACGCCCAAAATCGGTGGCGACGTCCTCACTGATGTCCTTCAAATCGATCCCGGGCCGGACCGTGAGCAGTGCGTGGGAGCCTTGGTCTGCGACTTGTGAGAAGTACGCCTTCAGGTAGGCGCGGCCGCCTTCATCCATGGGAAGGGCTACGTTCTGCCCGTACAGGGCCGCGGGTTCGCCCAATCTTTGGGCAAAGTCAGCTGCTGAGTCCTTGTCCCAATTCAGCAGCGCTCCAAAGAATCGTGACCCGGAATCCTTAACGTCGGGCTGCTGGGCCGATGCCCAGGCCTGCGCGGTTGGCAGGATAAAAGTCAGGAGCAGCAGGACAAGAACGGCCGGCATCCGTCGAATGGCCGCAAGAGGGACGGTTGGCATGGGGACCCTTCAAGTCGTTCCTTCGGCTTGACGAGACGGCATGTCCCCCAAGCGATGCAGCGTGTATCCATGATGCTACCCAGTGAAAGGCTGTGCGCAACGTCACGGGCCGTCATGGGAAGAGGACAAGGGAACTTGAAGTTGCAACTATGGAAAGCAGAAGTGCCCGGCCGTCCACAAGGCACGGGCCCAGCGAAAGGTTTACGAAATGACGATCGCCCACGAAGAAGCAGTCATTGACGCCGCAGCAGTCGACGCCATTTTTGCCGAAGCCCGTACCGCCAACAGCTTTGCCGGTGAGGTCACCGACGAACAGGCCCGCGCCATCTACGAGCTCACCAAGTTCGGCCCCACCGCTTTCAACTCGCAGCCGCTCCGCGTGACCTACGTCCGCTCAAGCGAAGCACGCACCAAGCTGGTTGACGCGCTCTCCAAGGGCAACCAGGCCAAGACCGCCTCGGCACCGCTGGTCGCCATCCTGTCCTACGACACCGACTGGCAGGGCCAGTGGGACAAATTCCTGCCCGCCTACGGCGCGCCCAAGGCCATGTACGACGCCGACGCCGACCTCGCCGCCACCACCGGCAACAACAACGCACACCTGCAGGCCGGGTACTTCATCCTCGCCGTCCGCTCGCTCGGTTTCGCCGCTGGCCCGATGACCGGCGCCGACTTCTCCGCCATCGACGCTGAGTTCTTCCCGGCAGGCGACCAGAAGAGCTTCCTGGTGGTAAACATCGGCCAGCCCGGCCCCGACGCCTGGGGCGAAGCGAAGCCGAAGTTCGCTTACGACGATGTAGTCCGCACCGTCTAGTCTTCCCTGCTGTTCCGCCGATGCTCTCGCACGTGATGTGCGAGAGCATCGGCGTTTAATGGCCACGATGTGAGCGAGGATCCGGGGGTTTGGATGTTCTCTCACTTCCTGCGGCTCTTTCGGCATCCCTCTCGCAGATCCCGTCAGTTCCGACAAGCCGGGTGGCAAACTATGCGTATGCGGAACCTCATCTGGGTGGCGTTCACGGAGCCAGTGCAACCGAGCCTGGTTTTTCCGCGCAGCGACTGGCCGCTTCATATCACGCTGTTAAGGTTCGACGCCGGAGCCCAGGTGAGTGCCGACGTCGAGAATGTCCTGAGCCGGCTGGCCGAAGCGCCAGTCAAGGGCGCTCTCGGCACTCAGCTGAGAGTGGGCGAAGAGGCGGGCTTCGGGCACATGGGATCCATTCCTGTGAGCCTGATCGACCACAATCCGCTGCTTCAGGGACTGCACGAAGAACTCGTTGAGGCGGCTGTCAGCGTTGGAGCCAGGATCGCCACGCCGAACTACGTCCTCGGAAGCTATCGTCCGCACATCTCGCACCACGACGGCAGGCGCCCCAAGCCCGGAGACGTCGTCGTGCTTGATCAAGTAGCGCTGGTGGACATGGCGCCGGAGGGCGATCACACCATCCGGCGCATCCTCAGGCTCTGGACGCAGGACGCCCAGAGCCACTCAGCAGCCAACTAAGCAATAACCGCGTCAACAAGCGCTTTGGCCTCTTGCTGAACCTGAGCTAGGTGGTCGGCCCCTTTGAAGGACTCGGCGTAGATCTTGTAGACGTCCTCGGTGCCGGAGGGGCGGGCTGCGAACCAAGCGTTCTCCGTGACAACCTTCAAGCCGCCGATCGAAGCGCCGTTGCCCGGGGCCTCGGTGAGCTTGGCCGTGATCTCCTCGCCCGCCAAGGACGTAGCGGTGACATCGGCGGCGGAGAGCTTGCCCAGCTTGGACTTCTGCTCCCGGGTGGCGGCTGCGTCGATACGGGCGTACACGGGTGCACCGAACTGGTCGGTAAGGCCCTTGTAGAGCTGTGAGGGAGAAGACCCGGTGACGGCCGTGATTTCCGACGCCAGCAGTGCCAGCAGGATGCCGTCCTTGTCCGTGGTCCACACGCTGCCGTCGCGCTTGTTGAAGGAGGCGCCGGCCGATTCCTCGCCGCCGAATGCACCTTCGCCGGACAGCAGCCCGGGCACGAACCACTTGAAGCCGACGGGAACCTCAACCAGCTTGCGGCCAAGTCCAGCAGCAACGCGGTCGATAATCGAGGACGAAACGAGCGTCTTGCCAACCACCGACTCGGGGTTCCAGCCGCTGCGGTTCCGGTACAGGTAGTCAATCGCGACAGCGAGGTAGTGGTTCGGGTTCATGAGCCCACCGTCAGGCGTGACGATCCCGTGGCGGTCAGCGTCGGCGTCGTTACCGGTGGCTACGTCGTACGCGGCGGTGCCGTCGGCACCCACAGTCATCCGCCTGATCAGTGACGCCATGGCCGACGGTGACGAGCAGTCCATGCGGATCTTCTCGTCCCAGTCGAGGGTCATGAACGCCCACTGCGGATCGACGGTCGGGTTCACGACGGTCAGGTTGAGCTGGTGGCGTTCGCCGATCTCGCCCCAGTAGTCCACGGACGCGCCGCCCATGGGGTCGGCGCCGATGCGCACGCCGGCGTTGCGGATCGCATCCAGGTCCAACACGGACGGGAGATCGTCAACGTAGCTGCTGAGGAAGTCGAACTTGCCGGTGGTGTCGGCGTTCAGGGCGTCGTTCAACGGAATACGCTTCACGCCGCGGAGGCCGTTTTCAAGGAGCTGGTTTGCGCGGTCAGCGATCCAACCGGTGGCATCGGTATCGGCCGGGCCACCGTGCGGGGGGTTGTATTTGAAGCCGCCATCGCCGGGAGGGTTGTGGCTGGGCGTGACCACAATGCCGTCAGCCTGGGGCGTGCCAGGCGCAGCTTCGCTGTTGTACTTGAGGATCGCGTGGCTCAGGGCCGGCGTGGGAGTGTAGCCGTGGCGGGCGTCAACAAGCACGGTGACACCGTTGGCGGCCAATACCTCCAGCGCGGAGTTCTGCGCCGGCTCACTGAGGGCGTGCGTGTCGCGTCCGATGAACAGCGGCCCGGTAATGCCCTGACGTCCGCGGTACTCCACGATCGCCTGCGTGATCGCAAGAATGTGCCCTTCATTGAAGGAGGCCTTCAGGCTCGAACCGCGGTGGCCCGATGTTCCAAACGCTACGCGTTGCGCGGGATCGCCCAAATCCGGGGTGACGTCGAAGTACGCGTCCAGCAGGGCTGTGATGTCAACAAGGTCCTGGGGAAGGGCAACTGTGCCCGCTCGGCTAGCCATTTGACCAGCATGCCAGACCGTCGCGCCAGCAGATAGGAAATGTCCGCGATCCGGCCCCCTGTGACGCCGAATGGCGGCGATTTGCCGCAGGATGGGCCAAAGATTTACCTCGCGTTTACGTGCGGCGGCTTTGGTGGGAGGATTCGCCGTCGGCTCCCGCTCGGTTGCTGCTCGCCATGGCGAAACGACGACGACGGCGGCACCACCGAGCGCACGACGCCACCTCACGCCGAGCTACCTTATGCGCCGGACCCACCGGCGGTAGTGTGGGAAACAAAGACCAGCAAGGGGGAAACTCATGTCAGACCAGCCATCCAAGGGCAACGAGGACAAACCGGCAGGCTACGAACCGCCGCATTACGTTCCGCCGGCCGAATTCAGTGCGCCGGAGCAGGGCGCACCCGTTCCGCCGCCGCCCTTTGAGCCGCCGACGTCCACGTTCGAGCAGCCTCCAAGCCTCGACCAGACGGCACACTTCGACAAATCGGGCAGCCAGGACCAACCGGGTACGTTCCAGACGGGCGCCTACCCGCAGGACCCGTACTACACGCAGCCTTTGCCGCCTTATGACCGGAGCGCCTCGCAAGGCCAGCAGCAGCCGTACGGCCAACCGAGCCAACCTGCCCAGTCGGCCCCGTCCAGCTCGTACGGCCAGTCGGGCTCGTACGGCCAGCCCACCAACCCCTATGGCCAACCGCCGGTGCAGCCCCCGAGCCCGTACCAGCAGCAGCCCTACGGCCAGCCGAATCCCTATGGCCAGCCCGCCTACTACGGAATGCCGGCGCAGCCCAAGGGCTTGAGCATCGCCGCCATGATCTGCGGCATCGCCATCTATATCGGCTTCGGGTTCATCATTCTGCCGCAGATCGCGGCCGTGATTCTGGGCCACTTGGGCCTGAACCGCGAGCCCGCAGGAAGGGGCATGGCGATTGCCGGCCTCATCATGGGGTACGTCGGTCTGGCCATCACAGTAGTTGTTTTGATCGTCTTCTTTGCTGCCATCGGGGCATCGACCAGCAGGTTCAGCTACTAAACCAACGCGAACGACGGCGACCCTTGCGCCAGGTGGGAATCCCACCCAACGCAAGGGCCGCCGTCGTTGGTTAACGCTCAAGCGCTCAAAGGGAACCTACCGCACGCCGCCCATCAGCTTCTTGATGGAGGGCGATGCTGCAGCCAAGCCGATGGCCAGGACAACTGCCGTGCCGCCGATACCCAGGAAGTAGGGCAGTTCGTCGTCCGGGTTGTAGAGCCCTGCGAGGATGCCTGCCAGCGTTGTGCCCAGCGAGACCGACAGGAAGAACAGCGCCACCATCTGGGTGTGGAAGGCCTGCGGGGCGAGCTTGGTGCTCACGGACAGGCCTATGGGGGATAGGAAGAGCTCCGCCAGCGTGAAGAGGAACAGGATGCCCACGAGTGCCAGCAGCGGGGTCTTGCCGTCGCCGGCCAGTGGAATGAAAGCGAGGAAGGCCAAGCCCATGATGAGGAGGCCTGCCGAGAATTTCAGCGGAGAGCTCGGCTGCTTGGAGCCCAGTTTGGTCCACAGCGCTGCCATGACGCCCGCAAAGATGATGATGAACACCGGGTTGATGGACTGGACCCAGGCCGCCGGCATTTCCCAACCGAACAGGTTGCGGTCCAGCTTCTCTTCGGAGTAGACGGCGATGAACGTGAACTGCTGCTGGAACAGTGCCCAGAAGGCAGCCGAGGCGATGTACAGCGGGATGAAGGCGAGCACGCGTTTGCGTTCCACGCCGGTCACCTTGGGGCTGCGGAAGATCAGGAACAGGTAGATCACCGAGGCCCCGATGGCTGCGTAGGCCATGCTGCGGGCCAGGTTGTCGGCGTTCACGATGCCCGTGCCGAGCAGCACGCCGATCACGATCACGATGCCCAGGAAAATCAGGCCATAGCGCGAGCGGTCAGCAGCAGGGAGCGGATTCGGAACGCGGTGCGCTTCCTCGGGGAGCCTCTTGCGTCCCAGCGAGTAGATGACCAAGCCGATCGCCATACCAACGGCCGCGGCGCCGAAGCCCCAGTGGAAACCGTTGCTTTCCTGCAGCCAGCCGGTGACCAACGGGCCGATGAGCCCACCGATGTTGATGCCCATATAGAAGATGGAGAAGCCGGCGTCGCGGCGTTCGTCCTTTTCCCCGTAGAGGCTGCCAACCAGCGCGGTGGCGTTGGCTTTCAGGCCGCCGGAACCGATTCCCACCAGCACCAAGCCTGCGATCAGTCCGGGAATGCCGGGCAGGAGCGCCAGTGCGATGTGGCCGGCCATGATCATGAGGGCCGAGCCGAAGAGGACCTTTTCAGAGCCGAAGATTCGGTCGGCGAGCCACGCGCCAAGGATGGTGGAGAGGTAGACGCCGCCACCGTACGCGCCAACCAAGCCGGCCGCGAGACCCTTGTCGATGGACAGGCCACCCTGGTCGGCCGTGAAGTACATGTAGTAAAGCAGGATGCCTTGCATGCCGTAGAAGGAGAATCGCTCCCACATTTCCACGGAGAAGAGGCTGGCCAACATCTTTGGGTGGCCGAAGAATGACGTATCGCCCGATGCTTTTTCGGGCACAGCCGTGGTTTGAGGTGTGCTCATTTCCACAATGCTGGCACTGACTGCGGGCATTGTCACATCGAAAGATGCTCCAGGCAAGCACTCTCCATATGTTAGACGTTCCGTTTAGCGCGTCTCCAGGGCCGCCGCGAGCTGGAGAAGTTGCAGTTCGGATCCCATCCGGCCAATCAGCTGGATTCCCATCGGCAGCCCGCTTGCAGTGACATGCACCGGCACGCTGATGGCCGGTAGCCCGCAAACATTCACCATGGACGACCACGGGGCGTACTCGCACTGCCTTTTGTAGTCCTCGTCAGCGTCGCCGGCCCATTCGCTGGGCCACGGTTCACCGCCGTGACCGCCGCCTGTGAACCAACCGATCGGGCGCGGAGTCTGCGCCAACGTGGGCATCAGGATGACATCCCACTGCGAGTACTGCGCGATGGTGTCGTGCTCGAACTGCCGTAGGAGACGCAGTGCCTCGTTCACCTTGGATGCACTGCGCTGTTGCGCACGACGCCGGAATGTCCGGGTCAGCGGGGTCAGCAGCGCCTCGCGCTGGGGTGCTATTCGGGCATTTCCGACGCCGGCAGTCCAGGCCGTGGTGAATGCTTCGGGATAGCGGTTGTCGTAGCGGACCTCCGCTTCGGTGACGCTGTGTCCTTGGTTCTCAAGCAGTGCGGTTCCTTGTTTGAGGGCGTCCAAGGCTTCCCGCTCCACTTCAAACGGAAAGACGCCGGCCCACGGACTATCCAGGCTCACGCCTATTTTGAGTGGCGGCGGCGCGAGTCCAACGTTGGCGAGATAGCCGCCGTCGGGCGCTTGATGACCTGGCACCAGCGCGTCCATGAGTAAGGCAGCGTCCGCAGCCGTCCTCGCCAGCGGACCGGCCACCACCAACTTGGCGCTATCCCCGGCGCTCGCTCCCGACGGCACCAAGCCCCGCCCGGGTTTGAGCCCAACCAACCCGCATGCGCCGGCCGGAATCCGAATGGAACCGCCGCCGTCGGTCCCGGGCGCGAACGGAACCATGCCCGCGGCCACCGCGGCAGCGCTCCCGCCCGACGACCCGCCGGAGCTTCTACTCAAGGAATGCGGATTGCGCGACGGCGATGCGATCCGGTTTTCGCTGTAAGCCGTCAGTCCGAATTCCGGAACCTGGGTCTTGCCCAGTGAGATGACGCCTTGGCCCTTCAAAGTTGTTGCGAGGGCGCCGTCCTCGGGGGCAGGCCTGTGCTCCAGGGCGGCGCTGCCGTGCGTTGTCGGAACGCCGGCTACGTCCGTGAGGTCCTTGAAGGCCAAAGGCATGCCGTGAAGCAACGGAAGTTCATCCGTTCGTCCCTCGCGGACAAACCGGGCGTGGACCTCATCGGCGGTCTTCGCATCGGCCATGGCTTGATCGGCCGTTACGGTGACGAAGGCGCCCAAATGTTTGTTGCGGGCCTCGATGACCGACAGGAAATGCCCGGCGACTTCCCGGGCCGAGAGTTCGCCCGACCCCAGGGCGTGGCGGAGCTCAACTGCGCTCATGATGGAGAGGTCCTGCGGTAGGGAATCAGCCAAGGAAGCGCGACTCCAGCCGTTCTTCCACGGCCACGGCGTCCACGCTTTCCCCCGCGCCCGCGGTGACACGGAATGCCGCTTTGTTCTTGACGTCGGAAACCACTTCCACAAGTTCGGTGCCCCGGTAAACCAGCCCCACGCCGTCGTCCGTGCAGTGGGTTTCGCCCAACGTGCCGTTGGCCACCAGCTTGTGGACGGTGGGCCGGCGACGCAGTTCGGAGTCGTAGTGGACGCCGTTGGCATAGGGCAAGAAGCCAAGCGCATTGGTGACCGGGCGCAGTTCAGGCCCGAAAGAATCCGTAACGCCACCCTTGAACCAACAAATGGAACCCGCAGAAACGCCCGCCAGCACAACGCCACCTTCCCAGACCCGGCGCAGGATGCTATCCAATCCGTGCGCGTGCCAGACCGCCAACAGGTTCACCACCGAGCCACCATTGACCCAGACAACATCTTGTTCCATCAGGTGCGCTTCGGGGTCCTCGACATTGGGCATGGTGAAAAGGTTGAGATGGCTGAAATCAAATCCCGCAATCCGAGCGGCTTGATCCATTTCCGCGGCCCACCAGCGCTGGTCACCGGACGCGGTCCCAATGTGTGTCACGCGCGGAGCCCTGCCGCTAACGCCGGATAACTCCACGGCGTAGTGCATCAAACCGTCAAACTCGATCCTGGTGCGGTTGCCTTGCTTGTATCCGCCGGATGTCGCCAAAATGGTGGGCTGCCCAGCCGCCATGGTCCTGCTCCTAACAGCCGATTCAGAAGTGCGCTCGGACCTAAGTCTTCGCGCCCCGGGCAGGTCAACGCAAGCGCGGCCTCGGGGACTAGGCTAGATGGAGACTCGAACCGATGGAAGGGACCGCCATGAGCGACTTCGATACCGTGCCTGTGGGCGACATTCCGGCTGACGCCAGCATTCTGGACGTTCGCGAGGACTACGAATGGGTTGCCGGCCACGCTGAAGGTGCACTCCACATCCCCATGGACCAGTTGCCAGGCCGTCTGTCTGAACTGGATCCGGACGAGGACCTCTTCATCATCTGCCGTACGGGAGGGCGCTCGCACCGCGTTGCGCAGTGGCTCGTGGCACAGGGATACTCAGCCACCAACGTTGCCGGTGGCATGGACATGTGGTTCGAGGCCGGCCGGCCCATGGTGTCGGACAACGGCCTCAAGCCAGTAGTTCTCTAGCCCGCATATAACTACCAAGGAATATTCCATGTCAGCAGCCGGTATCACCTACACGTTCCTCGGCCCCGAAGGTACGTTTACAGAGGCCGCGCTCATGCAGGTTCCCGGTGCTGGCGACGCCAGGCGCATTCCGTGCACCAATGTGAATACGGCATTGGAGCGCGTGCGTACCGGTGAAGCTGACGCGGCCATGGTCCCGATCGAGAACTCCGTGGAGGGCGGCGTCACCGCGACCCTGGACGCCATCGCCACGGGGCCGGAACTCCGCATCATCCGCGAGGCCCTTGTTCCCATCACCTTCGTGCTCGTGGCGAGGCCCGGCGTCGAAATTTCCGAGATCCGCCGGATTTCGACGCACGGCCATGCTTGGGCTCAGTGCCGGCTCTGGGTCGATGCGAATATTCCGAATGCCGACTATGTTCCTGGCTCGTCCACCGCGGCGTCGGCCATGGGCCTTCTGGCGGACGACGCCCATTACGACGCCGCCATTTGCGCGCCGCTGATCGCTGCCGAACAACCCGGCCTCAACATCCTGGCCGAGAATATTGGGGACAATCCGGATGCCGTCACGAGGTTCATTCTGGTGAGCCGCCCCGGAGCGCTGCCCGAGCGGACCGGCGCTGACAAGACCACGGTTGTGGTGCCCCTGCCCGAAGACCACCCCGGTGCGCTGATGGAAATCCTGGACCAGTTTGCCTCCCGCGGAGTGAACCTGAGCCGGATCGAATCGCGCCCCACTGGCCAGTACTTGGGCCACTATTTCTTCAGCATCGACGCCGACGGGCATGCCTCGGATTCACGCGTGGCCGATGCTCTCGCTGGACTGCACCGGATCAGCCCGGCAACCCGCTTCCTGGGTTCCTATGCGCGCGCCGACAAGCAGCCGGCATCGGTGGCCCCGCACACCTCCGACGCCGCGTTTGCTTCAGCGCACGCCTGGGTCGAGTCCATCGTGAAGGGCTGATCCGGCCGCTCCTGGCTTGCGTTCCCAGCCATTACCCGCGGGTCAATAATTGACGCTTCAAGCCCTTTCGGACTGATGCAAGTATGCGTATGCTTGCCTGATCCATAAACGATGGATGAATGCCCCTAACGGAGGGAGTGGCCATGTCAGTCCATAGCGATGACAAAGAAGGCCAGGGCATGATCGTCAATCCCAAGCCTTCAGGCGACAACAAGGACGATTGGGACGGCGACGAAGCTGATCGGGCGGACCGCCTGCGCTTCGAAGAAGAGCAAGCGATGATCCGCGAGCAGTCGGAGGCGCGCGCCGCAGCGAAGGCCGCGGCCGAGGCAGCCCAAGCCGAAAAGGACGCAGCCAGGTAGTCCCGCAACAGACCTGCCGCTATGGTGCCTTGGGCACCCGGACCAGCAGGGACCGCGGCTGGACCTGGACGGTGACTGTGGTCGCCTCACCTGAGGGGTCGCCGTCGATCTGCGTAGCCATCGGTTCCTGACTGCGGATGATGACCTTCCCGGAGCGATAGAAGTTCATGACCGGCAGGTTCCTGTTGTGCTTGAACAGGACTTTGGCGTACATCGCGAGCCATCCGAATGCGCTCCGGGGACTCATGACCACAATGTCCAACATGCCGTCGTCAATCATGGCCTGTGGGATGAAATCGATGCCGCCAGGGATCAGGCCACAGTTGGCGAAGAGCACGCTGCGGATTTTCCGGGACTGTTCGGGCTGGTCGTCCATGGCAATGTTCACACGCTTGCGGCGGCCCGGGAGGTGACGGACGCCCGCCTCGGTGTAAGCGAGCCAACCCACGGTTTTCTTAAGGTCTTCCTTGGTGTCGCCAACAACCTCGGCGTCCAACCCCATGCCCGCAATCACCAGGAATGCGTGCTGTGACGACTCGCCCGTGAGCTCGTTGTCGATGCCCATGGTTGCGGTATCGATGTAGCGCTGGTGGCCGAAGAGGGCCGTTTGGACGCTGCCCGGGATGTCGTTGACGTCCAACTCGACGTTGCGCGCCAGGAGGTTGCCCGTGCCCAGGGGAATGAGGCCCATGGCGACGTCCGTGTGCGCCAGCGCCTCAGCCACGACGCGCACTGTACCGTCGCCGCCGCCCACCAGAACGACGTCGGCCTTGTAGTCCAGCGCTTTGCGCGACTGCGCGTGGCCGGGGTCGTCAGGTGTGGTCTCGAAGAACCGCGGTGCGTCCCAGCCGGCCAGTTGGCAGGCGTCGATGATCGCTTGGCGGGCCTCGTCCGACTTGTTTTTCACGGGGTTCAGGATGACCGCGACCCTCTGCAGGCCTGGATGTGGCTTGTGGGCGTCCTCCCGTACCGCGCTCCTGGTGTGCCGGGCCTTCAATCGGCGCACACCCCACCAACTGGAGACGGCAAAAGCCACGCCCCCAGCGAGAATCACGTACAGGATCCAGTCGCTCATTGTGCTCCAACACTAGCGCCCCGTAGCGTGCATGATTTCCCCATCTCTTGCCGGCCCCGCCGGTTGCGGGTTCATTCGCTGGCCAGGACCGGGATTTTGCGGCCGATTCGATACTCTTGTCTGGTGATCGACGTAAAAGACCTCAGCGAAAATCCGGACAAGTTCCGTGCCAGCCAGCGCGCCCGTGGCGCCGACGAGTCCGTTGTGGACGCGATCATCTCCGCAGACTCCGATCGCCGTGCCGCTCTGATCCGCTACGAAACCCTCCGCGCCGAGCAGAACGTCTTCGGCAAAAAAGTCGCCCAGGCAAAGGGCGAGGAGAAGCAGGCACTGCTGGCAGAGGTCAAGGAACTGGCCAATGCGGTGAAGGCTGCTTCGGCGGAAGCGGACGTTGCGCAGGCCAAGCAGGAAGAACTGCTGCGCGTCATTCCCAACCTGATCGTGGACGGTGTTCCCGAAGGTGGCGAGGACGACTACGTGGTGGTCAAGACCGTCGGCACCCCGCGCGAATTCACTGATTTTGAGCCGAAGGACCACCTGGAAATCGGCGAACTAATCGGCGCGATCGACATGGAACGCGGCGCCAAGGTCTCCGGCGCACGCTTCTACTTCCTGCGCGGCGTAGGCGCCCGCTTGGAAATGGCGCTGCTGCAGATGGCCATGGATCAGGCCATCGAGGCCGGCTTCGTCCCGATGATCACGCCCACTTTGGTGCGTCCGGAAACCATGCAGGGCACGGGTTTTGATGTAAAGCACGACGCCGAAATCTACCGTCTCGCTGAAGACGACCTTTACCTTGTGGGAACCTCGGAGGTGGCCCTCGCCGGCTACCACGCAGACGAGATCCTGGACCTTTCCGCGGGCCCGGTCCGTTACGCGGGCCAGAGCTCCTGCTACCGTCGCGAGGCCGGTTCGCACGGCAAGGACACCCGGGGCATCATCCGCGTGCACCAGTTCAACAAGGTGGAGATGTTCATCTACACCACGGTTGAGGAAGCTGCCGCCGAACATGAGCGTCTGCTTGCTTGGGAAGAGGAAATGCTGGCCAAGTGCGAGCTCCCCTACCGCGTGATCGACACCGCCGCGGGTGACCTCGGCATGTCTGCGGCCCGCAAGTTCGACTGCGAAGCCTGGGTCCCCACCCAGAACGCCTACCGCGAGCTCACCTCGACCTCCAACTGCACCACATTCCAGGCACGCCGCCTCAACATCCGCGAACGCGTGATCAACGAGGAAGGCGTTGCCAAGGGCACTCGTGCAGTTGCCACCCTCAACGGCACCCTCGCCACCACCCGCTGGATCGTGGCACTCCTGGAGCACCACCAGAACCCGGACGGCTCCGTGAATGTCCCCAAGGCTCTGCAGAAGTACATCGGCGGCCTTGAGGTGCTCCCGGTCCTCTAGGGTCCCTGATTAACCCCGTCCAATGGACAATTCACCCGGGCATGCGCCGGTGAACTGTCCACTGGACGGGGTTAGTGTTTCCCGGCGAGTCCGGCAGCCGTTAGCTTCGCCAACAGCTTTGCAGGGTCGCTGGCTGTGGCCCAGTCCCACCGCACAACCTGGAAGCCCAAGGCGCGTAGCCTGTCCTCACGTTTCTTCTCGGCCACCACGGCCTCCCGGGCAGTTCGTCCGCCGAGGTACTCGTCGTTCAGATACTTTGCATCACCATCGAACTCGCCGATGAGCCGTTTCTGCCGCCAGAAAAAGTCAGACCGGGCCACAAAGCCTGACGCATCACTAAACTCGGACTGCAACTCGGGCGCGGGAAGGCCGAGCATGTGAATCTGAGCCCTGCTGAGCGATTCGCCGGCTGAACCGGACCTCTCATCGGCGAAATCCAGGATGTCGCCAACTCTCCTCCTCTTGGCGCCTGATTTCAGGTACTCCGCAGCAAACAGGAGCTCGTCCTTGCTCGTAGCGAGACCGGGAAACCTGTCCGTGCTAAGTATGTGGTCTGCGAGGACAACAGCCTTCGAAAACGAGACGCGCGACATAACGTCCACAGCAGTCCGGTGCAGTTCTGTGACCACCAGGCCGCCGAAGGGCGCGGTGTTCGCAGTATAGAGGTGCCGGTAGATGCCGTACGCTCGGATATTCTCAAGGCCTGTAGCCCCTGTTGAGGGCAGCAACGCGGCAGCCGTGGTGGGTGCACGAATCCCAGCATGGCCTCGTGAAGAATTGGCCAGGTGGATGTGCCGGGGAACACCCACAAGTTGAAGCCCCCAGATGAGAGCGGCAGTTTCGAAGCAGAACTGGGCCGCCGGCAGTTCCAGTGCCACTGCACGTATGCTGGCCCGGTATCGCTGCCAGGGCTTCAGCGAGAGCCACAGCTTCTTGTCCAGGTAGATGCCTTTCCTCACGCGCACTAGTTCGCCCTGCTGATACCGGCGGCTCAGTGTGCGTGTATCTCCCATGTCAAGGCGCTGCCTGGCCGCCACCAGAAATTCGTTCGTTCCGTTCATGGAACAACTCTCGTGCCGGTGCTCATCATCTGCTCGACGGAAGTTTGGCTATGTGGACAAAATGCCGAAAGTGTCCCCGTGATTTCGACAAGTCACCCCCGCGGGCGCCGATGAATTGTCCGTTGGGCGGGGTGCGCCGCGGCGGGGTGGCTGGTCCGGGGTGGGCGGTGCTCGGAGAGGTAAACACTCACACTGTGGACAACCCAGTGAGTATTCACCCTGCGTTAATCCTTTGCTGTGGCCCCGGTCCTAGTTGGTGTCGGAGGTGTCTGCTGTACTGGAGGCATGACTATTTTGACTGATACCCCAGTTGCTGGCATCGATGACCAGCCAAATTCAAACCACAACCTCATGGTCGCGTTGGATGTTGACGGCACTTTGGTGGACCACGACGGCCACATGTCCCCGACCGTACGCACCGCGGCCCAGGAGGTCGTCGCCAGCGGCCACGACGTCCTGATCGCAACTGGCCGATCCCTCAACGCCACGCTGCCCATCATCGAACAGATTGGCCTCCTACGGGGCTATGCCGTGTGCTGCAACGGTGGTGTGACCCTACGCTTGGACCCCACTTTGGAGGCCGGCTACGAGATCATCCACAAAGCCACGTTCGACCCCGCCCCTGCACTGAAGGCCCTGCGCGAACGCCTGCCCAACGCCAAGTACGCGCTGGAGGACGAGGATGGAAACTTCCTCTCCACGGAGCGCTTCCAGGACGCCAGCTTCGGCGTGGAGGCCATCGGTGTGGACTTCCAGACCATGCTGGATGCCACCGCCGTACGCGTCGTGGTGTTCAGCAGCGAGAACACATCCGAGGAATTCAACCAGGCCATCCGCCACATCGGGCTTTCCGGTGTGACGTACTCGGTGGGCTGGACCGCGTGGCTGGACATCGCCGCCGAGGGCGTCACCAAGGCCAGTGCACTTGAGGCCCTCCGCCAGCGGCTCGGCACTCACCAGGCCAACACAGTAGCAGTGGGCGACGGCCGCAACGACATCGAGATGCTCACCTGGGCCGGTCGCGGTGTCGCCATGGGACAGGCGCCGGACGAAGTGCTCGCTGTTGCAGACGAGGTCACCGCATCGGTGTACGACGACGGCGCCGCCCTGGTGCTGCGTAGCCTGCTGTAGCAGCGCCAAGCCACAGTTCGGCGCAACCGCGGGGGCGGCGTACCTGGCCTTGGATGGGTTGCGACCGCGCGCGGCGAGTCTGAACGACCTTACGTGAAGTTGGTGTGGACCGGTCCGCCTCCGGCAGATTCCACGATCGCCTGGGCAACTTCCCGGAGCTTGACGTTCCGGTTGCTCGAGGCCTTCTTGATGAGCTCCATGGCTTCGCGTTGGCTGCAGCGGTTTTGGGCGATGATGATTCCCGTCGCCACATCAATCACTGTGCGCGATTCCATGGCTGCCCGCAGGTTGGTGGCCGTCTGGCTGTGCTGGGCGATCAGGACTGCCAGCCGAAGGCCCTTGGATGCCTGCTGGACGTAGTCGGTGGCGCGCTGCACCGCGGCTTGATCGAATCCGAATGGGCGTTCGGAGTAGAGGTTAAGTCCTGCGCTGGCGGTGGCATCGGGGAGCGGGAACGGCACCGCGAGGATCGACCCTACGCCCTGCTCGCGGGCCACTTGGTTGTAATCGGGCCACGTGTTGTCATGCTCAAGATCGGTGATGTGGACCTGGACGCCCTCCTTGCAGCAGGTGAGGCAGGGCCCTTCCTCGAAACGGTATTGGAGCTCGTCGAGCATCAACGCCCTCTCGCCACTGCTGGCTACGGTGGCCGCAGCCCTGTGCCTCAGCAGCGTGATGCCGCAAAAAACATCGCCGGCCGGGCTGCTGAACATAGCGGCAGAATGCTTGGCCAGCTCGGTCAGGAACGCCTCGACGTCAGGTGTGTCAAGGAGCAGGTCTTGGATGTCCGCGGCCACTGGGTGCGCCTCGGTGAGGTTTTGGTCTTCCATCTGGATCTCCGATCCCCGGAACAGGCTAGGTTCCGAGCCTAGCCCCGTCCACCCGTTGAAAGCCAATAGTAAGTGTGCTTGGCTTTTCTTGGATCGCCGTTGAGGCGCGTCCCGATTTGACGCTGGATGACCCACCCCGGGAACACCGGGAATGATCCATAGCTTTCCGATCCGTCAGAGGAGAAGTCCATGCGCATCGCCATCGTCGGAGCAACAGGCCACGTCGGTTCTGCACTGTTGAAGCGACTCCAATCGGCCCGTTCGGAAGAGGGCGCTGACCTACAGCTCGTGGGCGTTGCACGACGATTGCCTGACCCCGGCGCCGCGCCTTACAACAGCGTGGAGTGGCACAGCGTGGACATCGGTGATGAGCAGTGCGTCCCCGCGCTGGAAAAGGCCTTCGACGGCGCCGATGCCGTAGTGCACTTGGCGTGGCTGCTCCAACCGAACCGCCAGCGGGAGATCCTTCGCCGGACCAACGTCACCGGAACGGCGAACATGCTCGCCGCGGCCCGTGAGGCGGGAGCGGGGCACGTGGTGTGCGCGTCCTCGGTGGGGGCCTATTCAGCAGCGCCAAAGGACCAACGCACCAAGGAGGGCTGGCCTGCCGGCGGTATCCGCGGATCCCACTACAGCGAGGACAAGGCCGCTCAGGAGGGCCTATTGGACAGCTTCGCCCAGGAGAACCCCGACGTGGTGGTTGCAAGGCTCCGCCCGGCCCTGACGTTCAGCGCCGAGGCCGGAAGTGAAGTGGGGCGCTACTTCCTGGGCCGGATCCTGCCACGGCTCGTCCCGCGGAAACCATGGTTACCCGTGCTCCCCATCCCCACGGAATTGACGTTCCAGGCTGTGCACACGGCAGATGTCGCCGACGCCTACTGGCGAGCAGTGCAGCGACGGGCCGAAGGTGCGTACAACATCGCCGCCGAACCGGTCATCGATCCCAACGCGCTCGGGTGGCTGCTTCACGCCCGGCGTCTGGTGCCGTTGCCGCTGCCGGTGCTCCGCGCCGTCGTCGACCTTAGCTGGCGCCTGCGCCTCCAGGCGACCGACGCCGGCTGGATCGATATGGCTGCCGGCGCGCCGATCATGGACACCGCCCGCGCCCGCGAACTTCTCGGGTGGACTCCGAAATGGTCATCGCTCGAAGCGCTGCGGGAGATCCTCGATGGCTTGGGTTCCGGCAAGGGACTGCAGGGCTCTCCGCCGTTGACGCCGCGGTAACACCCACTCGCGCGGCAGCACTCTCAACCAGCGTTCGAGACCGCCGTGATGATGCGGCGCAGGCTCATGGCCACAGACGCCGCCGCATTGACCGAAGCATCGCCTGCCGCGGCGTGGGTAATGGCGTCGCCCAGCTCCGCGACGCCTTCTTTCGCTTCCGCCAACTGCCTCTCAAGTTGACCGGTGTCGCCATCGCGCCATTGCTCGATCACCAGCGCAGTGCCCTCCAGCGCCTCGGAAAGGTGGTCAAGGACGCTTTCCGGAATGCTGGTCCCCGCGTTCTCTTCCCAGATCACGCTGGCCAGGACGTCAGTGATGTCCTGGACGTGGAACGTCAACCGTTCCAGGGTCCGCAGGCCTGCCAGGTCGCTTGGAATGCGGCTCGCACGACGGCGGGACCTGGGGTTCGCTTTGGCGCTCAGTTCAGCCTCGTGGACCGCTGTCCGGACGGCGATGGCGGTACGCGACAGTTCGTCGCTGCGGCCGGCCCAATTCTCGTGGTTTGGCGGCCAGGACTCCTCCATCGCCCGGGCCATATCTTTGAGTTGTTTGGAGAGGGCGGATCGGTGGCCCGCAATGGCGGGATCGATGCCCGCCAGATGCAGGGGAGGGAACACCAGCCAGTTGACGGCGAAGCCCACGGCGACTCCCATGGCCATCTGCAGGACGTAGGCAAACGAGAATCCCTCAGCGTTCGAATCTCCCAGGACCAGGACGAACAAAGCCGCCATGGGAACCCATTCGGAGGCGCTGCCAAGGCGCGGAAGGCCGCCGATGAGAACGCCCAGTCCCACTACCAAGGCCACAGCGAGGGCCGTGGGCGCCGCCACGGTGGTCACGGCGAACGCCATGCCGATGCCCACTGCGAGCCCCAACAGACTCTGCAGGCCGTGCCTGGCCGAGGCGGCGACAGTCGGATGCATGCTGACCAGTGCGCCCAGCGGCGCATAGTAGGGGTAGGCGGCCGCCGTTCCGGGCATCAGCGGCGCGAGATACCAAGCGAGGCCTGCGGCTGCAGCCGTCTTGGCAGCGAAAAGGAGCCGGTGTCCGGTGACGGCCTGGCGAAGTGCAGGTAGAAGCCGCCGAATCTCTGGCTTGTGGCCCATGGACTCAACGTACGCAGAGTGCGCCGGGGTGTCGAGCTAGCGGACCTCGAGGATCATCTGCAGCAAGCGGGCAGCGGCCGGGCGGGCGGCGTGCTCTTCAGCCCACTGCGCACGCGCCAAGGCTTTGCTGACAGCTTGGGTGGTGATGCCGAGCTCCTGAGCCACGGCCTTTTGTTGGCCCCGGACGCCGGGAGTGAGGAGATCCAAGACCCGCCATTCCGCGACGCTTCGGTGCTGCACGATGTGGCCCAGAAGCCGCAGCACGGCTTCGGCTTCCGCTGCCAAACCCGCGAGCGGGCCGTCTACGGCGACAGGAATGCGTTCCTTGCCGTTACGGAGGCGGTCCACTGCCCGACGGGCGTACACCAGCCCATGTCCGGAGGCATCCTTCACGAGATTGGGCAGCGGTTCATTGATGGGGCCGACGCCGATCCCCACGTACCAGTGCCCGCTGCGGAGGGCGATCAGTGCCGTTTCAACAGCCTCGTGGCCGGAGTCGACGATGCCCTGCACTTCGTCCTCCACGGAGCGATCAAAATCCAGGCGCGCCGGAATGTGCCGCAGGTCTTTGAGGAGCTGCGGCACGAGATCGCCGTCGTGGCGACTGTCGCGTTGGTTGATGGTCAGCGTGAACATTATTGGATGACATGCTACCGGCTGGTAGCGTCGCCGCAAACGAAAATTAATCCAGTGACGTCCGCGCGGTCACGACGACGGCGGGCAGCGCACGCACCACCACGTGCCCTGCATCGGGGGAACCGGAATCGACCATTGCCTGCTGGATGGCCGTTACCAAAGGCGCAGGATCTTCGTTGCCGGCAAACACCCAGAACGTTTCGCGCGCTTGGAAGACCAGTGCGTGACGCCCGCCCGCGCCCAATGAGACCTTCTGCCGGGCCACGAGGCGACGATCAGGATCTGTGTTGTCCTCGGTGGTTACGGCCTTGATGGAGGTGGGCACGATGTCCTGCCAGGGGAAAACCAACGTGGTGTGCTGCTGCGAGTAGCGGGCCACGAGTCCGCCGTCGAAGACCAAAAGTTTGCGGAAACTGCCGAAGAACGTCATGGACCACAGCACCAGGCCAGTGATGATGCTGGTGACCACGAACAGGACAGGATCGCTGAAATGCCCGGCCTCCCTTGTGGACCGGATCGGGCTGATGAACTCGCCGATGGTGCCGAAGAGGAACCCAATCACCAAACAAGGAATCAGAACTCGCCAGAAGATGCGCCGCGAAGAGGCAACGAACCGCAGTTGCCCGAGCTCCGATCCCAGTCTTCGTTCAGCCCTGCGGGCCAGCCAGTTACGGCCGAGCATCCGGGCTCCGGCCATAAAGGTTGGGCAAGTCCTGCCGTTCCGCCTCCGCTGCTCGGGCGGCCGCAACAGCTTTGGGATCGGGGACGGGCTGCTGGCCCAGTGCCAAGCCGGAACGGCGGTCGACGGCAGCGAACTTAGGGTCCCAGGTATCGCCTGAACCGCCGCTGACGGCCGCAGCGATGACCATCACCACGAAGAACGGGAAGAAGGACCAGCAGATGGCGCGCCAACCGCCCAACCATGCTCCCGACGTCGTGCCGTCCTTGATACGGACCGAGCGCATGCCCACGGCTGCGTCGCCGACGCTGCCCGCCGTGCCCCAGATCATCCCGTAGACGAACAGCCCCAGGAACCAGAGCACAACGTAGAGCGTCAACCAGAAGCCATCGTTGAAGGCCAGCAGCGAGCCGCTGTTCATCATTGCGTTGCGGGCCACAGCTGTGATGACCGCCAGAACGCTGTATCCCGCCAGAAACACGATCGAGTCCAGGACTCGGCCCCAGAAGTGGGCACCTCCTGAGGCCTTCACGTAGTACGCGCCGGTGTCGGTGTGGCGACGCACAGGGCGGCCATTCGCGGCGTCCACGAGACCGGTGGAGGACGGGGACTTCGAGATGCTCATGAGGGACTTTCAGGTTCGACGGCGGTGTGCGGCTTGGGTGCGGAACGTCAGGCCAGGCCGGCCAGTCCGCCCAGGATGCCGGCCAGAGTAGCGGCAGACGTTTCCTTCACCTCAAGTGAGACGGACTCGCCGCTGACCTGCGGGGTCAGGACGTGGACTCCGGACGGGCCGGTGTACACGGTGACGGTGGGGAAGTCGTTGGTATCCGAGTTGAAAGCCACCACGTTGCTGGCTGCGCGGGTGTTGGCCAGGGCCGTTGCAGCATGCTCCTCGAAGTCAGCTTCTGTGTAGACCGTGGGGTCGGTGTCGCGGGATGCAGCCTGGTCCGGGTCAACGAATTCGGCAAGGCGCGGCACCAGCTGTTCACGGGTAACTACGGTGAAGCCGTGCAGGCCGCCCTCATCCACTTCCTCCAACAGCACGCCTTCATCGTGGACGTAGCCGTACAGCCAGCGCTTGCCGGTGGAAACCGTACGCTCCACGGAAACAACGTTGCTGCCGCTGCGGCGCAGGGTCAGGGCGCCCGTGATTTCCTCGGTCGCGTGCAGTCGGGAGGGTTCGGTTTCGCCCTCGAAGATCACCGGATAGACGAGTTCCTTGGCGAGCAGCCCGCGAAGGGCTACAGCGCACATGAGTTCCTTGCTGGCATCCTGCGAGGTCAACCATGGCAGGGCAACGATTTGCTCGTGCTGGACGCCGTCCAAGGCAACAACTTCCTCGTCGGTCAGCGTGGGAAGCGCGGCTCCCGTGGCGCTGGCCGAGGCCAGGACTTTGGCGGCTGCCTGTATGTCCCGCTCGGTCCATTTCATGGTGCTGGTGGTCATCCGAATATCCCTCCGACAAAGTTTCCGACTGACTTGGCGGCACTACTGACCCCGTCAGCCACCTTACTGCCTACATCCTTGGCGAAATTGCCCACTTCCCGGGCGCCGTCGGCAATGTAGCTGCCAGGGTTCCGGGCAAAGTTGCTGATGGAATCCCAGTTGTCAGCAACGAGATTTCCGAGCGCCCAGGCGCCGGCGACAATGCCTGCCCCGATCACGATCGGAGCGCCGATCGGCCCCAAAAGAGCCGCGCCGCCGGCTGTCATGAGCATGATGCTGCCCACCCCACCCACCACGGAGAGCCCGCCTGCCACGCGGTCGCCCGTTCCACGCCAACCGTCGTGCTCCGGGTTGATCATGTCGCTGATGCCGCCGACGATGTTCAGCGGTGCCGCCAACGCTCCGGCGACGCGCAGGCCTTTCGAGAACTTGCTGGCATCCTGGAACGCCTGGCTGTAGGGAATATTGGCTTTCAGGTCCGTGATGACATCAGTGACCTTTTCGCCGTTGCGCAGTGCAGTCAACGCGTCGCGCACCACCGTGCCTCCCGCGCGCCAGTTGGTGAGCACTTCGCGCGTCTTGGCGAAGTCCCGCCAGCCGAGCGTGCCCAACTTGTACGCTGCCCACAGTTGTGAGCCCAGGTCCTTGACGGCCGTCCCGGTTTCGTAGACGTCAGCCAGAACGCCCACTGAACTGCGCGCGCCATCGTTGTGGCTTGCGAACTCTTGTTGGTTGGCGTGCTTCTTCAGCTCGCTGGCGTTCTCCCGCAACATGCTGGCAGCCTTCATGAGGCTTTGCCGGTGCTGGCTGTTCCACTCGCTCTTGAACGTGGAGGCGTCCCGGCCCTGCCAGGCGTTTGCGGTATTGATCGCGTTGGTGAGCTGCGCACTCTGGAGGTTAATGGCCTCCGCGGCTTTGCCCATCACCCCGGCAAGGCTGCGAAGCTGCGTGATGTCCGCGCCGTAGAACCCGGCCATGAAGAACCCCCTGTGTGCATGGATCGAAAAGTCTCGTCCCAGCCTAGGCGGACCCCGAAGCGGCCGCGATGGGGAGACATGCCCATGTAAAGCAACGCGGGGTCACTTAGGGCCCATGTCTTAGCCAACAATGGGCCGTATCTGACCCCGCGTTGCTTAAAGTACGACGGCGGCTGGTGCAGTTCACATGGAACCGCACCAACCGCCGTCGGGCAAGTCAAGCAGTGTTTCAGTGGCCTTCGGCCGAGAAGCGCTTGATGGAAGCTTCCAGCTCGGCTTCAGCAGCGGCGCGGTCGCCCCAGCCCTCAGCCTTGACCCACTTACCAGGCTCCAAGTCCTTGTAGCGGGTGAAGAAGTGCTCAATTTCCTTGATCAGGAATTCGCTGACGTCGCTGACTTCCTGGATGTGGTCGAAGCGGGCGTCCACCGGAACGCAGAGGACCTTGGCGTCGCCGCCGCCGTCGTCGGTCATGTTGAAGACGCCGATGGGCCGGGACTCAACAATGACGCCCGGGTGCAGATCGAAGTCCTGCAGAAGCACCAGTGCGTCCAGCGGGTCGCCGTCTTCGCCCAGGGTGTTTTCGAAGAACCCGTAGTGGGTGGGGTACTGCATGGAGGTGAAGAGGACGCGGTCCAGGCGGACGCGGCCGGTTTCGTGGTCAACTTCGTACTTGACGCGCGATCCCTTGGGGATCTCGATGGTCACGTCGTGCTTCATGGAATGCTCCTTGACGGGTGTGGGTGGGCGTTGGCTCCGCCGAAAATGGCGGCCGTCACGGGTGACGGTCCCTCAGGGCGGGCTGTTCAGCCCAGGGCTGGCGGCAGGCAAAAGTGCAGCCGGCGCCGCCGACTACTATTGAGGATATAGCGAGAGACCCGGGTTTCTTGAACCGGCGGGGACATTTCAGGACTGACAGGACCAAGCAACTTCCATGATGGGCGTTAAAGACGGGGGTGCCCGGAAGTGGGTGGCCGCGGTGCGGAGGCGCCTGCTTTCGCCAGTACTTCTCGTGATTGTCTTGGTATTCCTTAGCGCCACCGTAGTTCTAGGGATGGTGCCCGGACTCCTCACCACCCCCGCGCCCACACCGCAGATTCCCGCCTGGCAGCAGCAACCCAGCGCCCTTTCAGACGCGAACGCCGTCCTGCCTCTTGATACGGACGCGCCGATACCGGTGCCCGAGGTGCTTGCCCGCTTGCTGGATGAGACCTTGAAGCCCTCTGGAGCAGGCAGCATTACCGGCGTCGTGATGGACGGCTCCACGGGCCAGGTCCTCTTCGACCGCGAGGCAAGCGCCAACCGGATCCCGGCGTCGAACATGAAGCTGCTCACCGCTGTCGCCGCGTTGAAGGCGCTGGGTCCCGAAACGCGCTTCACCACCCGAGTGCTCGCCGGTTCTGACCCGTCTACCGTCGTCCTGACCGGGGGAGGGGATGTTCTGCTCGGAGCCGGAGCGTCCAACACCGCTGCGGTTGCGGGACGGGCAGGGCTTGCTTCGCTAGCGAAGGATACTGCCGCTGCCTTGGCGTCAGCGGGAGTCAAAGGGTCAGTTTCGGTGCTGGTGGATGACTCGCTGTTCAACGGAGCGCCCCTGAACCCGGCCTGGAGTCTGGACGACGTCGCCGCCGGCGAAACCGCACCCTTGTTTTCCTTGGCGTTGAACTCCGGCCGGTATTCGCCGACTGTGGCCACCGGGCCGCGTCCGCAGGATTCCGCTGTCACCACCGCCCAGGCTTTCGCCGAGCAGTTGGCGGCCGCCGGCGTTCAGGTGAGTCCCGGCGTCGAACGCGGAAAAGGCATCCCAGCCAAAGTGCTCGCCTCCGCTGAGTCCGCCACGGTCAGCGAGCAGGTGGACCTGATGCTGGAGACCTCGGACAACTTCCTGGCGGAAGCGCTCGGTCGGATGACTGCTGCTGCGTCTGGTCACGAGGCGACGTACGACGGCGCCACTGCGGCCGTGCGCCAACGGCTGGGGGAGTTGGGAATCGCCACTGATCCCAAGCAGTTGCAGTTGGCCGATGTTTCCGGTCTCGCCTTGGACAACCAGGTCAGCGCACTGCACTTTGCCGAGGTGGTCCGGGCCATTACGAGCGGGCCGGATCTCTCGTTGCGGACGGCCTTGGACGGATTCCCGGTGGCGGGCCTGACGGGCACCTTGGACGACAGATATGTGGATGCCGGCACGGCTGAGGGAGCCGGTCTGGTGCGTGCCAAGACCGGAACGCTGAACACGGTGATTGCCCTGAGCGGGTATGTGGTGGATGCCGACGGCAGGCTCCTCGTGTTCTCGTTCATCGGCAACGGGCTGGAACCCGGTGCTGCGGCCAACAAGGTGGCGATGGACCGCTCGGCGTCGGTGCTGGCGGCGTGCGGCTGCCGCGGTTAACGCTGCCTGCTCACCCAACTCGGGGACAGCACATGTCCCAATGGGGGCTTGTTGGAGCGATATCTCGTCCCCTATGTGGGCCGTGTGCTCCGCGCGGAGCGAACTTAAGGGCTCGCTGTCAGGGTGGTGTGATGTGATGGACCGTATGGTGTCATCTGCCCGAGATTCGTCAGCGGGGACCCCGTCCCTGATCAATTGGGACCTGGCCGCTGCTACGGCTGCCCGGCTCGCCCCACCCGGCCCCGCGCTCAGCGCCGGCGAAATCGGGAAAGCCGTGGACAATCTGCGCTTCAACGCGGATATCTCCGTCCCGCACGTGCACGACATCACTGGCCTGGAAGCCGCACGGGACCTGCGCGATTCGCATGTCCTGGTGGTTGACCGGGCCTCTTGGTCCAAAGCGAACACCCAAAGCTTCGCCGTCATGCTTCAACCTGCGTTGCAGAAAATGCTGGAATCCCGCAGCGGCCTGTCCATGACGCCTGCGGCTGCGAATGCCAGCGGAGCCATCACGGGCAGCCAACTGGGCGCCATCCTGGCTTTCCTCTCCAGCAAGGTCCTGGGACAGTACGATCCCTTCGCCGCTCTGGCGCCGGACGCAAACGTCCCTCCCGGTGGCCGTCTCCTCCTCGTGGCGCCCAACATCATTTCGGTGGAACGCGAACTCAACGTCCACCCCGACGATTTCCGGCTCTGGGTGTGCCTCCATGAGCAAACCCACCGCGTGCAGTTCGCCGCAGCGCCTTGGCTTCGGCACCACATGCTGGACGAAATCGAGAAGCTCAGTGGGCACCTCCTGGGCAACGTCGATTCACTCATGGAACGCGCGACAGCCGCCGCCAAATCACTGCGCGACCGTACGGCTTCAGGCAGTATCCCGGGCCGCGGCGCCATCCTTGACCTCCTGCAGGACCCCGAGGAGAAGGCATCCCTGTCCCATCTCACGGCCGTCATGAGCCTCCTCGAGGGGCATGCCAATGTGGTGATGGATGCCGTGGATTCGAGCATTGTCCCGTCCGTGAAGACCATCCGCCAGCGATTCAACGATCGCGGCAAGGACCGGGGCGTGCTGGAGAAGTTCATCCGCAACATCCTTGGCCTCGACGCCAAGATGCGCCAGTACACGGACGGTGCCAAGTTTGTGCGCGGTGTCGTGGCTGTAGCCGGCATGGAAGGCTTCAACCGGGTCTGGGAATCCGCAGAAAACCTCCCCACCGAGGAAGAGATTCACGATTCCAAGCTTTGGCTTGAGCGGATGGGGCTTTGAGCAGTTCCCCAAGCGCTGCATCCGTCTCCCCCGGCAAGGGTCGACGGCGGCCGGGGCGTTTGGCGCCCGTGGTCGGCAAAGCGCGGAAACAGTTGCAAAACGCTTTGGCCTCAGCGGGGTACCCGGAACGCGTTCTAGTCGCCTGCAGCGGTGGGCCGGATTCACTGGCACTCGCGGCCATCGCAGCCTACTTCGCCCGACGCGGTCACGTTGACGGGCATCCCGTGTCCGTGGCCGGAGTTGTGGTGGACCACCAATTGCAGCCCGGCTCAGCTGAGGTAGCTGCCCGGGCCGCTGAGACCCTGCGTGAACTCGGACTCTCTCCCGTGGAAGTGCGCACCGTACAGGTGGCTTCAACTGGATTTGGCCCGGAAGCTGCTGCGCGGGACGCCCGTCACGCCGCTTTGGAGTCTGCTGCTGATGACCTTGGATGCCAGGCAATCCTGCTCGGACATACTCTCGACGACCAAGCCGAACAGGTTCTTCTGGGCCTGGCCCGTGGTTCTGGCACCCGTTCGCTCGCCGGTATGAGGCCTTTCCGCGGTCGCTTACTCCGGCCGTTCCTTGGATTGCGCCGCGAAGAAACCCTGGAGATCTGCGACGTCGAGGAACTGGACGCGTGGCATGACCCCAGCAACGCCGATCCCGCCTTCGCGAGGTCCCGCACCCGGGTGGAGGTCATGCCGGTGCTCGAGGAAAAGCTTGGCCCGGGCGTCGCAGAGTCGTTGGCTCGAACTGCAGCGATCCTCCAGCAGGACGCGGACTTTCTTGAGGATCTCGCCAACGAGACGTATCTCTCGCTTGTGCAACGCACGGACGACGGCGCGTGGTTGCCTGAGGACGCCGTCCGAGACCTTCCCGCAGCACTCAGGTTCCGCGTCATCGCGAAGGCTGCTGCCGACGTCGGGGGCCAACAACCCGGCTACGGGCGCCTCCAGGCGGCGGAAGCGCTGCTCCGTCGGCAGGGTTCGGCTGGTCCTGTGGAACTCCCCGGGCACGTCAGTGTGTACCGCTTGTCATTGAGTGATTTGGAGCAGGAACGGGCTGCCTCCGGCGGTCCCGAGTCTGCTGCTTCGGCAACAGCCGGTCCCCGCGAAGCCGTGCGCTGTGGGAAGCTAGTATTCCGGCATCAGAAATCGCCCCAACAGTAGCCGCACCCGAGCATCAAAACAGGAGCCATTGGTGGATTCAAACGACGTCCAGGCAGATCTCAAGCACGTTCTTTACACCAAAGAGCAGATCCAAACGCGCATCGCCGAACTGGCAGCGCAGATCGACAAGGACTACGAAGGCCGCGAACTGCTGATCGTCGGTGTCCTGAAAGGTGCTGTCATGGTCATGGCAGACCTGGCCCGTGCACTGCACAGCCACGTCAGCATGGACTGGATGGCTGTCTCGTCCTACGGTTCGGGCACTCAGTCCTCGGGTGTCGTGCGGATCCTCAAGGACCTCGACACCGACCTCATGGGCAAAGACGTGCTGATTGTCGAGGACATCATCGACTCCGGCCTCACACTTTCGTGGCTCAAGTCCAACCTGGAATCGCGCGGCACGGCCAGCGTCGAGATCTGCACGGCGTTCCGCAAGCCGACCGCCGCGAAGGTGGAAATCGACGTCAAGTACGTTGGTTACGACATCCCCAACGAATTCGTTGTTGGCTATGGCCTGGACTACGCAGAGAAGTACCGCAACCTGGACTTCGTGGGCACCCTGGCCCCGCACGTCTACGAGTAAGGCTTTCTTCACCCGCTGCCGCACCACTTTCCGCCGTTCGCACCCGTAACCTCTGGTGCGCCGGGCGCGAACTGGTGCGGCGTTGGCGTTTAAGGGCGCGCCGGGCGGGAGCTGGTGCGGGTTTAGTGGCGTGGTTATTTCTTTGCCAGCGTGGGCGCAGCGAATCGGTCAGGCTGCTCGGCTGCTCGTAGGGACCCCGGTGGTCCCTATTGCTTCAGGCTGCTCGTAGGGACTTCAGTCCACCATCGTTCAGGATCTGCGAAAACGCCCTTGGATTCATCATCTCGGCCCAATCCCAGCGAATCACCGAGAGGCCCAGGGCGCGCAGGGCGTTCTCACGGGCCTTTTCCGCCATCACAACTTGTTGAAGGGTCCGATTGCCTCGCAACCTGTCCCGCAAATACTTGCCTTGACCGTCGAATTCCCCCACGAGATCGAATTCCGGCCACCAGAAATCTGTTCGGGCGGTACTCCCATTCCGCAAGGTAAACGATGCCTGGAGACTGGGTGGGGGAAAGTTGAGCAGGATCATTTGGGCGCGGCTCATGGACTCGCCCGGTGATTCAGACATGTCGGTTGATAGCTCGAGAACCCTGGCTGCACGACGCCGTCGGGATTCGCTGCCGAGTCTGGAAACTGCCTTACCCAAATCCTCCATATCAGCAGCTGGACCCCAAGCTCTATCTTTCTCCCAATTGGTCTCCCGCCGAGCTGCGTCAAGAGTCGGCGGCCGACGGCTGGAATCCACGACGGCCAGAGCTTCGGCAAAGGTCAAAGTGCCGGCCAACTCCACGGTCGTTCGTACTTTGTCCGTAACCGTGAAGCCTCCAAGTTGGCCGACCCCGCTCTCGAGAGATCCCAGTGTTCGCCGGACCCCATGCTTGGATCGACCACCCGTGGGATCGTCGGTGACCGTGCACAACATGTTCGGGACGCCCACTACCCCGAGTCCCCAGAGCATGGCCGCAGTCTGCATGTTGAAGACCGGTGCACTTAGAGTCGTGTTCACCAACGCCTCTGCTTGCATTCCGTGGCGCTGGCGAGCACCTAGAGCGTCCCAGTGGTCAGCCAGTAGGTAGGCCCCTCGACGCACGCGAACGAGTTCTCCACGCTTGGCTCGTTTAGCGAGTAGCCGTGAGTCTTGGCCGATGCGAGTGGCATCGGACGACAGGATCAGCTCGGGATAAGTCATAGGTATTACGCTCCCGGCCTGCAATCACTTCCAACAGAGCCAATCCGGCGTATGTGGATAACTCTGCCTCGGAATTGGATCGAAAGCAGCTGACCGGTCTCGGCCAATGCGCCCGTTCCCGCCATGCGCACCAGTAGTGGAATCGGGTCGCGCCTGTTCCCGCCGTGCGCACCAGTAGGTACGGGTGCGGTTGGCGGTAAGTGGTGCGGACACAGGGGAACCCGCCGGGAATCCGCCACAATCCCGGAAATCAAAAGGATCCCCTGTACGCCCAGAGGGAACTTTTGCGCTTTCCAGTGCGTGAATTACTGGGAACGGTGTATAGCTAGAAACTGAAGCAGCACCACTCGCGCGCAGGAGTTGCGCCTAGCAGCACTACCAGGAGGGACGGGGCCAATCCCCGATCAGATGAAAGCTAAGAGTTTCTTCAAGGGCCCGGGCATCTGGATTGTTGTCGTCGTTGGCTTGCTCCTGGTGGCATTCGCAACGCTGGCTCCGGGCGGTTCTACTCGCATTGACACCAAGGACGGCCTGGAACTTCTCGCCCAAAGCGGCAAGGTGGAGCAGGCCAAGATTTTCGACGCCGAGAATCGCGTCGACTTGGTTCTCAAGGACAACCTGAACCTGGATGGCCAGGACAAGGGCAAGAATGTCCAGTTCTTCTACGTCACCGATCGCGGTCCTGACGTCGTAAAGGCAGTGACCAACGCAAACCCGGACAAGGGCTTCACGGACCAGCCTGTTGAGAACAATTGGTTCTCCGGCCTCTTCTCGTTGCTGATCCCTGTGCTGCTGCTGGGTGTGCTGTTCTGGTTCTTGCTCTCCCGGATGCAGGGTGGCGGCTCCAAGGTGATGCAGTTCGGCAAGTCCAAGGCCAAGCTGGTCAATAAGGACATGCCTCAGGTGACGTTCTCTGACGTCGCCGGCGCAGAGGAAGCCGTGGAAGAGCTCCAGGAGATCAAGGAATTCCTCCAGGAACCGGCGAAGTTCCAGGCCGTTGGCGCCAAGATCCCCAAGGGCGTGCTGCTCTACGGTCCTCCAGGTACCGGTAAGACGCTGCTTGCCCGAGCCGTTGCCGGCGAAGCCGGTGTCCCGTTCTTCTCGATCTCGGGCTCGGACTTTGTTGAAATGTTCGTCGGTGTGGGTGCTTCCCGTGTCCGCGACCTCTTCGAGCAGGCCAAGGCAAGCTCGCCGGCTATCATCTTCGTTGACGAAATCGACGCCGTCGGCCGTCATCGTGGCGCTGGCATCGGCGGGGGTAACGACGAACGTGAGCAGACGCTGAACCAGCTCCTCGTGGAGATGGACGGATTCGACGTCAAGACAAACGTCATCCTCATCGCAGCCACCAACCGTCCTGACGTGCTGGACCCTGCGCTGCTGCGACCAGGCCGTTTTGACCGCCAAATCACCGTTGAAGCTCCGGACATGGTGGGCCGCGAGCAGATCCTGAACGTCCACGCCAAGGGCAAGCCAATGGCTCAGGGCATTGACCTCCGGGCCGTCGCCAAGAAGACGCCCGGTTACACGGGTGCAGACCTGGCCAACGTCCTGAACGAGGCTGCGCTGCTGACGGCGCGTTCCAACGCCAACCTGATTGACGACCGCGCACTTGACGAGGCCATTGACCGCGTCATGGCCGGCCCGCAGAAGCGCAGCCGTGTCATGAAGGAACTTGAACGCAAGATCACGGCGTACCACGAAGGTGGCCACGCGCTCGTTGCAGCCGCTCTCCGGAACTCCGCTCCCGTCACCAAGATCACGATCCTTCCCCGTGGCCGCGCTCTCGGTTACACCATGGTGATCCCTGAGGATGACAAGTACTCGGTTACGCGCAACGAATTGCTGGACCAGATGGCGTACGCCATGGGTGGACGCGTCGCCGAGGAAATCGTGTTTCACGATCCCTCTACGGGTGCTTCCAACGATATCGAGAAGGCCACGTCAACGGCCCGAAAGATGGTCACGCAGTACGGCATGAGCGAACGCATCGGTGCCGTGAAGCTGGGCATGGGTGGCGGCGAGCCGTTCCTTGGCCGTGACGCCGCGCAGGAACGTAACTTCTCCGACCAGATCGCCTACGTGGTGGACGAGGAAGTGCGGCGCCTGATCGATCAAGCACACGACGAGGCTTACGCCATCCTCACCGAGAACCGCGACGTCCTGGACCGTTTGGCACTCGAATTGCTCGAGCGTGAAACCCTCAACCAGGCCGAGATTGCGGAGATCTTCCACGACATCCGGAAGCGCGATTTCCGCGAGATCTGGCTGTCCAAGGAATCCCGTCCGGTCCAGTCGATTCCGCCGGTGGAGAGCCGTGTTGAGAAGGCCGAACGCGAGGCTCAGGAAGAAGCCAAGAAGGCCCGCTTGGACGAGCCGCTGGACGCTGTTTCACCCCACGCACAAGGTGTCAGCAGCCAGGACTCCTTCCAGTCGCCGGGACCCGACGGCGCCAACGACTCTCCGCTTCACGGCTAAGCTTTCTGCTGTGACTCATTTCGACGACGACGACCTCGCCGCCGCCCACGGCCCAGCCGTGAGCGGCCATCGGGGCCACAAAGTGGACCGCCCCCGTATTGAAGCAGCGGTCCGTGAAATTCTGCTGGCCATTGGTGAAGACCCGGACCGCGGAGGCCTGCAGGACACGCCAAAGCGCGTAGCCAAGGCTTACGCCGAGGTCTTCGCAGGCCTGCATCAGCACCCCGCTGATGTCCTGTCAACCACGTTCGATCTCGACCATGAAGAGCTTGTCCTGGTAAAGGACATCCCCTTCTACTCGACGTGTGAGCACCATTTGGTGCCGTTCCACGGCGTCGCGCATGTCGGTTATATTCCGTCACATGACGGCAAGGTGACCGGCCTGAGCAAGCTGGCGCGATTGGTCGATATCTACGCGCGCCGGCCGCAGGTGCAGGAGCGACTCACTACGCAGATCGTTGACGCGCTGGTGACGCACCTCAACCCGCGCGGGGCGATTGTCGTCGTCGAATGCGAACACATGTGCATGTCCATGCGCGGCATCCGTAAGCCCGGCGCCAAGACCGTCACCAGCGCGGTGCGCGGTCAACTCCATGACCCGGCCACCCGCGCCGAGGCCATGAGCCTCATCATCGGAAGGTAAGCAACATATGGATTCCCTCGCTGCAGCACCCGGAACCGGCCCGGCCACAAGCCCCCTGCCGATCCTCCGCAAGCCGCGCCCCGCGGCCAGGTTCGAGGACCTGCCAACGGATCGGACGCTCGTCATGGGAATCCTGAATGTCACCCCGGATTCCTTCAGCGACGGAGGTACGCACCGGACCCCGGACACTGCAATTGCCCTGGGCTTGCGCATGTTCTACGCCGGTGCGGACATCATCGACGTCGGCGGCGAATCCACGCGCTCCGGTGCGGAGCCCGTTTCCCCGGAAGAGGAGCAGAAGCGCGTCCTCCCGGTGATCCAGGCTCTGGTCAAGGCAGGCGCCTTGGTCAGCATCGACACCATGCACACGTCCACGGCTGCCGCTGCGGTCGAGGCCGGTGCCGCGATTATTAATGACGTCTCCGGACTCACCATCGAGCCGGACATGCCTGAACTTGTGGCGCGCACGAAGGTCCCGTACATCCTGACGCATCGCCGTGGCGACGCCCGGACCATGGACAGCCTGACGGACTACGCAAATGTCACGGAAGACGTCGTGGCAGAACTGAGTGGCGTCCGCGACAAGCTGTACGCAGCAGGGGTTGCTCCAGAGCAGATCATTGTTGACCCGGGTGTTGGTTTCTCGAAGAACGAGGACCAAAACTGGGAGATTTTGAAGAACCTGGACAAGCTGTTCGGGCTCGGTCACAAGGTCATGGTGGCCGCCTCGCGCAAGCGCTTCCTCGGTTCGCTGCTGACTGTCGCCGGGAAGTCCGCCGCGCCGTTGGAGCGTGACTCTGCCACGGCCGCCATCACCGCCCTGAGTGCCGCGAAGGGCGCTTGGGCTGTCCGCGTTCACGACGTCGGGCCGAGCCTTGACGCCGTCAAGGTCGCCGCCCGAATCGCCCGCTGATCGGAGGATTGTGGACAGGATCACGCTGACCGGCGTCACCGCCGTCGGTCACCATGGAGTGTTCGATTTCGAGCGCCGTGACGGCCAGCCATTTGTGGTTGACGCGGTGCTGTACACCGATTTCACCAAGGCTGCCGAAACCGACGATCTCCAGTACACGGCGCATTACGGCGAGGTGGCCGAGCTCATCACCGGGCACATCGAGGGTGAGCCGCTGAACCTGATTGAGGCCCTTGCTGTCAGGATCGCTGAGGGCATCCTGGCCAACTACAACGTGGCCGCGGTAGACGTTACCGTCCACAAACCGAAGGCGCCCATCGAGGTGCCGTTTGGCGACGTCACTGTCAGCGTCCATCGGGAGCGGTCATGACGTCCGGCTATACAAAGGCTATTCTGGCGCTCGGCAGCAATCTGGGAGAGCGCAACGACACCCTGTCCACCGCTGTCGCTGATCTGGTTGATCCGCCGGATGTAAGACTCCTCGGTGTTTCTCCGGTAGTCCAGACCAAGGCAGTGGGTGGGCCCGAGGGGCAGCCCGATTTCCTCAACATGGTCATGGCCGTGGAAACGACTTTGACCCCGTTGGAGCTTCTCCAGCACTGCCACGACGTCGAGCAGAAACACCACCGGGTGCGTGAGGTTCGTTGGGGTCCACGGACGCTGGATGTGGACATCGTCGTGTTCGGCGATCTCGCCTGCGACGATCCCGTCCTCACGCTGCCGCATCCCCGGGCAGCCGAGCGGGCATTCGTTCTTTACCCGTGGTCCCTCCTTGAACCGAACGCCGTGTTGAATGGCCAGAGTGTGGCCGAGCTGGCCGCGAAAGCCGCGGACATGCCCGATATCCGGCGCTTCGACGGCTACGGTGACGTCGCCGGTGTCCCGGCGACGGGAGCGGTGGAGTAGCCATGAAGGCCATGCGCCCGCTGGTACTGGTGATCATTGTGGTCATCGCTGCCGCCATCGGCTGGATTGCCACTGCGGTGACCAATCGCTTCAGCATGCCCACGCCCGTCCTGCCGGTTTCGGCTTTGGTTACGATGGGCGTCATCGCAGGGCTGACCTTGATCATGGGGATTCGTGTCCTGCGCTGGCGCAACGGCAAAAAGAAGAACATGCTGAACCCCATCCTGGCGGCGCGGACCCTCGTCCTGGCACAGGCCTGCGCGTACGCCGGGACTTTGCTGCTGGGCTGGCACGCCGGCATCTCCCTGGATCTTCTCCGGGTCTGGAGCCTGCGCAGCGATCAAGGCATCCTCTGGAACGCCCTGCTCATGGGCGGTGGAGGTGTAGTCATGGTGATCGTCGGCCTGGTGGTGGAACGGTTCTGCCGGATCCCTCCTGAAGACTTGGAAGGCGGCGCCCCAGGGCCGGAAACCCGCCGCGGCGAAGCAAAAGGCGAAGGCGAGTATGCATACCGAGGCGATTGACCCTCCCGGAATCCAGTGGTTGCGGGTCTCTCCGAAGTACGTCACTGTGCGCCTGGTGGAGTGGGCTATCGGCAACCTGGTGATGGTGGCGATTTTGAGCCTGCCACTCATCTTCGTGCAACTGGGTTGGTGGCGGTGGCCCCCGCTGTGGCTTGCCATCACGGTGCCGGCGTTCATGATCGTATTGGCGCTCTGGAGGCTCGTGCTGATCCCGCGCCAGGTCCGGGCTATCGGTTACGCCGAGCGCGACGACGACCTCCTGATCCGACGCGGGATCTTCTTCCAGCGCACCATGGTGGTTCCGTACGGGCGCATGCAGTACGTGGACGTCTCTGTCGGCCCTGTTGAGCGGGGCCTTGGGCTCTGCACCCTGAAACTTCATACGGCTTCGGCCGGTACCAGCGCCTACTTGCCCGGGCTTCCGACCGCGGAGGGCGCGCGATTGCGCGAGCAACTTTCGGCCCGTGGAGAAGCCAGGTTGGCTGGGCTGTGAGCCCGGCAGACAGCGCCGCCGTGAGCCAGGCCGCCAAGGCCGTCGACGGCGACTGGCAGCGTGTCCACCCCGCGTCACCGTTTGTCCGCGGCTGGGTGGCGCTTG
The DNA here is from genome assembly GCF_044755025.1 of Paenarthrobacter sp. NPDC092416. Taxonomy (NCBI): domain Bacteria; kingdom Bacillati; phylum Actinomycetota; class Actinomycetes; order Micrococcales; family Micrococcaceae; genus Paenarthrobacter; species Paenarthrobacter sp. NPDC092416. The sequence goes on from NZ_JBIVQG010000008.1 coordinate 244,234, forward strand.
CCGCCGTCGGGTATTTCTTTGGCCGCGACGCCTTCGAACGTATGCTGCAGGGCCGCGATTTCCTGGATCCGAACCTCAACGGCCGCGTTCCGTGGCTTTTGGCTGGCGGCGGAATCGTGCTGCTCCTGACCGTGGGTGGCTTCATCCTCAGTTGGTACTTCACGCGCTACCAAGTGGCCGAGGGTTACGTCCGCGTCAACACGGGCTTTCTGTTCAAACAGCAGCGCCAAGCCCGCCTGGACCGCGTGCAGGCCATCGACATCGTGCAGCCGCTTTTGGCGCGGATCTTCGGTCTCGCTGAACTCAAGTTTGAAGTGGCCGACGCCGGTGAGTCGGCAGTGCGGTTGGCTTACCTTCCGCTCCGTCAGGCCAAGCAGTTGCGTGCCACCATCCTGGCGCGAGCTGCTGGGGTAGTTACCGGTCCTGAGACAGTGGAAGAAGTTCCCGAGGCTCCCGAGCACGTCGTCCTGTCCGTGCCTCCAGCGCGACTTATCGGTTCGCTTCTCCTGAGCGAGCAGACCATCGGTGTGTTGCTCGGCGCAGCCGCTTCCGTCGCCATCTCAGTGTGGACCGAAAACAATGCCATTTTCCTGGCGCTGATTCCTGCCGTTCTCGGCGTCGGCGCGGCCTACTGGACGTCCTTCAACAAGGGATACAACTTCACGGCCGCGATTTCGCCGGACGGTATCCGCCTGCGTTACGGCTTGCTGGACACGCAGGCGCAGACCGTCCCTCCGGGGCGCATCCAGGCGTTGAAGATCTCGCAACCGCCGCTGTGGCGGATCTTCGGCTGGTACCGGATGCACGTCAACGTAGCTGGCTACGGTGGCGCCGCGGGAAACGAGAATGCCGCCCGCACCACGCTGCTGCCCGTTGGCTTGAAGCCCGATGTCATGCGGATGCTCTCACTCGTTGTGCCAGACCCGGGTGTTGAGGATCCGGAGCGGGTGTTCAATGCGGGACTCGAAGGCCTGGCATCGATTGGTACCCCAAGCGTTGACGGTTTTGTCACCACGCCGCGCCGCGCACGGTTGCTGGCGCCGCTGGGCTGGCGGCGCAATGGATTTCTGGCAACGCGAACGGCGCTGCTGATCCGGTCCGGCCGTTGGTGGCGCGTCCTCATCCTGGTGCCGCACCAGCGCACTCAGTCGATGGCCCTGGAGCAGGGGCCGCTGGCACGGCGTTTTGGTGTGACTGATCTTGTCCTCCACACGACGGCCGGACCCGTTGTCCCTCGGCTTTTCCAAGCAGGTGTGGAACAAGCGGTGGACCTTTTCGACCAACAGGCCGCCCGGGCCCGGGAAGCCCGCAAGAGGCAGACCAGCGAGCAGTGGCTCGCGCAGATAGCGCCACAGGCACCCGAGGTCGCGGCTGCTGCGCAGGCGACGGACCACGAGTCGCCCGCGCCCGAGGCGCGGCCCGCATCCTCACCACCCCAAAATTCGCTACATCATCAGGAGGACCGCCACGATGGCTAGGCCAGGACGACTCGGAGTCGGCATCATCGGCGCCGGCAAAGTGGGTGCCGTCTTGGGTGCGGCGTTGCGCGCGGCCGAACACGCCGTCGTCGGGGTTTCCGCCGTGTCAGAGGCGAGTCGCGAGCGTGCCGAGACCCTGCTTCCGGGCGTTCCGATCCTTGAGGTTCAGGACATCGTTGAGCGCTCGGAGCTGGTGCTTCTTGCCGTTCCGGACGATGCCCTTGGCGAGCTTGTGGCGGGACTGGCGAAGCTCGGGACATGGCAGCCCGGTCAACTCGTGGCGCATACGTCGGGCCGGTTCGGCGTCGGGATCCTGAATCCTGTGCGCGCAGCGGGTGCGATTCCCCTGGCCCTTCACCCCGCCATGACTTTCACGGGCATGAGCCTTGACCTGACCCGCCTCCTCGACTGCACGTTCGGCGTCACTGCGGATGCTGCGATGTTGCCGATTGCCCAAGCCTTGGTGGTGGAGATGGGTGCGGAGCCGGTGGCCATCGCCGAGGCAGACCGGACGCTCTACCACGCAGCCCTCGCGCACAGCTCAAACCACATGGTCACGCTGGTGGCTCAAGCGTCGCAGTTGTTGAGGGAGATCGGCGTCGAATCCCCGGAGTCCATGCTGGGCCCGCTGCTGCGGGCGACACTTGAGAACGCACTCGCCTCCGGCGAATCCGCACTGACCGGTCCGGTGGCGCGCGGCGATGTGGGGACAGTTTCGGCTCACGCGCAGGCGCTTAAGGAGTACGACGGCGGTGCAGGCGGCGATGTCCTCTCGGCATATCAGGCGATGGCCAGGGCAACGGCTCGGCGCGCCGGAAACCGCGGACTGCTGCGTCCGGAACAACTGACCGACATTAACGAGGCCTTGGGAACTGAGCCCAAGGCACCGGAAGGAAACTGAACAGCATGGCCATCAAACTCGTCACCACCGCCGCGGAACTTCGCGCCGAAAGTGCCCGGCTCCTGGCTGACAAGCAGGGGAGTTCACAAGGCCTGGTGCCAACCATGGGTGCCCTGCACTCGGGCCACGCCGCCTTGGCCCGGACTGCCGTAGCCGAGAACGACGTGGTGGTGGCCACCATTTTCGTGAACCCGCTTCAGTTTGGCGACGCCGTGGATCTGGACCGTTACCCGCGCACGCTGGAAGCCGACCTGGCACTCCTCGACGCCGAAGGCGTCGACCTGGTCTTCGCGCCCACGGTCGACGAGGTCTACCCCGGAGGCCAGCCGCTGGTTCGCGTGACGTCCGGCCCCCTTGGCGACAAGTGGGAAGGCGCCTCACGGCCCGGGCACTTCGATGGTGCCCTCACCGTGGTTGCCAAGCTCTTGCATTACGGACTTCCCGGGGGTCCTGCCGCGGACGGTTCGACGGCGGCCTACCGCGCATACTTTGGCCAGAAGGACGCACAACAACTGGCCCTGGTGAAGAGAATGGTCATGGACCTGAACTTCCCCGTGGAGATCGTTCCCGTGCCGATTGTCCGCAGTGACGACGGCCTTGCACTTTCCAGCCGCAACCGATTCCTGTCGGACGAGGAACGCGAGGCAGCGCTCGTGTTGTCGCGCGCCCTGCGCCTTATTGAGGCCCGCGCAAACGCGCACGAACCGCTGGACCTGGAGTCCGCCGTCGCGCTTGTCCAATCCCAGCCACTCGTGGAACTGGACTATTTCGACGTCGTTGACCCCACTAGCCTCGAACCGCTGGCGGAGAACTGCAAGGAGACACCGTTCCGTGGCGAGGGGCTGGCCATCATTGCCGCGAAGGTCGGTCCCGTGCGGCTGATAGACAACGCGCCACTATTTTCCTAACGTTTGGATTTTCCTGCTGACGGGAATGCTGCGGGCGTTTAGACTGTTCCTGTCTTTACCGGCTTAGATCGCCGAAACCCAAGAACAATCCTGAGGAATCCTCATGTCTACCGACGTCTCGTCCGACGCCCAAGGCGACCCCGTTTCCAGCGGAGCTACTTCCCTGGACGCGGCTTCCAGCACGGCGCCTACCGCGGAAACATCAGCGCAGCAGGCGCCTGTTTCAGGAAAGATGTCCCGCGAGTCCGTCACGGTGATCGTCACCTTGCTGGTCGCCACCTTTGTGGTGATCCTCAACGAGACCATCATGAACGTGGCACTCCAGCGGCTGATGACAGATCTGCAGGTGGACGCTCCAACGGTTCAGTGGCTTGCGACCGGCTTCATGCTGACCATGGCCGTCGTCATTCCCACCACCGGCTTCATCCTGCAGAGGCTGACCACGCGTGGCGCGTTCATGTTGGCCATGGGTCTGTTCAGTGGCGGTACGCTGCTTGCCGCCCTCGCGCCGGGGTTCGCAGTGCTGTTATTGGCGCGAGTCATCCAGGCCGGCGGTACCGCCATCATGCTGCCGCTGCTCATGACCACTATCCTCACGCTGGTTCCGCTGGCGCGCCGGGGTGCCGTGATGGGCAACGTCAGTATCGCGATCTCGGTTGCCCCCGCCATGGGTCCCACGGTGTCCGGCATCATCCTGGACCACTTCTCCTGGCGGTTCATGTTCGTCTTCGTGCTGCCAGTAGCACTGGCCGCGTTGGCCATTGGCGCCAAGTTCCTCACCAATGTGGGCGAACGGGGTAAGACAGGCCTCGACTTCATCTCCGTGGTCCTCACAGTTCCAGCGTTCGGTGGCCTGGTGTATGGGCTGAGCCAGATCGGTGGAGCCAACGCCGGCACCGTTCCGGTCATTGCGCTTGTGGTGGGACTTGTGTGCTTGGCGCTGTTCGTGTTCCGCCAACTCAAACTGCAGAAGACCGACGCTCCGCTCCTGGATCTCCGGGCCTTCAACTTCCGGATGTTCACTGTCTCCACACTGCTGATGGTCGTGGCCATGATGGCACTGTTTGGTGGGGTGATCTTGCTGCCGCTGTACCTGCAGAACACCCTGCACCTGCAGCCCATGGAGACCGGGCTGGCGTTGCTGCCGGGCGGTTTGGCCATGGGTCTGCTGGGTCCCGTCATCGGGCGGCTCTTCGACAAGGTCGGTCCACTCCCGCTGACGGTGTCCGGTTCACTCCTCATGGTCCTGACGCTGTGGCAGTTCTCGACGCTGAATGAGTCCAGTCCGCTCGCCTGGGTGATCGCGCTGCACGTAGCGCTGAGCTTCGGGTTGGCTTTGCTCTTCACGCCCGCTTTCACCACGGGCCTGAACCCGCTGCCGCCGCACCTGTACTCGCACGGATCCGCGATCATGAGCACGGCACAGCAGGTGGCTGGCGCAGCTGGCACGGCGTTGCTCGTGTCCATCTTCGCCGTGGTGTCCGCAGCCTCGGGTTTGGTTGCCGGCATGCAGGCAGCATTCCTGGCAGCGACCATCATCGCTGTCGCTGCTGTAGTACTGGCCTCGATGATGCGGCGGACCGAAGGCGCAGGTCACGGGGGACACTGATCCCAAACCGCACGCTCTCTCACAACCTGACGTGTTTGGGCGGACGTTCTCTCATTTACTGTTGGTATTCACGCAACGCTCTTTCGCTTCGGTGGGGGAGCGTTGCGTCGTTCCCATGGCCAGTCGGGCTGGCGTGGAGTCGAGTGGGTCCGTCCTGGTTGCCGGTCGACAGCAAGGAACGTTCGACGGCGGCAGCTGGTCTTGGTGCCCGGCGGTGACGGTGACGTGTGTGACGGGCTTCACGGAAAGTCGTTTTGTTGATTTAGCCTTGGATTTCGACTGTTTTGGGGCTGTTTGCCCAGTGTTTGCAAGGGTTTCGACGAACGTTGACGCGGATTTGGCCCGGCGGTAGGGCGCGTGTAAAGTTATCTGAGTCGCCGCCGCTGATGCGGAAAGATGGTGACGGACTCCCTTTCAAATGGCCGGTTTAGGTGGCGTTTTTGTGCGTCGTTGGTGTGGTTTGGGGGGCTTGGATCTGGTTTGCTTTGTGCGGCTGGTTCGGGTAAGTTTGAAAAGTTGCTCCGG